>NZ_JBSGBE010000019.1:0-195250 GCF_053601075.1 Lentzea sp. NPDC004789 | reverse complement strand
CCACTTGGGCGTGAACTCCCCGAAGCCAGTTGTTGCTTCGGGGAGGGAGCGTGCCGTGGCGGCGGTGCTGCAGCTGGAGTTGGCCGCCGAACGCGCCGGCGGACGGTCAGCGGCCCCTGCGTGCCCATCACTCGTAGGCGATCGCGTCCAGCACGTTGAGCCGGGCGGCGCGGATCGCCGGCAGGATCGCCGCGATCACGCCGACGAACGCGGCCACCACCAGGTACTGGACCATGGTGGCCCAGGGGAACCCGATCTCCGAGATGCCCTGGTCCTTCAACGCCTGCACGGTCGCGAGGCCCAGCGCCACGCCGACCGCGAGGCCGAGCACCGCGCCGAACACCGAGATCACCACCGACTCGACGGTGATCATCCGCATCACCTGCGACCGCCGCATGCCGATGGCCCGCAGCAGACCCAGCTCACGGGTCCGCTCGATCACCGACAGCGCCAGGGTGTTGATGACGCCGAGGACCGCGATCAGGATCGCCAGCGCCAGCAGGATCTGGATCATCAACAGGACCGTGTCGAACTGCGAGGTCGTCTGCTTCACGAACGCGCTGCGGTCCTGCACGGTGATCTCGGGGTTGTCGGTGAACAGCGGCTCGACGCGCTTCTGCACGTCCGCCACGTTCGCCCCCGGCTTCACCTGCACGAACGCCTGGTTGATCTGGTCGGACCGGAAGCTGCGCGCCGCCGACTCCGGCAGCACCACGGCGTTCTGCAGCACCTGCGACTTGGCCCAGACGAACCCGACCGTGAACGTGCGGGCGTCGCCCTTGGCCAGCTGCAGCTTCACCGTGCTGCCGACCGACCACCCCTTCTCCGCGGCGAGGTCCTCCGGTGCCGCGAGCTGGTCGTCCTTCAGCGCCGCGATGTCACCCGACTTCGGGTTGAGCCCGAACATGGTCTTCATCGCGGGCACGTCGGTGACCGCGACGGCGAACAGCTGGCTGTCGCCCTGCAGCACGCCGTCCTGCGACCAGCCGAACGCCGAGCTCACGCCGTCGGTCTTCTCGACCTTCGTCAGCACGTCCCGCGCGAACGTCGCCTGCTGGCCCTCCATCTGACCCTCGCCGGAGATGATCAGGTCGGTCTGCAGCTGACCGGCGGCCAGCTTCTCGATCGACTTGGTCGCCGACGTCAGCACCACGCTCACGCCGGTGATCAGCGAGATGCCGACCATCAGCGCGGCCGCGGTGATGGCGGTGCGGCGCGGGTTGCGCGCGGAGTTGCGCCGGCCCAGCAGGCCCGGCATCGACCACGACAGCAGACGGCCGATCAGCGACACCATCGGCTTGGACAGCAACGGGGTCAGCAGCGCCACGCCGACGAACGCGACCAGGATGCCGCCGAAGATCAACGTCAGCGACGCCCTGCTGAAGCCGAAGCCCAGCGCCGTGCCGCCCAGTGCGACGACCAGCGCGCCGATGATCGTGACCTTGGTCAGCGGCCGGTCCGGCGTGGCCGCCTCCCGCATCGCCGCGACCGGCGCGATCCGCGACGCCCGCAGCGCCGGCATGACCGCCGCGACCACGGTCACGACGATGCCGACCGCGAACGACGAGATCACCGCCGACATCGGCACCCCGAGGCCCGCGAGGTGCAGGTTGCCGCCGCCGATCCGGCTGAAGATGCCCGCCAGCAGCGCGCCGACGCCCACCCCCGCGCCGAGACCGACGATCGACGCGATCAGCCCGATCACGATCGCCTCCAGCACCACCGAGCCGATGACCTGGCCGCGTGAGGCGCCCATCGACCGCAGCAGCGCCAGCTCCCGCGTGCGCTGCGCGACGATGATGGAGAACGTGTTGAGGATGATGAAGATGCCGACGAACAACGCGATGCCGGCGAAGCCGAGCAGCACGTAGTTGAAGAACTTCAGGCCCTCGTTGATCTGGTCGGCCTGCTCCTTCGCCAGCGTGGCACCGGTCTTCACGTCGTAGCCGGAGCCCATCTTCGCCGCGACCGCGTCGCGCAGGGTGTCGGCGGACGTGCCGTTCGCCGCCTTGACC
This sequence comes from Lentzea sp. NPDC004789, assembly GCF_053601075.1. Taxonomy (NCBI): domain Bacteria; kingdom Bacillati; phylum Actinomycetota; class Actinomycetes; order Pseudonocardiales; family Pseudonocardiaceae; genus Lentzea; species Lentzea sp. NPDC004789. Next base: position 193,235 of record NZ_JBSGBE010000019.1, on the reverse strand, counting down.
CGGATCTCGGTGAAGACGTCCTTCTTACCCAGCAGCAGCTGCTGCGCCACGGGTTCGGTGAACCCGGTGGACAGCTCGCCGCCCATCGAGTCACGGCCACCGGGGTAGCCGTAGATGCCGACGACCTTGAAGGTCTTCTTGGGCTGCAACGTGAGCATGCCGATCTCGTCGCCCACCTTGAAGCCACCGGTCGAGGCGAGGTACGCGCCGAGCACCACCTCGTCGTCGGCGTTCGGCGCCCGGCCGTCGCGGAGCTCCTCTTGCCCGAGCCCGGTCCAGGCGAAGCCGAACCGCGGCGCGCCGGAGGTGGTGATCACCTTGCCGTTCTTGCCGATCGGCCGTGCCGAGCCCTGCACCAGCCCGTGGGCCTCCGCCACGCCGGGAGCGGTCTTCGCCTCGGCGACGGCCTGCGGCGTCAGCAGTTCCGGCTGCTTGCCCTTCTCCTTCTTGGGCGCCACCGAGACGTCCACTTTGGCGTAGACCGTGGAGAACATGTCGGTGAACGACCGCTGCAGCGTGTCGGTCAGCACGAACGAACCGGACACGAACATCACGCCCAGCACGACCGCGAGCGCGGACAGCACCAGCCGGAGCTTGCGCGACAGCAAGCTCTTGATCGTCGCTTTAAACATTCTGCACCGCGACCGAGTCGAGGTGCTTCATCGTGTCCAGCACCTCTTCCGCAGAGGGCGACAGCAGCTCGCGGACGATGTGGCCGTCCTTGAGGAAGATGACTCGGTCCGCGTACGAAGCGGCGTTCGGGTCGTGCGTGACCATCACGATCGTCTGCCCGAACTCACGGGCGGACCGCTGCAGGAACCCCAGCACCTCGGCACCGGACTGCGAGTCCAGGTTGCCGGTCGGCTCGTCCGCGAACACGACGTCCGGTCGCGACACCAGCGCACGCGCACAAGCGACACGCTGCTGCTGGCCGCCCGACAGCTGCGTCGGCCGGTGGGTCAGCCTGTCCCTCAGACCCACCGTGTCGATCACGACGTCGAACCACTCGCGGTCGACCTTCTTGCCGCCGATCGCGAGCGGCAGCGTGATGTTCTCCTCCGCGGTCAGCGTCGGCAGCAGGTTGAACTGCTGGAAGATGAAGCCGACCTTGTCCCGCCGCAGCTCGGTGAGACCGCGGTCCTTCAGCCCGGTCACCAAGGTGTCACCGATCCACACCTCGCCGCGGGTCACGTCGTCGAGGCCCGCGAGGCAGTGCATCAACGTCGACTTGCCCGACCCCGACGGCCCCATGATCGCCGTGAACCGGGACTTCTCCAGCTCGACGCTCACCCCCGCGAGCGCGGTCACGGCGGCATCGCCGGACCCGTATTCCTTCCACACGTCGACGGCTCTGGCCGCGACACCTTCGGACGCGCTCACCTTCAGTCCCCTCCTGTGGGCTTTTCGTGCGCACCATCTTCGGCGACACGAGCGCACCGAAGGGTCAGGTTCTCCCCTGAGAGAACCCTGAAACCAGTGTGCCCCTACCCCCGAGTGGACACGCTGAGAAACCTCTCAGCTCCAGTGCGTGCGCGTCTGCACGTGGTTGCGGGGAAACGATATTTCACCGGCGGGACAAGCGTCTTCCGCCTTCGGGTGACTAGGCCGTCAACTTCCGTCGCATTGGGACGGACGGTTGCATTCGCCAGGTAACCAATTCCACGCGGAGGCCTTCCCTCAGCGCGTTCTCGGCGAGCCAGTGGTCCACGTCACTGCGGTAGGCGCTCGCCGGCCGCGGCCAGCGGTCGAGCCAGTCGAGGAAGGCCGCGTTGCACGTGATCGGACCACCCGGCGGGCGCACGCCGAGCACGAGCACGGGGTCCTCTCCGACGGCGAACGAAGCGGCGGTGTCGTGCACACCCCCGAAGAGGACCCGGTCCGCACCCAGCTCACGGGCTTTGTCCGCCACCCCGAAGAACGCCGACCCGCGCCCGTGTGCGCGCACCACCAGCTGATGCGCGCCGAAGTCGGTGTCGAGGAACTCGTCGGCGTACGTGCCGTCGTCGGCCAGCACCAGCACGTTCGTGCCGCCGGGGAGTGCCCCGACCTGACCCGGATGCGTGATGCCGATGACGGTGATGCCCACACCGGGAATCCTCGCGGATCTGTGTTAACCCTTGGCACCGTTGGTGTTAAACAAGTTTCGGCAGCACTTCGGCACCGAAAAGGCGAATCGTTTCGACGACCGACTCGTGCGGCATGCCTCCGATGTCGACCATCACCAGGTGCGTGTCGATGGACAGCAACTCCGCCAACGCGTTCAGCCGGTCCGCGACCTCCTCCGGTGTGCCGCACACCGCCGCGCCGTCCATGATCGCGTTCACATCGATGTCGCCGTCACCGCGCCACGGGTCCGCGAACCGCGCGTACTCGGCCAGATGCGGCCGCCACCGTTCGCGCGCGTTGTCGTGCGCCACGAACACATGGCTCGGCACGCCGACACGTCCAGCGGGGAACCGTTCGCGATACCGGCGCACGACGTCCGCGTAGATCGCGGGATCCCGCAGCGTCGACGGAAGCATCAGCGGCATCTTCAGCTCGGCGCCCAGATCCGCCGACACCGCCGAGCCGGACCCGATCCACACCGTCGGCCGCGGCGCCTGCACCGGCCGCGGCGTCGTGGTCACGTGGCTCAGCGGCCCGCGGAACCGGCCGTCCCAGCTCACCCCCGGTTCCTCCAGGAGCTTGAGCAGCAACCGCAGGTGCTCCTCGAACCGCTCCCGCAGTTCGCCCGGCTGCACCCCGAACGCCGCGTCGGTCTGCTGGTCGACCCCGCGCGCCACGATCAGCTCGGCCCTGCCGTTCGACAGCACGTCCAACGTGGCCAGTGCCTCGGCGACCAGCACCGGGTCGCGGTGCGCCAGCAGCGTCACGCCGGTGGAGAGCTTCAGAGTGGACGTTCGCGCCGCCACGGCCGCCAGCAGCAGCTCGGGCGCGGACACGATGTACCGGGTGAAGTGGTGCTCGCCGATCGCGACGCCCGCGAACCCGGTCTCCTCCGCCACCACCGCCTGCTCGACCATCGCCCGCAGCCGGTCGGACTGCGACACCTCCTCGCCCGTGCACGGGTTGGGCAGGTGGTCGCCCAGGATCAGCAGGTAGACGTCCATGCGGATCATTTTCCACTGAGCGGGCAAGATGGGCGCATGGTCATCGACAACAGCGCCGAAAACCGGTACGAGGTCCACGTCGACGGCGCGCTCGCGGGGTTCCTGGAGTACCGGATGGTCGGTGACGTCATCGCCCTGGTGCACACCGAGGTCGACGAGGCCTACGCCGGCCAGGGCCTCGGCGCGCAGCTCGCCAAGTTCGCGCTCGACGACGCCGTTGCCCGTAGCATCAAGGTTTCGCCACTTTGCCCGTTCGTGGCGAAGTACATCGACAAGCACCCCGAATACCGTGTTACCGTCCGGTAGTAGTTGCGTACGCGAACAACGTTGGCGCTGACAATGAGGTGAGCGGGCGTGTGGAGTGAACCGGGCGCGTTCGAGGTGGCACCAGGAGTGCACCGGATCCCGCTGCCGCTGCCGAACGACGGCCTGCGCGCGGTCAACGTCTACGCGATCTCCGACGGCGACGGGCTCGTGCTCGTCGACTCGGGCTGGGCGCTCGACGAGGCCCGCGACCAGCTGGAAGCCGCGCTCGGCACCTTGAACAAGGGGTTCGAGGACATCCGGCGGTTCCTCGTCACGCACGTGCACCGCGACCACTTCACGATGGCGGTGTCGTTGCGCCGCCTGTTCGGCGCGAAGATCGGCCTCGGGCTCGGCGAACAGCCGTCGTTGCGGCACATCCTGCACGGCCAGAGCGACCAGCAAGTCGACGACCTGCGCAAATGGGGTGCGAACGAGCTGGCGGAGACGTGGATCAGGGTCATGCACCACGTCAACGTCGACGACGCCCGGCGTGGCTACGAGGAGCCGGACGAGTGGCTCGTCCGCAGCACCCTGGACCTCGAACACCGCAAGCTCGAAGTGGTCCCCACGCCCGGTCACACGCGCGGCCACGTCGTGTTCGTCGACCACACCGCCAAGGTGCTCTTCTCCGGCGACCACGTGCTGCCGCACATCACGCCGTCGATCGGCTTCGAGCCGTTGCGCCCCGAGCTCCCGCTCGGCGACTACCTGACGTCGCTCCGGTTGACCCGTGAGCTGCCCGACCTGAAGCTGCTGCCCGCGCACGGCCCGGTGACCGACAGCTCGCACGCCCGCGTCGACGAGCTGCTGCACCACCACGAGCAGCGGCTGGAGGAGATCCTCAAGGCGGTCAGCGGCAGCGCGTTCGAGACCGCCCGCAAGATCGGCTGGACGCGTCGTCAGCGCCGGTTCGACGACCTCGACATGTTCAACCAGGTGCTGGCCGTCGGCGAGACGGCCGCACACCTCGACGTTCTGGTCGAACGTGGTGAATTGACCAGAACGGTGAACGCCGGCGTGCTCGAATATCAGCGTGACACCGCTTGAGCTGGCCGCCTGGACCTGGAAGATGCCCCGCAGAGGCCGGGGTTTCTGGTTCTCCCTGGCGATCGACGTGTTGTGGCCGATCGTCGTGCTGTTCGTGCGTCTGCGCGTGCGCGGCAGGCAGCACGTGCCCGGCAACGGCGGCGTGATCCTCGCGTTCAACCACCTGTCCAACGCGGACACCGTCGCGGCAGTGGTGTTCGCGCTGATGTCGAACCGGGTGCCGCGCGTGCTCGCGAAGGCGTCGTTGTGGCGCACGCCCGTCATCGGCTGGGTCATGCACTCCGGCGGCCACATCCCGGTGGAGCGCGGCACGGTCAAGGCCGCCCAGGCCCTGAAGCCTGCGGTGGAGGCGTTGCGGGCGGGGGAGTGCGTGATGGTGTTCCCCGAGGGCACCTTCACCACCGACCCCGACCACTGGCCCATGAAGGGCAAGTCGGGGGTCGCGCGGATGGCGCTGGAGAGCCGCGTGCCGGTCGTCCCGGTCGCCGAGTGGGGCACGCAGGACCTGCTGCCCAGGGGCACGATCCTGCCGAGGTTGTTGCCCCGCAAGAAGGTCGAGGTGGTCGCGGGTGCACCGGTCGACCTGTCCGACCTGTACGACCTGGAACTGACCGCCGAGGTGCTCGACGAGGCCACCACGCGGGTCATGGAAGCCATCACGACCATGTTGTCGGGTATACGTTCCGGGCAAACGGGTAGCCAAAAGGCATGACTTTCCCGAATGAAGGTGTCAGGCCCGGAGGGGACGGGCTGTGGGCGCCCGTGATCCCAGAGCCACGTGAAGAGCAGCAGTGGGTCGTGCAGGCCGACGACGACCCGTTGATCGTGCGAAGCCTGGACTAGTGTCTAGACAACCTAGACGCGTCTAGCTACCCTAGACGGCATGACTCTGGATGAGGAACTGCTCGCGTCAGCGCGCAAGGCCGGCACGCTCGCGGCCGCCGCGCAGGACCAAGCCGACATCGCCAAGGCCGTCTACCACCACAGCGTGCTGCGTCTGCACCGAGCCGGCGGCTCGATGCGCGAGATCGCGGAAGCGCTGAAGATGAGCCACCAGCGCGTGCACCAGATCGTGGAGCAGTCCAAGCGCACCGAGAAGTGCTGGTTCTGCGGGCGGACGGGCGATGAGGCCGGCAAGATGATGGCCGGTCCGGCCGCGCTCATCTGCGACATCTGCGTCGCCGCCGCTCAGGTCGCCGAGGTCGGCGACTGCTCGTTCTGCAGCGAGACCAAGCCGGTCCACCGCGGCGCGGAGGCGGAGATCTGCCAGTCCTGCCTCGACTTCAGCGCCGGCGTGATCAGCGGGGCAGCTTCACCACGGTGACGAAGAAGTCGTCTATCTGGCGGACGACCTCGATGAACCGTTCGAAGTCCACCGGCTTCGTGACGTAGGCGTTGGCGTGCAGGCTGTAGCTGCGCAGGATGTCCTCTTCGGCGTCCGAAGTGGTCAGCACGACGACCGGGATAGACCGCAGTTCGGCGTCCGCCTTCACCTCGGCCAGCACCTCGCGCCCGTCCTTGCGGGGCAGGTTGAGGTCCAGCAGGATCAGGCCCGGCCGCGGCGCGTCGGCGAACTCGCCCTCGCGCCGCAGGAAGGCAAGCGCTTCCACGCCGTCCTTCACCACGTGCAGGGTGTTGCGGATCTTGTGGTGCTCGAACGCTTCCTGCGTCATCAGCGCGTCACCGGGATCGTCCTCCACGAGCAGGACGTCGATCACGGTCAGCGGTGTCTCATTCATGCGGTACCTCAGCCAAATCTTCCTCGGCGACGGGCAGGGTGAACTCGAACGTCGTGCCCGCGTCCACGTCGGTCTTCAGCCAGATGGTCCCGCCGTGGTACTCGACGATCTTCCGGCACATCGCCAGGCCGATGCCCGTGCCCGGATAGGCGTCCTTCGGGTGCAGGCGCTGGAAGATGATGAAGATCCGGTCAGCGTACTCCGGCTCGATCCCGATGCCGTTGTCGTGCACCGAGAACTTCCACATGTCCCCGTCGCGCTCCGCCTCGATGTTGACCACGGGATCCGAGGAGCCCCGGAACTTCAACGCGTTGCTGATGAGGTTCTGGAACACCGCGCTGAGCAGGGACGCCTCCCCCCGCACGGAAGGCAGGTTCTCCGCCACGATCCGGGCGTTGGTCTCCTCGATGCGTTCGGAGAAGCTGTCGACGAGGTGCCGCACGATCTCGCCGATGTCGACCATCGTGCGTTCGCGGGTGATGCGGCCGACGCGGGAGAACGCCAGCAGGTCGTTGATGAGCCCCTGCATCCGCTTCGCGCCGTCGACCGCGAACTCGATGTACTGGTCCGCGCGTTCGTCGAGCTTGCCGCCGTAGCGCCGTTGCAGCAGCTGGCAGAACGACGCCACCTTGCGCAGCGGCTCCTGGAGGTCGTGCGACGCGACGTAGGCGAACTGCTCCAGCTCGGAGTTGGACCGCTGCAGCTCGGACTTCGCCGCGTCGAGCGTCGCGAGCTCGTGCACGATCCGGCGGCGCATCGCGTCGACGTCCTCGCCGAGCATGACCGTCTCGCGCGGGCCGTGCGCGTCGATCTCGTGCTCGAAGTCGCCCGACGCCACCTGCCTGACCTGCTCGGCCAGCTCCGAGAGCGGCGTGACCAGCAGCCGGTGCAGCAGCAGCGACAGCCCGCCGATCACCGCGACCAGCAGCACGCCCACGCCGATCACCAGCCACAGCACGACGGTCGCCGCGTGGTTCACGTCGTCGCGCGCGCCCGCACCGAGGTGGCCGATGTCGGCCTGCAACCGGTCGAGCTCGGTGCGGACCTGGTCGAAGAGCGTCTTGCCGCGGTCGTTGTCCTGCGAGGTCGTGGTGACGGGCCCGGACTGGCGGACCGCGGCGATCGTGGGTTCCGCGTACTGGGTCCGCCACTCGCGCGCGAGGTCCTCGATGTGCTGCACCCGGCCGTTGACGTCGCCGACGAGGTCGCGCACGTCCTTCGCGGACCGCATCTCCTCGGTCTGCCCGTCCAGGTACGGCTTGAGGAACTCCATCTCGCCGGTCAGCACGTATCCGCGCAGGCCGGTCTCCTGGTCGAGCAGCGCACGGCTCAGGTCCTTCGCGCGGCGTTCCGCGGGCGCGATCCGGTCGATGGACTGCCCGCGGGCGTCGGCGAGCGAGTCCAGCGCGACGACCGTGGACGCGATCGCCACCGCGGTCATGGCCAGCAGGATCGTGACGATGGCGATCAGCAGGCGGCTCGCCGGCAACCGTTCCGTCAGCTTCACACGGGGTCCTTCAGCAGCAGCACGGCCATGTCGTCGTCGAGTTCCCCTCCGTTGAGCTCCGTCACCTCCGCGATCAGGGGGTCCAGCCAGTCCGGGCCCTGCCGCAGGAGGCCGCGCAGGATCTCGCACAGGCGCTCGACGCCGAGCCGATCGGTGTCACCGGGTACCCGGCCCTCGATCAGTCCATCCGTGTAGCAGACGAGCTGCCAGCCGGGCGGCAGCGGCACGTCCACGCCGGTCCAGGCGTAGTCGGGCAGCACGCCCAGCGGCACGCCCACCTTCGACGGCGGCAGGTCGACGATCTGCTGGCCGGCCACGAGCAACGGCTCGGGGTGCCCGGCCAGGAAGTAGCGGGCCGAACGCCGGTCCGGTGCCACGGTGACCACGCAGGCGGTGGTGAAGATGCCCTCGCCGTGCCGTTCCGCGACGAGCACCTGGTCCAGGGTCCGCAGCACCTTCTCCGGCGGTTCACCCGCGAGCACCAGGGCCCGCCAGGCGATCCGCAGGCACACGCCGAGCGCCGCCTCGTCCGGGCCGTGGCCGCAGACGTCGCCGATGATCGCGTGCACCGAGCCGTCGGGCAGGCCGACCGCGTCGTAGAAGTCGCCGCCGAGCAGCATGCGCTGGCCGCCGGGCTGGTAGCGGACCTCCAGGTCGAGGTCGGACCCCTTGAGCAGCGGGGGAGGCAGCAGGCCGCGTTCGAGGCGGGACCGTTCCGCGGCGATCAGCTTGGCTTCGCGCAACTGGCGCTGGGCGTCCTCGGCGCGGCGGCGTTCGACCGCGTACCGGACGCCGCGCAGCAGCAGTTCGCCGTCGACCTGGCCCTTGATGAGGTAGTCCTCGGCACCGGAGGCGACCGCGTCGATGCCCTCGCGTTCGTCGTTCAGCCCGGTCAGCACCAGGATCGCGGGCGCGTCCGGCGTGCGCAGCAGCCGGTAGAGGCTGTCCAGGCCCTGCGAGTCGGGCAGACCGAGGTCGAGCAGCACGCACTCGGCGTCGCCGAGCATGCGTTCCGCCTCGGCGAGCGTGTAGGCGCGCGACAGGATGAACGGCGCCCTCGCCTCTTCGAGCAGTGCCTCGACGAGCAGGGCGTCGCCATCGTCGTCCTCGACCAGGAGGACGCGCACGGACTTGGTTCGCATCAGGTCGGACTTTAACGTTATTCAGGTGCGGTGCTCGCGTCCGACCTACCAGGATTGCGGGCGTGTTGATCCGTCTCGCCCAACCAGCCGAACTGCCGTACCTCCAGGAGATCGAAAACGCGTCCGGGGAGGCGTTCCGCGACATCGGCATGCCCGAGATCGCCGACGACGACCCGATGTCGCTGGAAGCGCTGGCAGAGCACGAGGTCTGGGTCGTCGTGGGGGAGCAGGGCGTGCCCGTGGCGTTCATCGCGGTTGGAGACGTGGACGGTGCCACGCACGTCCACCAGGTCAGCGTGCACCCGTCGCACGCGCGGCAGGGCCTCGGCGCGGCCTTGATCGAGCACGTGACGCGGGCCGGCCGCGCCGTGACGCTGACGACGTTCCGGGACGTGCCGTGGAACGCGCCGTACTACGAGCGCCTGGGCTTCCGCCCGGTCACCGTGACTTCGCCCGGCCTCGCCGAGATCATGAGCGAGGAGGCCTCAAGGGGCCTCGATCCCGCGACTCGGGTCGCGATGGTCCTTCTCCCAGCGCAGGAACGAGCCTGACGCGACGGAGAGGCTGCTGAGCAGCCACACCAGCACGCCCGCGTCGTCGGTCACGCCGATCACCGGCAGGAAGTCCGGCAGGACGTCGATCGGCGAGATCAGGTAGACGAGCGCGACCGCCCACAGCACCACCTGGCTGCGCGGCAGCTCCGGGTACTTTCCGCCGCGCCAGGCCTTCCACAGCCGCGGCAGGGCCTTCGCCCGCTGGATCGGGTTGCCGACCGGCCCCGGGACGCCCTGGGCGCGTTTGCGGCGGTTGCGCAGCACGCCCAGGACGACGAACAGCAGGCCGAGCGCGATCATCACCCAGCCGACGACCGCCGGGTTCAGCCCACCCAGCCCGGCGGTGCGGAAGAGCAGGATCGCGAGGCCCGACAGGGAGATGAACGACCCGAAGACGACCATGGGTGGCGCGGCCTCCAGCCTTTGCCTCGTGTTTCGCCGGTCGGACGTGAGGTGCCCGGTCGCGGCCCTAGCTGGGCTCCTGGAAGAGCATCGTCGGAATGGCCTTGGGCGGCTGCTTCCCGGGTGGTTCCGGCTGCCTGAACTCGAGGACGGGTTCGGGTTCGGGTTCCCTCTCGGGAACCTCCTCAACCACCCGCTTGCGCGCCGCCTTCACGGGCGCGGGCGTGGCCTGGTCCAGAGCGGCACGCGCCTTGGAGATCCAGACCTTCTGCATGGCCTCGTCCTTGCTGCCCGCCGCTGTCGCGGCGAGTCCGGAGAGGACACCGCGGATGCGCGGAACCAGAGCTGGATGACGCCGAATCGCCTGCCACACAGCGTGATCACCCGGTAGCCGGGCGGACACGAGCTGCTTGACCTGAGCGCGCAGCTCCTCTGTGGACAGATCGAGCCAACGCTCGACCGCTGACGGGCCTATCGCCACGTGCACAGCCTCCCCGAAAACGACAACCGCCCCCACAGGATCTCACGGATCCAGCGGGGGCAGTGGTCTGGTGTCGGGAAGCGTCAGGAAGCGACGACTTCGAGCAGGGTCTTGCCGTTCTCGTCCACGATCCGGAACGTCGCGATCTCGTGCCAGCGCATGGCCACGTTCGCCTGGAGCCTGATCGTCTTCTTGTCCCCGGCCACGGGTTCGGGGGCGTACCAGGACGTGACCTGGGCGACGCGGCCCGCGCGCCCGACGGCGACGAGTGATCCCCTGCTGGGGCCGGACATGCCGCTGACCTCGATGTCCATCGAGGTTCCCCAGGGCTCGTCCGAGGCGGTGATCTTCGTGAAGACCCCGCTGTTCGGGTCCTGCTGCTGCACCCGCATCGAGGAGTCGGTGGAGTTGTTCGCCACCGGCGTCTGCGACGTCGTCGTGGTGTGCTGGGGTGCGGCCGAGTTCGAACCGTTGTCGCTGCCGCGCACGACGAGCGACGTGACGACGGCCGTCACCGCCACGATGCCGGCGGCGGCGGCCGCGACACCCTGGGCGACGAACCACCGTCTGCGCTTCCTGCGTGCGGCGACCGCGTCGAGCATGACCCGCACCGACTTGCCGTCCGGGCGTTCCGGAGCTGTGCCGCGCAGCATTCCGCCCGCGTCGGCCTCGTCGATCAGGTCCGGCACCACCGCGAAGTCGCGCAGGTCAAGGGCACACCTGCGACATTCCGTCAGGTGGTTCTCGAACGCCTCCACCTCATCGGCATCGAGGATGCCGAGCACGTAGGCGGCGACGTCGAGGTGATCTGGTGCCGTTGTCACCGCGTCTCTCCCCGATCGTGCAACGCACGCCGCAACGCTCGCAGCGCGTAGTACACCCGCGACTTGACCGTTCCTGGTGGCACACCCAGTGCCGCCGCGGCCTCACCGACGGTGCGATCCCGCAGGTATGTCTCGAGAATAGCCTCCCGATGCTCTTCTGAGAGACCGTTCATCGCCTCGGCGACGACGATCGCTGCGAGGGTGCGATCCTCCTCGCCACCCGAAGGCGACTCGTCCGAAGGGGTCAGTTCGAACTCCTGCGGACGGACGCTTCTCTTCCGTCTGTCGTCAATGACCAACCGCCTTGCCACCGTGAACAACCACGACCGCAAGAGCACAGGGTCACGCTCGAGTTTCTCGGCGTTGCGCCACGCCCTGACCAGGGTTTCCTGCACGATGTCCTCGGCCCATTGTCGATCATGGCCCGTCAACCTCATGCAGTGTCCCAGCAGGGCGCTGCCGAATTCCTCGTACAGCCGGCGGATCAACTCTTCCTCGAGAGACCCCGGTCTTGGTGATTGTTCGTCTAACTCGCGTTGACGTCTATGCCGCGCCACGGGGGACATCCTTGCCCCATGATGCGTCTCAAGTCGAGAGGCAAATATTCCTCACGAACTCCGTGAACCGTTGCCGGATCGTGTCCGTACTCCTCGGTACCCAAGCTGAGAAAGGACCTGCCGATGCGACGTGGTCAAGCCATCACCGCCCTGGCGGCACTGGCTGTCAGCCTCACCGCGTGCGGCAGCGACCAGACCCCTCCTGGAGGCTCCGGAGCAGGCGGTTTGTCGGCGAAGAACGCCGACACCAGCGCCGCGATGATGTTGTTCATCTCCAACCGGGACGACATGGGGTGGTTCGTCACCGATGGCGACGGCCTCCCGCTCTACCGCTTCGACAAGGACACCCCGAAGCCGTCGAAGTCCAACTGCGAAGGCGAGTGCGCGAAGACCTGGAAGCCGGTCCCCGCGGACAAGCCGGTGATGGCGACCGGGGTCGACCCGATCTCCATGGGCACGCTGACCAGGCCCGACGGCACGAAGCAGCTCACCATCGCGGGCTACCCGCAGTACACCTTCGCCGAGGACAAGGTCGCCGGCGACCTGAAAGGCCAGGGAAAGGGCGGCACGTGGTGGGTCACCGCCCCCAACGGCGCCAAGATCACCGGCGGCAAAACGCAGAACAACACGCAGAACAAGAGCAGCAGCACGCCGAGCACGTCCCCCAGCCCGACCGGTGACCAGGCACCGCCGCCTGCGCCGACCTCGGGTTCGTCCGGCTACTGAGTCCACTGCTCGATCACGAAACCCCTACCGACTTCCACCGAACAACGAGGACATCAAGACGATGACCAGAGCCCTCGCCACCGTCTTGGCGATGTTGTTCCTCTTCTTCGCCACTCCTTTCGCTGCTCAGGCGCAGCCCGCGGACACCGGCGGAGTGCAGGACACCCCGACGGGTCCGTTGACCGCGAACGACCGCGAGCTGCTGAACAAGGTGCGCCAGGCGGGCCTGTGGGAGATGCCGATGGGCGAACTCACGGCCACGAAGGCTTCGAACGCGCGGGTCAAGCAGATCGGCAAGATGATCATGCTCGACCACATGATGCTGGACAACCTGACGAAGAAGACGGCTGCCCAGTTCAACCTCACCACGCCCGACGTGCCGAACCCCTCGCAGCAGTCGTGGATGGACGAGCTGAACGGTCTCGAAGGAGACGCGTTCGACCAGGCGTTCGTCGCGAGGCTCCGCGCCGCGCACGGCCAGGTCTTCAACTTCATCGCGAAAGTCCGCACGCAGACCCGCAACGACACCATCCGCGGGTTCGCGCAGGCCGGTATCGACGTGGTGATGAAGCACATGACGTTGCTGGAGAGCACAGGGCTCGCGGGCGATCCCGCCTTCGCAGAGCCCCAGCCCGCCGGCGGCATCATCAAGGCGAACCTCGCCTCCGGCGACGGTCCGAACATGTGGGTGATCATCTCGGTCACCGCCGCGGGAGCCGTTCTCACGGTGCTCCTGCTCCGAGTACTCCGCCCGCGACGACCGGTGCGGTGAGTCGGCAAGACCCCGTTCTGTAACGGGAAACGGAGGTGGTGTCCCAAGGTCAGAGGCACTCCAACGCGGACCTGTTCCCACCCGCCCGGCCCTGATGTGTCCACTCCTGCACGACAGGACCGGGCGGGTTCCCGCGAGAAGTTCTTTCCGGAGGAAGAGTTGTTGTCCAGCCAGATTCCGCTCCTGGTGGCCCAGGCTTCCGAGTTCGACTCGGGCGTCAAGAAGATGGCACAGCTGTCTGCCAGGCTGGCTTACGTCATGATGTGCGCCACGTTGTCCTGGGGCGTGCTCATCGCGACCGGATGGGCCGAGAAGCTCACCGGCCGTGAGGGACTGAAGAACGGGCACATGGTGCTCGCCTCGTTGACGATCGCGTTCGGTTCCATCCACGCGTTCGCCTTCACGTTGATCCAGAACGGCACGTTCAGCTTCATCAAGCTGGTGCTGCCGTTCGTGGACGGCGGCCTCTTCCGGCACGCGCTCGGCATCGTCGGACTCGAGGTCATGGCCGCGATCGCCATCCTGGCGTCGATGCGGCACAAGGTCTTCTACCGCAAGTGGCTGAGGTTCCACCAAACGGCGTACATCGTGGTGACCGCCACCGTGGTCCACTCCTGGTTCGGCGCCATCGCGAACGGCAACCTGTCCGTTCTCTGGCTCGCCGGCCTCACCATCCTCGTCCCGACCGCGACCGTGTCGCTGGCCCGCTTCCTGCCGCCCGACGTGCTGATGCGCATCGGCATGCTCGACTCGGAGCGCGGCAAGGAACCCGGTGTCGGCGAGGGCGACGCGATGGACGTGAGCGTCAACAACGAGAAATGCCACCGCTACGGCACGTGCCAGGCGGAGGCGCCGGATGTTTTCCAGTTGATCGAAGACAACCGCCTGACCTACAACCGCCGCCCGCCGGAGGAGCACTTCGCCCAGGCCCGAGCGGCACAGCGCGCGTGCCCGATGCGCGCGATCGAGATCAGGGAGCGAGTGAAGTGAGCGAACGGATCGTGGTCGTCGGCGGCGGGCTCGGAGGAGTCCGTTCCGCGGAACGGCTGCGGGAGATGGGTTTCGACGGGCAGATCACGATCCTGTCCGCCGAGCGGCACCTCCCGTACCACCGCCCATGCCTGTCGAAGCAGATCATCACCGGTGAATGGCACCCGGACGACTCGCTGCTGAACTTCTCCGGCGACCTGGACGCCGAGTGGCGGCTGAACTCACCCGCGTTGCACCTGGACCCGAAGAAGCAGTCGGTCTGGGTGCCGGGAGGCGAGGAGATCAAGTACGACGGCATGATCATCGCTACCGGCGTCGACGCCAGGGCGATGGGCGGAGCACCGCGCCACGACCCGCGGGTGCACGTGCTGCGGACGCTGGACGACGCGGTCGCGATCCGCAAGAACATCCGTCAGTCGCAGGGGCTCGTCGCCGTCATCGGCGGCGGTTTCATCGGCTGCGAGCTCGCGTGTTCGGTTCGTCACATGGGCCGCGACGTGGCCCTGATCGTGCGCTCGCCGGCGCTGCTGGGCGGCATCGTCGGTGACGAGATCGGCAAGAAGATCACCGAGGCGCACGTCCACCACGGCGTGCGGCTGGCCACCGGTGTCGGCATCAAGCACTGGGTGCGCCAGCCCGGCGGCATCGGCATCCACCTCTCCGACGGCCAGGTCTTCTTCGCCTCGTGCGTCGTGCTCGCCGTCGGTGCCTCGCCGGCCGTCGACTGGCTGCGCGGTTCCGGCCTGGACATCAGCGACGGCGTGCTGTGCGACGCCACGAACCACGTGATCGGCGCCGAGAACCTCGTCGCGTGCGGTGACGTGGCCCGTTGGCCGAACATGCGCTTCAACGGCGCCACCCGCCGCGTCGAGCACTGGCTCAACGCCGTCGAGGGCGGCCGAGCCGCCGCCGAGAACCTGCTGGTGGGCCGCAACCACGCCAAGGCCTACACACCGGTCCCGCGGTTCTGGACCGAGCAGTACGGCATGCGCGTGCAGGGCGCCGGTCTGCCGGTGCTGGGCACCGACACCACCGACGTCAACGGCCTCACCGGCTTCATCGCCAACGGCAAGCTGGTCGGCATCGTCGGCCTCGAACAGCCGGGCCGGATCATCACCGAGACCCCGGAGCTCTTCCGCCAGAACACGGTGGACACGAACGTCTCGGTGTGGACCCAGCCCGCACCCGCGGAGGAGACCAGGGTGGCCGCCGCGCCACCGGCCGCCCCGACCACTCAGATCCAGGTGCCCGAACCGGTCGCCGCCCACGCATCATCCGTTCCCCCGTCCGTCTCGTCGTCGATGTCCCCGCCTTTGCAGCGGCGGAGGCATTCGCGATCGAGGCCGGAGATGGTGCGAGTGGGCGGAGGACGCGCGAGGCCTTAACCCGGTCAGGAGGTATCAGCCCGCCGGCACAGGGCAAGCGGGAACGGCGAACTCCGACGTCGCTCGCGTTGGCCAGGTGGCGGACCGATGACGCCACGCGCGCGATGCGCTCGTTCCCGCGCCGGCAGGCTGAACTCCTTCTCGTGCGTCACCAACGGTGTGGCGGCTCGGCGGGCTCCCGAGTCGCCACACCGGCCTTTTTGGACGGTTGTTGTGTTGCGGTCTGCTGGTGGTTGCCCTGCGGTGGTTGCGTTCCAGCGGGGTGGTCGCCTTGCGTGCGTGGTTGCGTGGGGCGGGCGGGGCTGCGGTCGTTACCGCTTGCGGGCAGTTCGTCAGCGGATATCCGGCGCAAGGTCAACGACCGCACGGACCCGAACCGCGCGCCGGGCGACCTCCCGCGCGGTTCCCGTTCGCCTCTCGCCCGCCCGGTACGTCCCTACGGGCAGGTGATGACCTGGCCGGCCCAGGACAGACCACCGCCGAACGCGAAGAGCAGCACCGGCTCGCCAGAGGGGAGCTCGCCTCGTTCGGCCATTTTGGACAGTGCGAGCGGCACGGACGCGGCGGACGTGTTGCCGGAGTCCACGACGTCGCGGGCGATCACCACGCCGTCGCGCAGGTCGAGGCGGCGGGTCATGGCCTCGATGATGCGCAGGTTGGCCTGGTGCGTCACGATGCCGGCCAGGTCCCTGGTGGTGATGCCGGCGCGTTCGCACGCCTGGGCGGCGACGGCCGGGAGTTCGCTGGTGGCCCAGCGGAACACGGCCTGGCCCTCCTGGGAGAAGCGCGGCTGCCAGGCGTCGACCAGGCGGACGGCGTTGTTGCGGCTCGGGTCGGAGCCCCACGTGACCGGGCCGATCTCGGCGTTGTCGGCGGCGCTGAGGACGGCGGCACCGGCGCCGTCGCCGAGCAGGATGCAGTTGCTGCGGTCGGTCCAGTCGACGAGGTCGGACATCTTCTCGGCGCCGATGACCAGGGCGTGGCGGGCGGCTCCCGCGCGCAGGGTGTGGTCGGCGGTCGCGAGGGCGGTGCAGAAGCCGGCGCAGGCGTTGTTGAGGTCGAAGCAGACCGCGCTCGGAATGCCCAGCCGGCCGGCGACCTGCGCGGCGATCGACGGGCAGCGGTCGATCGCGGAGCAGGTCGCGACGATGACCTGGCCGATGTCGGACGGCTGCAGGCCGGAGGCGGCGAGCGCCTTGGACGCCGCTCCCGCCGCCATGTCCGTGACCGACTCGTCGTCCGCGAGGCGGCGGGTGGCGATGCCCGTGCGCTGGCGGATCCACTCGTCGTTGGTTTCGACCATCTTCTCCAGGTCGGCGTTGGTCAGCACGCGCTGCGGCTGGTGGTGCCCGAGCGCGACGACACGGGATCCGGACAAGGTGAGCTCCTTCGGCGAGGCGACGACGCGGCGAATATAGCAACCGATCGGTCGGTAGCTAAAGAGGCTAGGATGTGTGCGTGAGCCCACGTCGTTCCGTCGCCGACACCCTTGAGACGCGGCAGCGCATCCTGGAGCGGAGCCTTGCCATCGCCTCGGCGGAGGGTCTGGAGGGGCTGACGATCGGCAGGCTCGCCGACGAGCTGGGGATGAGCAAAGCCGGTCTGCTGGGCCACTTCGGCACGAAGGAAGGCCTTCAGCTCGCCGTGGTGGACGAGGCGGCGGCGGTCTTCTCGCGCGAGGTGCCCCAACGCGTCAAGCAGCTGCCGTCCGGACTGCCGCGGTTGAAGGCGGTCTGCGAGGCCTGGGTGTCCTATCTCGAACGCGAGGTGCTGCCCGGCGGGTGCTTCTTCACGGCCGCGACCACCGAGTTCGACGGGCGCAGCGGACGAGTCCGCGACGCGCTGGCGGGCATGAACGCGTTGTGGCGCAGGGATTTGCGCATCCACATCCGCCGCGCGATCAGCGACGGCGACCTGGCCCGGGACACCGACGTCGACCAGCTGATCTACGAGATCGTCGGGATCATGCTGGCGCTCAACCACTTCCTGCAGCTGGAGCACGACGCCGCCGCCCCGGCCAGGGCCCGCAAGGCGCTCGGCCGGCTGTTCAGCGGGTGATGAAGTCGTTGATGATCGCGGCGACCTCCGCGGGCCGCTCGTAGACCATGCCGTGCGTCGCGTCGATCTCGCGCACCTCGACGTCGGGGCACACCAGCGGCAGGTCGCGGCGAAGGCCCGCGCGGTGGGCGTCCATCAACGGCACGAGCTCCGGTGGCACCGGCAGGTTCTTCGTGGCCAGCACGAGCAGGAACGGCACCGTCACGCCCGCGAACACCGGCAGGGCGTCCGCGAACTCCGGCGATCTCCGCAGCGCCGAGGTGATCTCGCGGTTCGGGCGCGTGATCATCTCCTCCTGCGCGGTGAAGATCGCGTTCAGCTTCGCGAGAGGCTCCTCGACGTCGTCGAGCCCCGCGTAGTTGGCCGGATCCGTTGCGGCGGAACGGTGCCCGTCCAGGCTCACGACACCGGGGCAGTCGGGATGGCGGCGCGCCCACATCCCGGCGAGGATGCCGCCGAGCGAGTGCCCGACGACGAACGGTGTGCTCAGCCCGGACGCCGTGGACTCGATGTCGTCCAGCACCGCGTCCCAGTCCCACGGCCCGTCCGGCGACTGGCCGTGACCGCGCAGATCGACCGCCACGCATCGCCCGTTCAGTTGCGGCGCAACGACATCCCAGGCCGACCTGTCGCCTCCGGCGCCGTGCAGCAACAGGATCGGCGGGCCGTCGCCACCGTGGTCGTGGGCAGCCAGTTTCACGATTCTCTCCGGTGGTCGAGGCGGGCGCGGATCGAGGCGACGGTGACGCCGCCGTCGGGGTGACGCGAGAGTTTGTTGCGGCTCACCAGGTCGTGGACTCCCTGACGCGTGATGCCGAGCATCGCGCCGGCCACCCCGAACGACACGCCCTCCCTGCTCGGATGACCGGCCCGGCGGGCGGTCACGCGGCCCAGCGGCGTCGTCCACCACGCGTCGGGCGGGTCGAACGGGGCGTCGCCGGGGTGGAGGACGGTCATCAGGCGGATGGCGGTCTGCCGGGCCAGCGCGTCGTCGGGGCCCAGCAGCTGGGCCGCCCACATTTCGGCGTCGGCTTCGACGGACTGCCGCAGGCCGGTGAGATCGGCCTGCGGCAGCAGGATCTCCAGCGGGTCGAGCAGGCGGCTCGTCACGAGCCGGATCAGGTCGTCCCGCAGGTCCACGTGCTCCGAGGTGGTCGCCACTTGACAGACGATAGCAAGTACTTGACGCCCAGCGTCAAGTACCCCCGGTGCACTCACTCGTTCGAGTGTTGACATAAACTTGAGATAAGCACCGCTGAGCGCCCCTTCTGGGGCGCTCAGTTCATTGCTGCGCCTTTCTTCGGTTGGTGGCTGACGCCAATCGAAAGGCGCTTGACTCAGTTGGGCAAACAGATGACGAAGCGTGCTTCAAATAATTCAACAGGTGGTGAATTACGTGTTCGGAATCGGTGGCGAAGGAGGCAGCGGTGGAGCAGACGACAAGTGAGCACCGTCTTACTTGATGTCCAGCTTCATGCCTACTCGTGAGCCGGTGCTTATCGCATCGGCCACGAGCCTGATCTCCTCGCGTCCGCCGTCGTTGATGTGCCGCTGAATGGAGTACCGTTCGGTGCCCGACTTCAGGCCCACGCTGTCGTAAAAGCTGCTGAAGCCGGGCGGCAGCACCACCGTGTACTCGAGGTGCTCCGGGCCGGGGCTGAACTTCTTGACGAATTGCTCGGGCGCGCCCTGGATGAACGGCAGGCATTTCGCGGGCCATCGAAATTCGGCTTCCAGGCGGATCTCGGTACCGCTCGACGCGGGTTCGCTCAAATGCACCATGACCTTCAGGCGCCCTCTGCTCAGCCAGCAGGTGGTGACGTCGAAGCGGCTTCCGCCCTCCCCTTCGTCCTCGACGCTGCGCACGCGGGCGTCGACTCCTCGCCGGTGCTTCTCGGGCCACTCCCAGTTCGGGCCTTCCCAGAACGTGAGGAAGTCCAGCGCTTCGCAGTCCGAGACGGCGGTGAACGTGATCGTCTCCACGGTGTCGCCGTTCGCCTCGATCTGGACCACCTGGTGCCAGTCCGAGATGTGCCACGTGTAGTCGCACCGTTCGTGGAGCAGGTCGCAGTAATGCCGCAGGAGCCGCTCATCCCGTTCGGTCTGGCGTCGCCACTCAAGCTTGTTGGCGACAAGAAGAACGAACAGG
Source organism: Lentzea sp. NPDC004789 (assembly GCF_053601075.1). Classification (NCBI taxonomy): domain Bacteria; kingdom Bacillati; phylum Actinomycetota; class Actinomycetes; order Pseudonocardiales; family Pseudonocardiaceae; genus Lentzea; species Lentzea sp. NPDC004789. The sequence goes on along the minus strand of NZ_JBSGBE010000019.1, from coordinate 173,486 downwards.
CCCAGAACGGCCACCGTCACGGCGGCGACGCCGGTCGTGCGGACGCCGTTCTGCGTCATCGTCGCGCCGAGTATTCCACTTGTCGCAAGAATTACCAGCATGCCTTCCGCGATGCCGATGACGCCGGCGTGGAGCACGTAGGACCGCAGTGCCTCGACCACTGGGTCCAGAACCGCGACTGATCCGGCTTTTGGCGGCTTGCGGCCTGCCCTGTGTATGTTCGCCCCGAACGTCATTGGCTACATCCTCGTGACCCCCTTGGCGGGTGCACCCGCTGCTGGTTCGTAACGGTACTTCCGGGGCGAGTGCCGACGATCAGGTTCACGCGAACGGGCAGGGTGAGTCTGCTCCGGACCGGTGATGTTCTGACTCGCCATTCAGGATTGAGTTAGAATCTGTGCCGCGATGGATTTTGTGGCCATTTTTTGTCCAGTGCACCCGTTCGGCACAAGCGAGCTGTCACTGGAACGGCCCAACCCTCCTACCCGCGGTGTGCACGGGCAGGAGGAGCAGGGCCGTCGTTGGTCTCAGCGGATCAGGCCGCCCACATCTGCACAGGCGCGATGTAGCTCCACGTGTAGAGCTGGTTCGCGCCGTCGTAGCTGCCGTCCGTGCCCGCGCCATAGGTGTCGTGGACGTAGAACGACCCGTTGTCGTGGTACCCGATCACCACGGACAGGTGGCCGGCGGTCGAGCCCCACGAACCGCTCATGATGACGAACTTGCCCTGATCGAGGAACGCGCGGACCTGGGCCGGGGTGAAGTTGCCCTGCTGGACGGCGGCGCCGTTGCGGGCCAGGAAGTCGCGTTCGGACTCCCAGGAGGCGCACGGTCGGGCCGGGTTGCCGCCGCAGTAGTAGCCGGTGATCCAGCCGTGGGCGCCCTTCCAGCTGCCGGTGCGCGACCAGTCGTTCATCGTGCGGTTGAAGGTGGTGCCGGCATTGGTGAACTCGTCGGTGATGTAGCGGCCCCACTTCGACCAGTGCGAGAACGGCTGCGAGACCTGCACGCCGAACTCGTTGGGCAGCTGGTAGGTGACGAGGTCGATCACCGCGCTGGTCGGGCCGCAGGAGGAGTTGCCGTTGAAGTCGTTGCGGGTGTCCCACAGCTGGTGGACGTACTCCGCGCGGTTCAGCCTGCCCATCGTGGTGACCTGGCCGTCCAGCGTCGCGGCCTTGAGGCCCGTCGCCTTCAGGTAACCCTTCTGCGGGCTGCCGACGACGGCCTCTGAGCCGTTGATGCCGGTCAGGGCGTAGTTGAACGACAGACCCTCGACGACCCGCGAGGTCTGGTGCGTCGCCAGGTCCTGGACGTAGACGCCGTTGAAGCCGTCGAACTGGTTCGGGCCGAGCTTCTTGTCGGACACGCAGCCCATGACCTCGTACGCGACGTGCGCGCCATCGGCGCTCCACACCGCGCTGCGGTAGTGGTGCTTCGTCTCGCCGACCAACGAGCGGATCTCGCCGTTCTCGGTGGCCAGGCCCAGGTACTGCGGCCCGGAGCCGCCGCAGCGGTAGATCTCGTTGTGCTTGATGAAGCTGACGTGCCGCTGGCCCTTGACGTCGACCAGCTTGAAATCGCGGTACAGGGACGTGGAGTCGCTGCTGAGCAACGGCTTCGCGGCACCGGACTTCACGTCGAAACGGACCAGCGAGCCGACGTACGTGCTGTCGTCGGCCGCGTCCGGGTGTTGCACGGCCAGCAGGCCGGTGCCGTCGGAGGTGAAGCCGAGCAGCTGGGGTGCGCGGCCCTTCAGCCTGCCGACGGTGACGCCGTCGACGACGACGTTCTCGCCGTCGGCGTAGGCGAGCGTCGGACCGTTGAACACCGCTGACGTGATGGCGCCGCGTGCGACGAAACGGGTCTTGCCGTAGCGGTCGACCGTGTGCAGGGTCCTGCCGACCGTGCCGTCGAAGTCGGAGATGACGGCTGATTCTGAACCATCAGCAGAAGACGACGAACGGACCGTGTATGCGGGATCGCTCACGTTGAAGGTGGCTCTTTTGACGCCACCGACGAACACGTCGTAACCGTCGGCGGAACGGACGGCGCGCGACTGGGACGGGCTCTCGGAGTAGGGCTCGACGGCCTGAGCAGGGGACACGGCGGCGGCCAGGGTGCCGAGTGCCACCACCAGGGCCAGTGAGGTCTTCGTCATGGCTCAAACGTCATGCCGCGTGGCATGTGTCCGGTATGCATCCGGTAGTTACGATCGGGAGTTGTGGAGTTCCGGGTGCTTGGGCCGGTGGAGTGTTACGCCGACGACGGCGTGCGCGTGGGTCTTGGTCCGCCCAAGCAACGGGCCGTGCTCGCGCTGCTGCTCGCCCAGCCGGGGCGGGTGCTGTCGGTCGACCGGCTGATCAGCGTGCTGTGGGACGACGCGCCGCCCAAGACCGCGTTGAAGAACCTGCAGGTCTACGTCTACCAGCTGCGCAAGATCGTCGGCTCGCGGCTGCTGTCGCGCGCGCCCGGCTACCTGATGTCGATCGACCCGGCCGAGCTCGACCTCACCCGGTTCACCGAGCTGCTCGACGTCGCCCGCAGGGAACGCACCCCGCAGCGCTACCGGGAGGCGCTCGCGTTGTGGCGCGGGCCCGCGCTGGCGGATCTCGCCGCCTCCGGGCTCTTGCGCGGGGTCGTCGCCCAGCTGGAGGAGCTGCGGCTGGCCGCGCGGGTCGAGTGCGCGGAGGCCGAGCTGGACCTCGGGCGGCACGTGGAGATCGTCGCGGACCTCAACGAGTGGGTGCGTGAGCACCCGTTGCACGAACGCCTGCGCGAGCAGCAGATGGTCGCGCTGCACCGTGCGGGACGGCCGGCCGAGGCGCTGGCCGCCTACCAGGAGTGCCGCCGGGTCCTGCAGGACGAGCTGGGCGTCGAGCCGGGCGAGTCGCTGCGGCGGCTGCAGGCCGAGATCCTGCGGGCCAAACCCGTTGGCACGTCGGCGATCCGGCAGCTGCCACCGGACGTGGTCACGTTCGCGGGACGGTCGCGCGAGCTGAACCTGATCAAGGCTCAGCCGCGCCAGGACCGGGTCGCGGTGTGCGTGATCACCGGGCAGGCGGGCATCGGCAAGTCGGCGCTGGCCGTGCGGGCGGCGCACGAGATCGCGGCGCAGTTCCCGGACGGCCAGCTGTACGCGGACCTGTCCGACGGTGCCTCCGACCGGATCCTGAGCCAGTTCCTGCGGGCGCTCGGCGAACGTCCCGGTGACGAGGAGGCCTTGCGCTACCGCTCGCTCACGGCGTCGCGGCGGCTGCTCGTGGTGCTGGACAACGTTGCCACCGCGGCGCAGGTCAAACGCCTGCTGCCGACCGGCCCCGGCTCGGCCGTGCTGATCACCTCACGCCGTCCGCTCGCCTCGCTGCACGGCGCGTCGTACGTGAAGCTCGGCGCCCTGCCGCTGGAAGAGGCGTCTCAGCTGCTCGCCGGCGTCGCCGGAAAGGTCGGCGACGCAACGGAACTCGTGCGCTGGTGCGGAGGACTGCCGCTGGCGCTGCGCATCGCGGGCGCCCGGCTCGCCGCGCGTCCACAGTGGACCGCGGCACTGCTCGCCGCCCGGCTGGCGGACGAGACGCGGAGGCTCGACGAGCTGCGGCTCGGCGACGTCGCGGTGCGGTCGGCGTTCGAGGTCAGCTACGCCGAGCTCGGCTCTCCTGCCGTGGCACGGGTCTTCCGGCTGCTGGGCCTGCTGGACGGCCCGGACTTCGCGGTGGCGGCGGCACGGGCGCTGACCGACGTGCCGGACGTCGAGGAGCTGCTCGCCGAACTGGCCGACGCGCACCTGGTCGAGGAACCGGTGCCCGGCCGGTTCGCCCTGCACGATCTGCTGCGGTTGTTCGCGCGGGAGCGGTGCCGCGCCTCTGAGTCGTCCGCCGAGCGGTCGCTGGCACTGGAACGGCTGCACAAGCACTACCTGGAGGCACTGGCGGACAACCCGGCGGATCTCTGGCTCGCCGAGGAGCGCGACAACCTGATCGCCGCTGCCCACCAGGCCTCCCCGGCCGACGCGATCGCGTTCGCCGCCGGGCTCTCGTGGTACTTCCGCCGCCGTTCCGAGGTGGCGGACTGGGCCGCGCTCAACACCCTGGCCCTGGAGGCCGCGAGGACGCTGGGCGACGTGCGCGCGGAAGCATTGGCGTTGAAGGAGCTCGGTGCCGCGTGCGAGCGCGGCTTCAAGTTCGCCGAGGCGCAGCAGCACTGGACCGAGGCCCTCGCCCTGGCCCGCTCACTCGGCGACCGGCAGCTCGAAGCCGTGACGCTCAACAACCTCGGCATCGTGCACTGGCGCCGTCGTGAGCTGCCCGCCGCGGTCACGTCGCTGGAGGCCTCGCTGACGTTGCGCGAGGAGCTGTCCGACGCGCAGGGCGCGGCCTACGTGCGCACCAACCTCGGCCTGGTCCACGCCGCCCTCGGCGATCTCCCGGCCGCTTTGGGTTGCTACGAGGAGACGTTGACGACGTTCCGCGCGTGCGGCGACCGGTCCGGCGAACTGCACGCGCTGGCGAACATGGCCGACGCACACCGCCAGATGGGCTCGCTGGACCGCGCTCTGGAACTCGCCGAGGAAGCGCTGCAGCTGGCGCGTTCGGTGGGGGACAGGCAGATCGAGGCGGGCGTGCTGGTCGATCGCGGCATCGTGCACGAGCTGGCGGGACGCGCCGACGAGGCGAAGTCGTCGTACCGCGAGGCCGTGGAGCTGTCGCGGCGCATCGGGTTCCGGTGGGGTGAGTCCGAGGCCTCACGGCGGCTGACCGGCCTGGGCTGACCGGGCGCCCTAGTCTGGATCACGTGGAACTGCTGCACCTCAGGTACTTCGTCGCGGTCGCGGAGGAGCTCAACTTCTCGGCGGCGGCGCGGAAACTGCACATGGCCGCCTCTCCGCTGAGCCAGCGGATCAAGGACCTCGAACACGAGCTGGGCCGGCAGCTGTTCGACCGCAGCACGCATCACGTGGCGCTGACGCCCGCCGGGAACGCGCTGCTGCCGATCGCGCGGGACGTGCTCGACCGGGTCGGGTCGATCAGGTGGCGGCTCGACGAGGCCACGAAACCCACCAGGACGACGGTGTTCGTCGGCATGCCAGCCGGCGTCCACCCGGCGTTGCGGGAGCGGCTCACGCTGCTGGCCGAGCGCGTGCACGAGCGGTTCGAGGTCAAGCGGTGGCCCGGTACGACCACGGACCTGGTCGCGGCGGTGAAGGACGGGAAGCTCGCGCTCACGCTGGCACGGTTGCCCGTGCAGGAGGCCTCTCTCGACACCCTGCACGTGATGACGGAACGCCTCGGCGCCGTGGTTCCGGCGGACCAGTTCGAGGGACGTGACTCGGTCAAATTGGCCGACCTGACCGATCTCGCCTACGCGAAGGCGCCCGAGGAAATCATGCCCGCGTATTTCGAGCAGCTCGACCGGCAATTGCACGAGCTGGGCATCAAAAAGCGCATCCAGCTGAGCAACACCGGCTACCAGGGCACGTCGGAGATCGTGTCCAGCGGGCTCGGGTTCTCCGTCTCGATGCTGGACGAGGACAGCTCGATGCGCGGCTACCGGCTGGAGAACATGGCGGTGCTGCCGTTCGAGGACTTCCGCGCCCAGCTCGACACCGGGTTGCTGTGGCGGCGCGACCGCGGCACCGAGGGTGATCTCAAGGAGCTCGTCGAGACCGCCCGCGAGGTTTTCGCGGAACCGATCGCGAAATAGGAAATGGTATGACCGCTGTGGTCATACCATTGTTCGCGACATGATCGTTCCCTTTCGCTGAATTCGCCACTAGCTTCGGTGGTGCAAGCAGGAAGCAAGGTGCGAAAGGACGAACGATGAAGGACATCACCGCCGGTCCGCTGGACGGCGTGCGGGTGATCGACCTCTCGACCGTGGTGATGGGCCCGTACGCGGCCCAGATCCTCGGAGACCTCGGCGCCGACGTGATCAAGATCGAGTCGCCTGTGGACACCGTCCGCAACGGCCGCTACCGCACCACGCCGGGCATGACGCCGCTGAGCCTCAACGTGAACCGGAACAAGCGCAGCGTCGCCCTGAACCTCAAGGACGAAGAGGACCGCGAGAAGGCCCTCAAGCTGATCGACACGGCCGACGTGCTGATCACCAACATGCGACCGGGCGCTCTGAGCAGGCTCGGCCTCGACTACGCCGACGTCGCCGAGCGCAACCCCGGCCTGATCTACGCCCACGCGCAGGGGTTCCGCAGCGACTCCGACCGCGCCGGCATCGCCGCCTACGACGAGACGATCCAGGGCGCGTCCGGCCTGGTCGACCTCGCGAACCGCGCGATCGGGCGGCCCGTCTACCTGCCGACGATCATCGGCGACAAGGTCTCCTCGCTGACCATCGCCTACAGCGTGCTCGCCGCGCTCGTGCACCGGAACGCCACCGGCGAGGGCCAGCGCGTCGAGATCCCGATGGCCGACACGATGATCGCGTTCAACCTGGTCGAGCACCTCGCGGGCCACGCGTTCGTGCCGGAGGAGGGGCCGACCGGGTTCAACCTCTCGATGGCCAAGGGGCATCACGCCGTGCACACCAAGGACGGCCTCGCCTGCGTCGTGCCCTACAGCCCGCAGAACTTCCGCGACTTCTTCGCCGCCGCGCAGCGCGCCGACCTGGTCGAGGACCCGCGCGTGGCCGGTGACCACCTCGACCCGGCCGACACCGACGACCTGATGGCCCTCATCGACGAGTGCGCGCCGGCGTTGACCACCGAGGAGTGGGCCGAGGTGTGCGTGAAGCACAGCATCCCGTTCGGGCCGGTGCTGGAGCTCGACAAGGCGCACGAGGACGACTACGTCCGCGACGGCCACCTGCTCGACGTCGTGCAGCACCCCACCGAGGGCGCCGTCCGCTCGATCGGCATCCCCGTCCGGTTCTCCGCCACGCCCGCCACCGTCCGCCGCCTGGCCCCGCTGCCGGGGCAGGACACCGCTGAGGTTCTCAAGGAGTTGGCATGAACGAGGTTCGCACCGAACGCATCGGTTCGGCTCTGCTGATCACCATCGACCGGCCGCAGGCGCGCAACGCCGTCAACGCGGCGGTCGCCGCGGGGCTCGCCGCCGCGCTGGACGAGCTGGAGGCCACCCCCGAACTCCGCGTCGGCGTGCTCACCGGGGCGGGCGGCAGCTTCAGCGCCGGCATGGACCTCAAGGCCGCGCTGCAGGGCGAGTCGCCGGAGATCCCCGGCCGCGGCCTCGGCGGGCTCACCGAAGCCGAGCTCACCAAGCCGGTGATCGCCGCGGTCGAGGGGTTCGCGCTGGGCGGAGGGTTCGAGCTGGCACTGGGCTGCGACCTGATCGTCGCCGCCGAGGACGCGAAGTTCGGGCTGCCGGAGGTCAAGCGCGGCCTGATCGCCGCGGGCGGGGGAGTCGTCCGCCTGCCGCAACGGATCCCCTACCACCTCGCGATGGAGATCCTGCTGACCGGCGAACCGGTCGACGGCCGCCGCGCGGGCGCGCTCGGCATCGCCAACCGGGTCGTGCCGAACGGCGAGGCCGCCGCGGTCGCGTTGCAGCTGGCGGAGCAGATCGCCCTGAACGCACCGCTGGCGCTGGCCGCCGTGAAGAACGTGGTGCGGTCGCGGGATCCCTGGGCCGCGCAACGCACCGAGAGCGCGAAGCTGATGACCACGGCCGACGTCCGCGAGGGCATGACCGCGTTCGCCGAGCGCCGCGCTCCACAGTGGACAGGACGTTGACATGCCCAAAATGCAACTCGGCATCACACCTCTGACCGCACCGGCGTTTCCCGCCGTGCAGCCGCGGTTCTACGACCGCGAGTACCTGAACATCGTGTACCGGACCGATCCGGAGGCGATGCGGGCCGTCGTCCCGGCGCCACTGGAGATCGACGAGCCGCTCGTCCGGTTCGAGGTCATGAAGATGAACGACGTCACCGGTTACGGCCCCTACACCGAGGCCGGTCAGGCGATCCAGGTCGTCTTCGACGGCGAACGCGGCGAGTACCTGCACGCGATGTACCTGGACAGCTTCGCCGCCACCGCGTCCGGCCGCGAGGTCAGCGCCTACCCGAAGGTGATGGGCTCGCCGAAGCTCTACGCCGACAACGGCGCGCTGGTCGGCACGCTCGACTACGGCACGTTGCGGGTGGCCACGGCGACCATGGGTTACAAGCACTTCGAGCTGGACCGCCGGGACGCCGAGGCGGAGATCACGGTTCCGACCTTCATGCTGAAGACCATCCCGGACTACGACGGTTCGTTGCGGGTGCAGGAGCTCGTGCGCACGGAGATCACCGACGTCGTGGTCAAGCAGGCCTACACCGGCCCGGCGCGGTTGCAGCTGTTCCAGCACGTCCTCGCGCCGCTCGCCGACCTCCCGGTGCTGGAGGTCGTGTCCGCCAGCCACATCATCACCGACCTGACGCTCGCTCCCGCCAAGCCGGTCCACAACTACTTGGAGGAAGCATGACCACCGTCGCAGTTGTCGGGGCCGGCGTGATCGGCCTGTCCTGGGCCAGGTTGTTCGTCGAGCACGGGATGACCGTGCGGGTCACCGACCCCCGGCCGGACCTCGCGGACGTCGTCCCGGACGGTGTGCGGGTGGCGGCGAGCGTCGCGGAAGCCGTGCGGGACGCGGACTTCGTGCAGGAGAACGGCCCGGAGAACCTGGAGTTCAAGAAGGCCCTGTTCGCCGAGCTCGTCCGAGAGGCTCCGGCCCACGCCCTGCTGCTCAGCTCGTCGTCGGCGATCCCGTCGACCGCGTTCACCGAGGGCATCGACGGCTCGCGCGTCCTGATCGGACACCCGTTCAACCCGCCGCACGTGATCCCGCTGGTCGAGGTCGTGCCCGGTGAGCAGACTTCCGAGGAGTCCGTGGCCAAGGCCGTGGAGTTCTACCGCTCGCTCGGCCGCACGCCGGTCGTGGAACGCAAGGAGATCCCCGGCTTCGTCGGCAACCGGCTGCAGGCCGCGCTTTCCCGCGAAGCCGCCTACCTGGTCGAACAGGGCGTGGTGACGCCCGCCGACCTGGACGCCGTCGTCACGAACTCGCTCGGCATCCGCTGGGCCACGGTCGGCCCGTTCCTCGGCGCCCACCTCGGTGGCGGCCCCGGCGGCTACCGGCACCTCGCCGGGCACATCGGCAAGTCCATGCAGGGCCTGGCCCTCGGCACCCCGTCCGACAACCCCGAAAAGCTCATCGAAGCAGTCGAAAGCGCTTACGGCTCCTCCACGTACTCGGCACTGGCCGAGACGCGCGACCGCAAGCAGCTCGCCGTCCTGACGGCATTGGAGGAGAACTGATCATGGAACGTCTGGAAGACCAGCTCGTCGCCGACTTCTACAACTACGAGGCCCTGCTCAGCGACGAGGAGCGCAAGATCCTGCTGAGCGCCCGCGAGTTCATGACCACCGAGATCAAGCCGATGGTCAACGAGTACTGGGCGCGCGGCGAGTTCCCGCCCGAGCTGATCGACAAGTTCCGCGGCGCCGGCCTCACCGCGCTGTCGTACGAGGGCTACGGCGAACACCCCGCCGCCGTCAGCAACCTGCTCACCGGCATGCTCGCGATGGAGCTGACCCGCACCGACGCGTCGGTCGCCACGTTCTTCGGCGTCCACAACGGACTCGCGATGTACTCGATCTACGCGGGCGGCGACCAGGAACAGCGCGACCGGTGGCTGCCCGCCATGGCCGCGATGGACAAGATCGGCGCGTTCGCGATGACCGAACCGCTCGGCGGCTCCGACGTGGCGGGCGGCATGCGCACCACCGCGCGCCGCGACGGCGACACGTGGATCCTCAACGGCGCCAAGAAGTGGATCGGCAACGCCACCTTCGCCGACTACGTCGTCGTGTGGGCCCGTGACGAGGAGGACGACCACGTCAAGGGGTTCGTCGTCGAGAAGGGCACGCCCGGCTTCGTCGCGGAGAAGATCGAGGGCAAGATCGCGTTCCGGATCGTGGAGAACGCCGAGATCACCCTGACCGACGTCCGCGTGCCCGAGGCGAACCGGTTGCAGCGCATCAACTCGTTCCGCGACGTCGCGGAGATCCTGCGCGCCACCCGCGGCGGCGTCGCCTGGCAGGCGCTCGGCGTGATGATCGGCGCCTACGAGCTGGCCCTGGCCTACGCCGGGGAGCGCAAGCAGTTCGGCCGCCCGATCGCCCGCTTCCAGATGGTGCAGGACCTGCTGGTGAAGTCGCTCGGCAACATCACCGCCTCCTGGGGCATGCTCGTGCAGCTCGCGAAGCTGCAGGACGCGGGCATCTTCCAGGACGAGCACTCGTCGCTCGCCAAGGCGTTCGTCACCTCTCGGATGCGCGAGGTCGTCGCCTGGAGCCGCGAGATCCTGGGCGGCAACGGCATCGTGCTCGGCTACGACGTGGCCCGCTTCTTCGCCGACGCGGAGGCCATCTACTCGTTCGAGGGCACCCGTGAGATGAACACCCTGATCGTCGGCAAGGCGATCACCGGCCAGAGCGCCTTCGTGTGAGCCGCTAAGGCCAGAGCAACTCGCGCGTCCAGTGCGATCCGCCTTCGCGGACGTACTGGACGCGCACGTGTTTGCGGGCCGTGTCGCCCTGCCAGAACTCGACCTCGTCCGCCGCCAGGTGGTACAGCGTCCACGCCGGAGCAACGGTGTCCGGTGCGTTCTCGACCCGCTCGACCGACTCGGCGAGCGCGGTGTCGAGCTCCGCGCGGTCGGTCAGCCGGTCGCTCTGCCGTCCCAGCAAAGCGTTTGCGCGGGCGCTGGGGGAGCGGGCGAGGAAGTCCCGCGCGCTGTCCTCACCGTTGGCCACGCCGACCGCGCCCCGCACCCGCACCTGACGGCCGAGCGCCGGCCAGTAGAACGTGAGCGCGGCCCAGGGCGTGTTCGCGAGCTCCTTGCCCTTGCGGCTCACCGCGCTCGACGCGAAGTGCCACACGCCGCCGGCCAGGTCCTTGAGGATCAGCACCCGCGCGGACGGACGGCCGACGGGGTCCACAGTGGACAGCGTCAGGGCGTGCGGTTCGACCACGCCGGCCTTGATCGCGTCCGCCAGCCACGTGCCGAACAGCTCGTCCGGGTCCGAGGGTGCGTCGGCGGGATCGAACGCGGGCAACGGCCCGGCGAGCGACGGCAGGCCACGCAGCAGGTCAGCGACAGTCATGTCACCGAGGATAGGTGTGGATCTCGGTGGCCTTCAGCGAAACCCACAGAGTGGTACCGGGCTGAAGCCGCAGCTCGGCCATCGTGGCGGTGGTGATGTCCGCGAGCACGGCGGGGGAGCCGCCGAGATCGACGCGGGTCGTGTGGGCGTGCTGCTCGACCCCGGACACGACGGCCTGCCAGGTGTTTCTCGGACTTCCGGCGGGCCTCGACGGGAACAGGCTCACCGCGGACGGCGGGAACACCACGTGCACCGGGCCCTGAGCAGGCTCGGCGATCGTCAACGTGCCGCCCTCGTCGAGCCGGACCTCGGTGCCGGAGGCGACCCCGCGGTAGAAGTTGAGGCCGACGAGCTGCGCGACGTAGTCGGTGCGCGGCTGCTTGACCACCTCACGCGGCGTGCCCTGCTGCACGACGCGGCCGTCCTCCAGGATGACGATCCGGTCGGCGAGCACCATCGCGTCCAACGGGTCGTGCGTGACCAGCAACGTGTGGCCGGGGTAGTCCGCCAGGTGCCTGCCGAGGTCCGAACGCACGCGCAGGCGGGTGGCGGCGTCCAACGCGGCCAGCGGTTCGTCGAGGAGCAGCAGTTCGGGGGAGGTGGCGAGGGCGCGGGCGAGGGCGACGCGTTGCGCCTGGCCGCCGGAGAGCGTGCGGGGCCTGGCCCTGGCGAAGTCCGCGAGCCCGACCTGGCCGAGCCACCGCAGTGCGGCGGCGTTGGCCTCGGCCTTGCGGGTGCCGCGGGCGCGCAGGCCGAACGCGACGTTGTCGAGCGCGCTCATGTGCGCGAAGAGCAGGTAGTCCTGGAACACCACGCCGATCGGGCGTTTCTCGGCGGGCAGACCGTCCCAGGTGGACTCGCCGACCCGGACGCGGCCGCCCGGCAGCAGACCGGCGAGAGCGCGCAGGGCGGTGGTCTTGCCGGCGCCGTTGGGGCCCAGGAGCGCCACGACCTCGCCCGGTTCGACGGTGAGGTCGAGGGAGAGCGCGAAACCGGCGCGCTCGACGTCGAGTTGCGCGTGCAGGGTCATGACGGCCCGCTGATCCACTTGTCGCGCAGCCCCGCCAGCACCGCGACGGACACCAGGAGCAGCACGATGCTGAGCACGATCGCGGCGTCCGGGTCGCTCTCCAGCGCCAGGTAGACGGCCAGCGGCATGGTGGTCGTCCGGCCGGGGAAGTTGCCGGCGAACGTGATCGTGGCGCCGAACTCGCCGAGCGCCCGCGCCCAGCACAGCACGGTTCCGGCGACGACCCCCGGCAGCACGCCCGGCAGCGTCACGCGGCGGAACGTCAGCCACCGCGAGGCTCCCAGCGTGGCGGCGGCCTCCTCGTAACGCGGGTCGGCGGCCCTGAGCGCGCCCTCGACCGAGATCACCAGGAACGGCATCGCCACGAACGCCTCCGCGAGCACGACTCCCGCCGTGGTGAAGGGGAGCGAGATCCCGAACCACTGGTCGAGGTACTGGCCGGCCACTCCGCGCCGCCCGAGCACCAGCAGCAACGCCACCCCGCCCACCACGGGTGGCAGGACCAGCGGCACGGTCACGAGAGCGCGCAGCAGCCCCCGTCCCGGCAGGTCGCTGCGCGCGAGCAACCACGCGAGCGGCACGCCGAGGACGAGGCAGACGAGGGTGGCGAGCGACGCGCAGACCAGTGAGAGCCGCAGCGCCTGCCCGACCTCCGCGCTGAACAGCTGGGACGGCAGGGTCGCCCACGGCGCCTTGACGAGCAGCCCCGCCAGCGGCACGAGCAGGAACGCCAGCCCGAGGACCGCGGGCAGGACCAGGACGACCGGCAGCCGGGACCTCACGGCGCCGCGAAACCCGCCTCGGAGAGCACCTTCCTGCCCTTCTCCGACAGCACGTAGTCGACGAAAGCCTTGGCGGCCAACGGGTTCGGCGCCTTCGCCAGCGGTGCGATGGGGTAGTCGTTGACCGCGGTGGCGGCCTCGGGGAAGTCCTCGCCCTCGACCTTCTCCCCGGCGGCGCGAACGTCCGTGCGGTAGACGAGCGCCGCGTCGACCTCACCCAGCGACACCTTGGTCAGCGCGGCCTTCACGTCCTGCTCCAGCGTGTCCGGCGCGGGCGTGATCTTCGCGGCCTCGAACACCTTCTCGGCCGCCGCCCCGCACGGCACCTGCTCCGCGCACAACGCGATCTTCAGGTCGGCCCTGGCGAAGTCGGCGAGCCCGGTGACCTTGCCGGGGTTGCCCTTGGGCACCGCGATCTGCAGCGTGTTCTTCACGAACGTCGTCGGTATCGCCGTGACCGCACCCGTGTCGGTCACCTGCTTCATGTTGGCGGGCGCCGCGGACGCGAAGACGTCGGCGGGCGCACCCTGGTTGATCTGCTGCGCCAGCGCCGAGCTGCCCGCGAAGTTGAAGGTGACCTTCACGCCGGGGTGCGCGGCCTCGAACTCCGCCCCCAGCTTCTTGAACGACTCGGTCAGCGACGCCGCCGCGAACACCGCGATCTGGCCGGTGACCCCGGAACCGTTCGTCGCGGGAGCCGGGGATCCGCAGCCGGCCAGCAGCAACGCCGTCATCGCGAGGACCACGCGCAACTCAAGCCTCCGGGATCTCGACGACGACGTGGGTGGACTTGATGGAGGCGACCGCGACGCTGCCGACCTCGAGGCCGAGCTCGTCCGCGGACTCGCGGCTCATCAGCGACGTGATGCGGAACGGCCCGGCCTGCATGTCGACCTGGGCCATGACGCCGTCCTTGACGACGCGCGTGACGATGCCCTTCATCCGGTTGCGCGCAGAGGCCGCGACCGTGACGCCGGGCTCGGCCACCTCGGTCATCTTCTGGGCGAACTCGGCCAGCTCGATGCCGCTCACGCCCTTGCGCCCGTTGTCCAGCACGACGGACTGAAGGCGTCCCTGGTCGATCCACCGGCGCAGGGTGTCGTCACTGACCCCGAGCAGCGCGGCGGCTTCGCTGATCCGCAGATTCGGCACGAACGGGAGTGTATGTCCGCGTTTGCGGAACTCTCAACTCTTTCGGGAGACACGCGTAACCTGTCGAATTGAAGAATTCTTCAATTCGACAGGTTGTGGTGCCGTGAACGAGTTCAGGGACAACCTCCTCGCCCGCATCGCGCAGGCGGAGGAAGCCGTGCGCCTGGCGAACGAACGGCGGGACACGTACGCCGCCGAGACGCACGGCGCCGACCTCGCCAACCTCCGCCGGCTCGCCGCAGAGCACGGGGTGAAGTGACGCGCTAGACGTGCCCGGCGATGCGGTGCGGTTCGTACGCGGACTCCAGCAGCCGCACCTCGTCGTCGGTCAGTTCCACGTCCAGCGACGCCACCGCGTCGTCGAGGTGCGCGGGCTTGGTCACGCCGACGATCGGGGCGGTGACGACCGGGTTGCGGTGCAGCCACGCCAGCGCGACCTGGGCCCGTGACACGCCACGAGCGGCCGCGACCTCGGCCACCCGCTCGACGATCGCGCGGTCCGAGTCGACGTACAAAGTGGACCCGAACTCGTCGGTCTCGGTGCGGGCGGTCGTGGCGTCCCAGTCGCGGGTGAGGCGGCCGCGGGCCAGCGGGCTCCACGGGATCACGGCGACGCCCTGGTCCGCGCACAACGGCAGCATCTCGCGTTCCTCCTCGCGGTAGAGGAGGTTGTAGTGGTTCTGCATCGACACGAACCGCGTCCAGCCGTTCTCCCGTTGCGTGAACAACGCCTTGGCGAACTGCCACGCGTACATGGACGACGCGCCGATGTAGCGGGCCTTGCCGGACTTCACCACGTCGTGCAGCGCTTCCAGCGTCTCCTCCAGCGGGACGGACGCGTCGAAGCGGTGGATCTGGTACAGGTCGACGTAGTCGGTGCCCAGGCGCTGCAACGAGTTGTCGATCTCGGCGAAGATCGCCTTGCGGGAGAGCCCGGCGCCGTTCACGCCGGCGCGCATGCGGCCGTGCACCTTCGTGGCGAGCACGATCTCCTCGCGGCGCGCGAAGTCGCGCAGCGCGCGGCCGGTGATCTCCTCCGACGAACCTGCGGAGTAGACGTTCGCGGTGTCGAAGAAGTTGATCCCGGCCTCGACGGCGGCCTTGATGAACGGCCGGGACTCCTCCTCCGGCATCGACCACGCGTGGTTGCCCAGCGACGGGTCTCCGTAACTCATCATGCCGAGGCAGATCTCGGACACGTCCATGCCGGCGAGCTTGGTGTAACGCACGGTCAGCCCCTCAGGAAAGCAAACGATCACGGTCGGGTGACGCTGACGACACCCCGTTCAACATCAACCTAGTCGCGCTCGCCGGATCGTGCCCGTCTTCAACACGACAGTGGCAACTGTGCGGTGACACCTGACGTGCGGGTTTAGCGTCCTCGTGTGACGAGCATCGAGGTGGTCGCGGCGCCGCAGGACGTGCTGGCGTGGAGCCGCGCCATGGTCGACGCACCGCTGAAATCCGCGATCGCGACGCTTCCGGACGAAACGCGCGAGGTGGTGGAGTACAACCGGTCGGACTTCTCGACGGCCGCGTTCGCGCTGCTCGCCGCAGACTGCATCGGTGACGCCACCATGGCGATCCAGGTCGCGACCGCACTTGAGCTCGCCGTCCAGCACGAACAGCTGCACGCCGACCTGATGACACGTGCGGTGAGCCGCGGTCACCAGCCGAGCGCGTGGGTGGAGTTCGGTGACGACCGCGCGGTCTCCGCCGCCGACGCACTGCTCACGCTCGCCTTCGCGCAGCTCGGCACGCCCGAGGTGATGATCCTCAACGCCGCCTTGCTGTCCGTTGTGGACGGTTATGTCCAGGAAGCCGAGATGGACGAACGCGACGACGTCGACATCGCCGAGCACCTGGGCGTGGCGGCGGCGAAGCACTCGGCGCTGACGGCGTGCGCGTGCGAGCTCGGCGCGCTGGCCGCCGGGGCGAGCCGGAGCCAGGCCGGCCACCTCGGGGAGTTCGGCGACGACGTCGGCCTGGCGCGCAAGCACGTGGACGACGTCCTGGCCATCTGGGGTGGCGCGCAGGTCAGCGGACGACCGCTCTACGACGACCTCGCCCACCGCCGCCGCACGCTGCCGGTGGTCGCCGCGATCAACGCGGGCACGGACGTCTACGCCACCGACGCGTCACCACAGGAGCTGGCCGTGCTGGTCGAGCGGGCGGGCGGCCGGAAGTGGTGCGAGCAGCAGGCCGAACTGCTGCTCGCCCGCGCCCTGCACCACCTGCGGCAGGCGGGGCCCAGGGCGCGGGCGGCGGACGAGCTGTTCGGGCTCGCCAGGGAGGTCACGACCGCCAGGTGTGCACCGGCTCGAACCCCAGCACCCGCCGTGCCTTCTCAATCGACAGCAGCGTCTCGTGAGGACCGAACTCCCTCTTGATCGGCACGCCCGGGTAGACCTCCGCGACCAGCTCGTCGTTCGGCGTCGTCATGCACGTGTCGGCGTTCGCGATGATGAACACGTCGAAGCCCGTCGCGTTGTGTGCCAACGCTTTGCGCACGGCCTGAGCACCGTCCCGTGCGTCGATGTACGACCAGAGGTTCCACTTGCGCGCGAGAGGGTCGGCGTCGAACGGGAAGCGCTCGTAGTCGTGCGGCTCCATCACGTTCGAGAACCGCAAACCGATGATCTTCATCTCCGGCTCCCAGCGGCAGAACTGCTGGGCGAGCGTCTCGTCCACCAGCTTGCCCAGCGAGTACGACGTCTCCGGCCGTCCCGCGTACTCCTCGTCGATCGGGATGTACGGCGGGGGAGTGTCGAACGGCAGCCCGAGCACCGTCTCGCTGGACGCCCACACGACGTTGCGCACCTTGGCGAGCCGTGCCGCGGCGAACACGTTGTACGTGCTGGTCACGTTGTTGTGGAACGTTTTGGCGTTGGGCGCCACGCCCGGACCGGGGATCGCCGCGAGGTGCACCACCGCGTCGAGCCCGTCGTACCGGTCGTCGATCCCGCTGATCGCCTCGGCGACCTGGCCGTAGTCGGTCAGGTCGACGCGGGTGAACTCGCCGCCCTGAGCCGCCGGGGGAGTGGCCTGGTCGAGGTTGTGGACCTCCCAGCCGTGCTCCAGCAGGTCGGCCACGACAGCGCGCCCGAGCTTGCCGCTGCCACCGGTCACCGCGACACGTTGAGTCATGGGCCGAATGCTGCCACACCGTCCTGATCGGACGCGAATGGAAGTCCGCCGAATATTCCGCTCGGGTTGTCCACGTGCGGAAATCGCCCGGGCGGCGCATTGATGGCGTCAAATGCGTCGGTACTGTGGGCGTGTGACGCGCCGCCTTTTCCGAGCGCTCCTCGTCCTTTTGATGATGACGTGCGCACTCGTTTCCCACGGCTGTTCGGGTGATTCCGGACGGCCGGGCGGTTTTGTCTACCAGTTGCAGGGCTATCCGGACGGGCGGCTCGACGCGCTGGCCGCCTCGCCGTTCCGGATCGCCGTCGTCGACCTGGCTCGTGACGGCGGTTCGTCCTATTTCCGGCCCGACGAGATCGGCGCGCTGAAGGCGTCCGGAAAACGGGTGCTCGCGTACTTCGAGATCGGCTCGATCGAGTCGTTCCGGCCAGACTTCGCGGCGGTCCGCGACGAGGGGCTGCTGCTCAACGAGTGGCCGAGCTGGCCGGGTGAGCACTTCGTCCGCTACTGGGCACCGCGCTGGTGGGAGCTGGCCGTGCAACCTCGGCTCGACCAGGCGCTGAAGGCCGGGTTCGACGGGGTCTACCTCGACACGCCGCTCGCCTACGAGGAGATCGACCTCGCGCTCGTGCCGTCGGCCGACCGCGCCGAGCTCGGGCGCCGGATGGCCGATCTGATCGTGCGGATCAGCGCGCACGTCAAGCGCGCGGACCCGCGGTTCGCGGTTTTTCCGCAGAATTCGCCGGAGCTGCGCGAGAATTCCGGTTACGTCGACGCGATCGACGGAATCGGAATGGAGGAGCTCTTCTTCCGGGCGACCGACGAACCGTGCACGGCGGACTTCTGCGCCGAGAACCTCGCGGCCGCGCGGAAGCTGAAGGAGACCGGGAAGACCGTTTTGGCGGTGGACTACGCGACTCGCCCGCAGAACGTGGCCGAAGCGTGCCGTCGTTATCGCGAAGAAGGATTCGAAGGATATGTGACGGTGCGCGCGCTCGACACGATCGCCGCGCCGTGCCACTGATCGCAGGGAGGAGTCGATCGTGACAGGCGAAGAACCGGAATTCCGTCAGGTGGGCATCATCGGAATGGGGTACGTCGGGCTCACGCTCGCCGCGGCGCTGGCCCGCCGCGGCTACGAGGTGCACGGCGTGGACACCCAGCCCGCGCTGCTCGACACGCTGGCGAAGGGTCGTCCGCACATCTTCGAACCGGGCGTCGAGGACGTGTTCCGGGAGTGGGTCGGCCGGCGGATCTTCCTCTCGCACGACCTGCCGGACTCCGGCGTCGACGCGGCGATCATCTGCGTCTCCACGCCGGTCGCGGAGGCCGGGCACGACCCGTACCTGCTCAACCTCGCCGCGGCGGCCGAGCACATCGCGAAGAGGTGCTCGCCGGACACGCTGGTCGTGGTGCGCAGCACCGTTCCGGTCGGCGCGACGCGGTCGGTCGTGCTGCCCAAGCTGATCGACGCGTGGGGATCGGCGCGGCTGGTGATGGCACCCGAACGCACGATCCAGGGCCAGGCACTGCGCGAGCTCGTCGAGCTGCCGCAGGTGGTCGGCGGTCTCGACGACGAGAGCCTGCGGCGGGGACTCGCGTTGTTCGGCGGCCTCTCGGCCCAGCTCGTGCCGGTGTCGGGGCTGGAGACCGCGGAGCTGGTCAAGCTCGTGAACAACTGCCACACCGACGTCATCTACTCGTTCGGCAACGAGGTGGCCAGGCTGACCGAGCGGCTCGGCCTCGACCCGCTCGAAGTGATCAAAGCGACCAATGTGGACTATCCGCGTCCCGACATCGCCAAGCCCGGCTACGTCGGCGGCGGCTGCCTGTCGAAGGACCCGTACCTGCTGCTGTCCGCGGCCGGTCAGGCCGGCTACGTCCCGTCGTTGATCGAGGCCGCCCGCGAGATCAACGAGGACCTGCCCGCGCACGTCGCCGAACGCGTGCTCGCCCTCATGGGAGAACCGGCCGGCAGGCGGCTGCTCGTGCTCGGCTGGGCCTACAAGGGCTGGCCGCCCACCGACGACATGCGCGGCACGCCGATCGCCTCGATGATGCCGGTCTTCACGCGCGCGGGCGTGCGGGTGCTCGGCCACGACCCGCTCGTCGGCGACGACGTGATCAGGCAGTACGGCGGCGAACCCGCCGACCTCGCCACCGGTTTCGCGACCGCGGACGCCGTGCTGGTGATCACCGATCATCCGGAGTACCGCGCTCTCGACGTGGACGGGTTGCTGCCGGGTTCGAACGTGCGGCTCGTCTACGACTCGTGGCGCGTCCTGGACGAGAAAGCCGTGTCCGGGCACGGAGTCCGTTACGCGGGCCTCGGCTACGAACCGGCGGTGGCACGATGAGGCACCTCCTCCTCGGTGGCGCGGGCTTCATCGGCCTGCACCTCGCCCGGCGGCTGCTCGCCGACGGGCACGACGTGACGGTC
Organism: Lentzea sp. NPDC004789; assembly: GCF_053601075.1. Classification (NCBI taxonomy): domain Bacteria; kingdom Bacillati; phylum Actinomycetota; class Actinomycetes; order Pseudonocardiales; family Pseudonocardiaceae; genus Lentzea; species Lentzea sp. NPDC004789. Next base: position 153,816 of record NZ_JBSGBE010000019.1, on the reverse strand, counting down.
GTGGACGACTTCTCGCGCGGCCGGCACGATCCCGAACTCGACGCGCTGGACGTGCCGGTGATCTCCGCGGACCTCACCGACCCGGCCTCGTTCGCCGCGCTGCCCCGCGACTGCGACCAGGTCCACCTGCTCGCCGCGGTGGTGGGTGTGCGCAACGTCGAACGCGATCCGGCGCGGGTGGTGCGGATCAACACGCTCGTCGTGCTCAACACGCTGGACTGGATCACCGCGCCGCAGCGGTTGTTCTTCGCCTCCACCAGCGAGACCTACGCGGGCGGGGTCGCGATGGGAGTGGTGCCGGTGCCCACGCCGGAGACCGTGCCGCTGGTGGTCGAGGACGTCACCGCGCCCCGGTTCGCCTACGCGGTCAGCAAGATGCTCGGCGAGGCCGCGGTGGTGCACGCGGGCCGCGCGAAGGGCGTCCCGGTCGTCGTCGGGCGCTTCCACAACGTGTACGGCCCGCGGATGGGCGCGGACCACGTCATCCCGGAGCTGTCCCTGCGGGCGTTGCGGCGCGAGGACCCGTTCGTCGTCTACGGAATCGACCAGCACCGGGCGTTCTGCTACGTCGACGACGCCGTTGAGGCGGTGGTGCGGCTGACGAGCACGGACGCGGCCACCGGCCGGATCGTCCACATCGGAGACGACACCGCCGAGACCAACATCGGTGAGCTGGCTGAGCTGGTGCTCAGGATCGCCGGCCACGCCCCGGTCGTCGAGAAGGCACCGGCCCCGCCGGGCTCGGTCGCCCGCCGCTGCCCCGACCTCACCCTGCTGCGCGAGCTGACCGGCTACGCGCCGGGCGTGTCGCTCGACGAGGGCGTCCGGCGCACGTTCGACTGGTACCGCACGCGTTCGTGAACCGGCGCGAAGAGCACGTTCGGGCCGAGCCCGAACGTGCTCTTCCCTGCGCAGCGGAACGGTCACGACCCCGCCCACACCGCGCGGACCGACGACGTCAGGTCCTGGTGAGGCGACCACCCCAGCGAACGCTGGACGCGGGTCGTGTCCGCGGCGATCCACGTGACCGCACCCGACCGCGGCTGCGCCGGGCCGGACTCGATCACCCGGCCCCGGAAGCCCGCCACCGACGCCAGCATCGCCACCACGTCGCGCACCGCCACCGCCCGGCCGCTGCCGACGTTGAGCACGGGTTCCGCCGCGGTCGGTGCCAGTGCCGCGTCCGCGATCGCGTCGGCCACGTCCGCGACGTCGACGAAGTCGCGGTACGCGCCGAGCGGGCCGAGCGTGATGTCCTCGCCCTGCCGCAGCGCCACGCGCATCGCCTGCGCCGCCCGGCCCAGCACGGTCCCCGCCGGCAGGTCGGCGCCGATCGGGTTGAAGATCCGCAGCACCACCGCGTCCAGCCGTCCGGCGATCACCGCGTTCCGCACCAGCAGCGTGCTCGCGAGCTTGGTGATCCCGTAGGCGGACACAGGGTCCGGCACCGCGTCCTCCGCGACCGCGAGGCCGTGCGGGACGCGTCCGTACTCGGCGGCGGACCCGAGCGCGACGAGCCGGGCCGACGGCACGGCCTGGGGGATCGCGTCGACGAGGGCCGCCGTCGGGGTCACGTTGGCGGCGACCAGCTCGGCCGTGGTGCCGTCGAGCAGGCCCGTGCAGTTGACGACCACGCGGGGTTCGACCGCCCGCAGCAGCTCGACGAGCTCGCCCGTGCCGCCGCGCACGAGGTCGTGCCGCACCCATCCGTCGTCGGGCGGAACGGCTCTGCCGACCCGCACGACCCGAGCTCCCCGCTCGCACAACGCGTCGTCCGCCGCCCGGCCGAGGTAGCCGGACGCGCCGAACAGCAGCACGGTCACGACAGCACGTCCTGCCGTGCGGCACCGGGCAGCAGCACCGGCCGCAGCCGCTCGAAGTTCCGGTTGGCCTCGTCGTAGTCGTCCGGCCGGCCGATGTCGAGCCAGTAGCCGCCGAACTCGAAGGCCGCCGGCTCCTCACCGCGGTCGAGCAGGTCGAGCACGAGGTCGTCGAGTCCGAAAGGGACGTTGCGCGGGTACGGGGTGAGCGTCTTGCGGGTCATCGCGTACACACCCATGCTCACGCCGTAGGAGAGCTCCGGCTTCTCCACGAAGTTCACGATCCGGCCCTGTTCGGCGGACAGCGTGCCGAAGTCGATCTTCACCTTGCGCTGGTAGGTCGCCACGGTCAGCGGTGCGCCGCAGGCGATGTGGTGGTCCATCAGCGCCGCGTAGTCGAGATCGGTCAGCACGTCCCCGTTCATGACGAGGAAGTGCTCCGGTAGAAGGTCGACGAAGTTGAGCAACGGCCCGATGGTCGACAGCGGCGCCTTCTCCTCCGCGTAGTCGACTCTGAGCCGCCACCGGGACCCGTCGCCGACGAACGCCCGGATGAGCGAACCCAGGTGGCCGATCGCGAGCGTCACGCGGTCGAAGCCCCGCGTGCCGAGCTGTTGCAGGATGATGTCGAGGATCGCGTACTCCTCGCCGATGGGCACCAGAGGTTTGGGCAGCGCCGTGGTGTACGGCCGCAGTCGCACTCCTCTGCCGCCGGCGAGTATCACCGCATGCATGTGGAGATCACTTCCTCATCGGTAGTGGCGAACCTGTCCGACGCTCCCGCGGAGCGCCACGAGCAGAAACAACGACAACGCGGCGGTGCTGAGCAGGAAGATCGGCACCGGGTCGGCGGCGAGCCCGGCCACGACGTCGCCGAGCAGCACCACGGCCAGGATCAGCGGTGCCGTCACCGCGCCCCCGGTCCGGACGAGCACGAACCCCAGGAAGAACGCGCCGCCGAGCAGCACGTGCCCGTCGACGAGCAGCGCGCCCGGCAGGGTGAGCACGTCCGCGGCCCGCAGCACCACGAGCAGCACGACGGCGGCGGAACCGAGTGCCACCAGGCACCCGCCGAGCTCTCGCAACAGCAGGTGCCACAACGCTTTCCGGAACTCCGCCGGTACCGCGCGACGGCGCAGCTCGTCCGACGCCTGCTCGAAGAACCGCTGCGCGCGCCACTCGACCACCCCCATGCCGAGCACCAGTGGCGCGGCGGCCACGGCCAGGTCGAGCGCACTCAGCACGTAGCGGGAATCCGTGTACAGCAACAAAGTCGCGCACAACGCCGCGTACACGGCAGCGGGCAGCGCGGCGGCCAGCAGCGTGCCCGCCCTGGGCAGCCGCACGCCGTCGGCATCGCGCGCGTCACGACCGGCCCGCCACGCACCGGCCGCGGCGAGCAGCACGGTGGCACCGCCGAGCGCCAGTGCGATCCCGGTGGCCTCCCACACCAGGTGGATCACCCCGCCCGCGCTCGCCGGCAACACTGCGGTGACGAGGACGATCTCCTTGTGGTGCAACAGCAACACGCCGATCGAGAACTGCAGACCCGCCAGCGCCAGCACGAACAGCGCGGACTGCCAGCCGGACGCCAACGTGACGACGACCGCGATCACCACCCCGGCCAGCCCGAGCCACCGCGCCAGCCGGGCCGCCGTGGCACCGGCACCCCTGGCCAGCAGCTGGTGGGCCACCGCGCTCGCGCCCGAGCCCCACACCCAGCTCACCGCGGTGGCGACCACCATGGCCCGCACGGCCTCCGGACCGCCGAGCACGTCCGCCACGGCCGGGAACACGGTCGTCGGCGCGAGGTACAACGGTCCGCGCACGGCGTGCGGCCAGCTGCTCCGCCGGGGTTCGCGCTCGGCCTCGACGCTGCCGCGCGGCAGCCGTTCGAACACCTCCCGCCCGAGCGCGAACACGTCCGCGCGCCCGTAGGTGTCGACCGCGACCTGGTCGGTGACGCCCTGGCTCTCCAGCAGTGCTGCCACCTGCAGCTCGTCCACCGGGTCGGGCAGCTGCCCGGCGACGCGGGTCACCAGCTCGTCGAGGATCATCGGGTCAGCTCCGCATATCTCTCGCGGTAGCTGTCGTTCCACCGCTGCACCGTGAACCGCTCGACCACCCGTTGCCTCGCCAGGCCACCGAGCCGGCGCCGCAACCCGTTGTCGGTGAGCAACCTGACGCACGCCCGCGCGACGGCCTCGTGGTCTCGTGGCGGCACCACCAGGCCCGCGTCGGCGACGGCCTCGCTGACCCCGCCGACGTCGGTGCAGACCGGCGGCCGCCCGGTCGACATCGCCTCGACGACGGTGAACGGAAACCCTTCCGACACACTGGTCAGCGCGACGATGTGGCCGGCGTGGTAGGCGTCCACCTGGCTGGGCACCAGTCCCTCGAACGCCGCGCTGCCGGTCAGCCCGAGCTGGTCCATCAACCGCACGCAGCTCGCGTGGTAGCCCTTGTTGGCCTCGGGGACCGGGCCGAACACCCGCAGGCGTGCCTGCGGCAGTGCGCGGCGGACCTCGCCGAACGCCCTGATCAACGTGTGCAGGTCCTTCAGCGGGTCGATCCGGCCGACGAACACGATCGTCGGCACGTCCGGTTCTCCCTGCGCCACCGGGAACTTCGCCGGGTCGATGCCGTTGTACATCGTCCACATGCGACTCGCGTCCGCACCGCTGTGCAGCTGCCAGCGCCGGTTGTAGTCCGAGTGCGGGGTGAGCATGTCGCACGCCCGGTAGGCCGCACCCGCGAGTGCGCGGTGGAAGCTCAGCATCACCACCTTGGCCGGCAGTGCCAGCGACTCGCCGACCGCGCCGAGATACCGTTCGCGCAGGTAGACGCCGTGTTCGGACATCATCATGGGTGTGCCGTGAGCCCACTTGCCCGCCATGCCGACCAACGCGCTCAGCCCGTTCATCGCCAGATGGCACACGTCGACGTTGATCGGCGGGTACGACAACGGCCGCAGCGAGTGTTCGAGCAGCTCGGTCGCGAGCACCGCGTCCCGCAACGAGATCGGCCCCTCACCGCAGTCGCCCACCGCGCGGATCAGCCTGTCCACCGAGTCGTCCGACATCAGCGCCGCGCCCACGTCCGACGTCTGGGCCAGCACGAAGATCCGGTGCAACGCCGACAGCAACGCCTCGGGACTGCTGTCGGTGTACGGCAGGAACGACCTCAGGAAGTCCTCGTGCGCCTGCGCGAACCCGGCGGGCCTGCGTCGCGCCCGCCGGGGCCGTCTGCCCCACAACGGCATGGTCACCACCTCGGCGAGGTTGGCGGGGGAGGGCCACCACGGCCGCTCGGTGCCGTCCACGGTCAGCGCGACGGTGGTGAACCGGAAGTCGGGCATGCCGCGGATCAGCTGGTCGCACCACAGGCTCACCCCGCCGGGGTGGAACGGGTAACACCCTTCGGAGACGAGGGCGACGTCGAGTGCGGTCATGGCCGTGGACTCGCCTTCAGCACCACGGTCTGCCCCTTGGTCAGGCCGACCCGTGCCACGGTGTCCGCGCCGTAGGTGTCGCTCTCGTCGGCGCTCGACCGGTCGGCCTCGGTCGCCGGACGTTGCTGCACCCCGGTGAGGAACAGCGTGCCGCCCGTGCCCGGCACGTAGGTGATCGCGCCGGTGCCGCGGTCCCACACCGCGTCCTGCCCGGACGCGAGCTCGGTGAAGTGGGCGGTCCTGGCCTCCACGTACCTGGCCAGCGTGAGCCAGTCCGGGCAGAGCAGCGGAACCCGGTACAGCGCCGCGTACTTCGCCACCGCGGCGGTGGCCCAGTCGAACGTGAGGGACCGGCCCGGCGCGTACTCCCGCAGGTTGCCCTGGTGCAGCGTGTGCGCGTACACCGATCCCCTCATCAGGTGGCGCACCGCGACCTCGGCCTCGGCGTCGGTGGCCTGCTCGTAGGTCAGGTCGTGGTCGAGGTGGTCGGCGGCCTTGCCGGCCCGGCCGTACTGCTCGTTGTAGAGCGCGGTCTGCTCCTCGGGTGTGGTGGCCTCGAAGGCGATGTTGGTCGGCCAGTCCGGCACGACCAGCACCTCGGGCCGCAACGGGTGGTACACCCCGCAGTTGACGCACTTCGGGCGATGACCGGCGAAGGACATGTTGCCCTGCACGTACTTCACGCCGAGGTCGTGCGCGGCGTCGAGCATCGCCTGGTTCGACCCCTTCAGCCCGAAGTCGGTCGGCGTGTCGGTCGAGTTCGGGTCCGGTGTGTACACGCCGAGTCCCGAGTACTCCGGGGTCTTGAGCACCTCGGCCGGCACGGGCAGGCCCGCCTCCGCGGCGATCGCGAGGTTCTCGGCGATCTCGTTGCGGTTGACGTCGTAGGGCGTGTGGTTCATCTGCGGGTGGGTCGCGGTGTGGTTGACCCAGCGGAACTCCCGCACCAGCTCCTGGGAGGTGGTGCTGAGCGTGTCGTCCGACCTGAACCTGCTTCCGTTGTAGGGCAACGTGAGCGTGAAGTCCGAGGCCACCGGATATCGCGTGCGGAGGTCGCGTTGCTGCGCACTCGTGGCCTTGGCGTCGGCGCCGCTGAGCCGGTACATGTCGGTGACGCCGTCGACCCGTTTGCGGGCGGTCGAGTTGAACCAGTCGTCGACGTCGACGGTGAACCAGTGCCGCTGCTCGCCGAGCAGCACCCCGCGGGTGGCCCAGCGGACGAGCCCGGGACCGAGCAGCAGCGTGGCCACGTCCTCCGGTCCGATCGAGAACGTCAGCGCGAGGCGTTCCCTGCCGTCCGCCGACCTGCTCTTCACCCCGACCACCGCGTCACCGGCGGTCAGCAGCGGCTGCGCCGCGCAGCCGGGTGCGAGCCTCGCCCAGTTCACGTACGACCGGGTGAGCGGAATGCGCGCGTCCGGTCTGAGGTGGTCGAAGACGGCGCTGCCGTCGGGTGACAGCGCCATCCCGACCCCCGTGCCGCCGACCTCCCCCTCGCCACCCGCCCGCAGGCAGTGGTCCTCCGGCTCGGTGCCGGGGGTGGTGTTCAGCGACACCTGCCGGACGCCGTAAGCACGTTCGTAGTCCCAGAGGACCTCCCACTGTCCCTGGTCGAACGCGCTCGCGTAGTCCCCGTCCGGCTTGGCGTGCAGCAGTGCGCCGTTGGTCAGCAGCACCGCGTTGTAGCGGCCCGTGCCGTCCGGCCGGACCAGCCGGTCCGGCGTCAGCGGTTCGGCACCGGCCTTCAGCACGTCGTAGGGCGTGCCGATGGTGTCCAGCACCGACCGCCAGGTGGCCAGGCCGAAGTCGTCCTCGCCGGTCGCGATCACCAGCTGCCGCAACGCCACGAGGTCGCCGCGCCGCCCGCCGCCCGCCGGTGGCCGGTCCGCGCGCACGGGCACGAACCGCTTGGCGGGCAACGGGTACGGCACGGGGCTCTCCTGCTCGGGCGCCCCGCCCGCCGGGCCGGGGCCGGGCGGGCTGAGCACCGTGATCGTGGTGATGACGAGCGCGATCGCGGCCAGCAGGGGAGCGACCAGCTTGACCGTCATGGCCTGGGCACCGCCGTGGCGACGACGGTGGTGCCGGCGGTAATCGGCAGGCGGGTGATGGTGTCGGCGCCGTAGCGGTCGACGGTGCCCGCCGGGTGCGTCACGCCGGTGAGGAACAGCGAACCGGTCGTGGCGCTGGTGCGGCTGACGGTGTTGGTGCTCTTGTCCCACACCGCGTCCCCACCGGCGCGGAGCTCGGCGAAGTGGCTGGTGCGCGCCTCGACGTAGCGTGCGAGGGCGGGCCAGTCGGGGTTGCGCAGCGGCACCGCGAACCGTGCGCTGTAGCGGTCGACGACCGTGCGCAGCAGGTCGAACGTCAGGCTGCGGCCGGAGGAGAACTGGTGCAGGTTGTTCTGGTGCAGCGTGTGGCTGTACGCCGACCCGCTCATCACGTGCTGCAGCGCGACCTCGGACTCGTAGCTCAGCAGCTCGGGATAGCTCAGGTCGTGGTCGTAGTAGGGGAACCGGCCCTTCGGGCCGTAGAGGCTGTTGTACAGCAGGGTTTCCTCGGCCGGCGTGGTCACCTGGTAGCCGATGTTGGTGGGCCAGTCCGGCACGATCAGCAGCCCCGGCCGCAGCGGATGGTGCACGCCGCAGTTGAAGCACGACGGCCGGTGGCTCGCGAAGGACATGTTGCCGTGCAGGTAGCGGACACCCGAGTCCCAGGCGGCGGACAGCAGGGCGGGGTTGGACGCCGACAGCCCGAAGTCGGTCGGAGGATCGGTGTCCGGTGCGTTCGGGTCCGGGTTGTACACGCCCAGCCCGGAATAGGCGGGGGTCTTGAGCACCTCGGTGGGCACGGTCAGCCCGGCCTGCCTGCCGATCGTGAGGTTGTTCTGGATCTCCCGCCGGTTGGTGGCGTAGTCGGTGGAGTTCATCTCGGGATGCGTCAGCGTGTGGTTGACCCACCGGAAGCTGCCGGCGAGGCACTTCGAATAGCTGGTGAGCGCGTCCGGCGTGCCGGTGGCCGAGCACTGCGACGGTGCGGCCGGGGTCAGGTCGCCCCCGTTGTAGGGCAGGTTCAGGGTGAAGCCCGCGGCGGTGGGGTAGCCGGAGCGCAACGCGTTCTGCTGCGCGTTGACCGCCGCTGCCTCGGGCCCGCTCAACCGGAAGCCGGGATCAGTCTCCAGGTGGCCGTCCGGGTACAGGTGGTCGCCGCTGTTGAACCAGTCGTCGACGTCGGCGTTGATCCAGTGCCGCAGCTCGCCCGCGAACACGCCGCGGGTCGCCCAGCGCACGAGGCCGTAGCCGAGCATGTCGGTCTGCGGCAGGAACTCGTTGGAGGAGAACGTCAACGCGGCCCGCTCACGTCCGTCGGCGGAGGTGCTGAGCACGCCGAGGACGTAGTTGTCCGCCGTCAGCACGGGCTGCGCCGCGCATCCGGGCGCGAGCGTGGACCGGTACACGTAGGAGAAGGTGATGGGCACGGTCGCGGCGGGGTTCAGGCGGTCGAAGAAACCCCGTCCGGCGGGGGTCAGCGCGGCCTCCAGCCCGGTGGCGCCGACGCTGCCCTCCAGCCCGGGCCGCAGGCAGTAGTCCTCGGGGAAGGTGCCCCACGAGGTGTAGAGCGAGACCTGCCGCACCCGGTAGGTGCGCTCGTAGGCCCAGAGCGCCTGCCACTCCGCCGCGTCGAAGGCGCTGACGTAGCCGCCGGAGCCGTCGGGCTGCAGCAGCGCGTTGTCGGTGAGCAGCACCGCGCTGTACCGGCCGCTGCCGTCGGGCCGCAGCAGCCGCCCGGCGGTGAGCTGCTCGGTGCTCGCGGTCAGCACGTCGTACGGCGTGCCGATGCGGTCGAGCACGGCCTTCCAGGTCGACAGGCCGAAGTCGGCCGAGTCGAGGGCGATCACGAGCGGCCGCAGCGCCACCCGGTCCGCGGCCGCCGCCGGTGACACGCTCGCGGTCGGGTTGACCGGTCCGTTCACCGCCGTCAGCCGCGGCGGCGCCGGCGGCTGCGGCCGGGCCACCTCACCGCGGATGAACTCGTGTCTGTGCCGCTCACCAGACGCGGATCGGTCACCTCGCCCGGTTGCTCCCGCCGGTGCTGAGACGGTGGTCAGAGCCACCGCGACCAGCGCGGCGAGGACGGATGCGAGCCACTTCCTGCGTGATGTCGCCATGATGCCTTCCCTCCCCGGAAAGCTGATTCATCGGGCATTTGGGCACGCGTGGGTACCACCTTCTCGGCAAACCGGCCGAGAAGGACACCTGACGTGCGCAGAGTTCGGTTGGACGTGGCGGAGTGAATCCCGTCGTGGCGGTGGTGCCGTCATCGGGCGACGGTTCGACGGGTGCGCGTATTTGACCTCCCCTGGTCGGCGCGAGAGAAAAGATATGCCGAGAAGCCCGGCGGCCGGTACCTCAATTCGTGCGATACCGAGCAAAGGCATGGAGCAACGTTAGGACCCGAACGGCGTAACGTATAGGCAGGTGGGATGCCCCTCGAAGCTGGTTCGGACGGGTGGGGGTTTGATCCTTTGGTCGACGTTTCAGGACTTTCGCCCCTGTTCGTTCGATGCACTGTGTCAGGTGACATGTGTCGCCACCAGGCGCGCCTGCGGGTAAACATTCGTACCGTTGGTATGTTTAGCTAAAAAGTTAGTGGCGTGCATTGTCCGGATCGGCGCGGTTTCGTTTTCTCGGGAAAATGGAATAGTGGCACCGTTGTCCGGGCGGTGCGGCGCGGTGGCGAATCGCGCGCGTTCGACGATGGCCGGCCTGGTGTGTCGCGGTGCCTCGGCCGCGCTTTCGGCCGTACGGTCGGTTCTGCGTCCCAAGACCCGAGCGGGCGGTTCCTGTTCGATCCAGAGACCTGGGCCACGCTCGGTTGCACGTCCAATAGTAGGAAGTCAGACTATTCTCATGGCCACCACCTTGCACAAGCCGGTGAACCCGGTGCGCTTCGTGACGGCGTCCAGCCTGTTCGACGGGCACGACGCGGCGATCAACATCATGCGGCGGATCCTGCAGTCGCAGGGTGCGGAGGTCATCCACCTCGGCCACAACCGGTCGGTGGCTGAGGTCGTCGACGCCGCGATCCAGGAGGACGTGCAGGGCGTCGCCATCAGCGCCTACCAGGGTGGGCACGTCGAGTACTTCTCGTACCTCGTGGAGCTGCTGAACGAACGCGGCGCCGGGCACATCCGCGTCTACGGCGGCGGTGGCGGCGTCATCGTCCCCGAGGAGATCGAGCTGCTGCACTCCCGCGGGGTCGCGCGGATCTTCTCGCCGCAGGACGGGCAGACGCTCGGGCTGGCCCGCATGATCAACCTGATGATCGAGGAGTGCGACCACGCGCTCACCGCACCGTTCAGCCACGACGCGTTGCTCACCGGCGCGGACGAGGCGCTGGCGCGGGCGATCACGCACATCGAGGCCGGTACCGCCGAGCCGCTGGAGACCACGCGCAAGGTGCCGGTCCTGGGTATCACGGGCACCGGTGGGTCCGGCAAGTCGTCGCTGACCGACGAGCTGGTGCGCCGGTTCCGGCTCGACCAGCAGGACAAGCTGCGCATCGCGGTCCTGGCCGTCGACCCGACGCGGCGCCGCGGTGGCGGCGCGCTGCTCGGCGACCGGATCCGGATGAACTGCCTCGACGGCGACCGCGTGTTCTTCCGTTCGCTGGCCACGCGTCGTGCGGGCAGCGAGATCCCGGACGGGCTGGAGCAGGCCATCGTGGCGTGCAAGGCATCCGGTGCGGACCTGGTCATCGTCGAGACGCCCGGTATCGGTCAGGGTGACGCGGCCATTGTGCCGTTCGTGGACTTCTCGCTGTACGTGATGACGCCGGAGTTCGGTGCCGCGTCGCAGCTGGAGAAGATCGACATGCTCGACTACGCCGACGCCGTGGCGATCAACAAGTTCGAGCGGCGCGGTGCCGAGGACGCGCGTCGTGACGTGGCACGGCAGATGGTGCGCAACCGCGAGGCGTTCGGCGCCAAGTGGGAGGACATGCCGGTGTTCGGCACGTCCGCCGCGACGTTCAACGACGACGGCGTGACCGCGCTCTACCAGTTCCTGCGCGATGGGCTCGTGGAGCACGGGCTGGCCGTTGAGGAAGGCTCTCTCGCGCCCGTCAACGGCAAGACGTCCACGTCGGCGTCCACGATCGTGCCGGCGTCTCGCGCCCGCTACCTCAGCGACATCGCCGACACCGTGCGCGGCTACCACCGCAAGACCGACGAGCAGGTCGAGGCGGTCCGCGCGCACACCCAGCTGACCGGCGCGCAGAAGGCGTTGGAAGCGGCGGGCAAGGGCGTCGCGGACATCGCGGAACTGGCCGCCGACGCCGAGCGCAAGGTCGACCGCGAGACGCAGGAGCTGCTCGCCGAGTGGCCGAGGACCCGCGAGCAGTACTCCGGCGACGAGCTCGTGTTCAAGGTGCGGGACAAGGAGATCCACACCAGGCTCACGCGGGAGACGTTGTCCGGCAACCAGGTCCGCCGGGTCAGCCTGCCGCGCTACGACGACGAGGGCTCGCTGCTGCGGTTCCTGCGCAAGGAGAACCTGCCGGGCTTCTTCCCGTACACCGCAGGCGTCTTCCCGTTCAAGCGCGAGGGCGAGGACCCGGCGCGCATGTTCGCGGGCGAGGGTGACGCGTTCCGCACCAACCGCCGCTTCAAGTACCTGTCGAAGGGCAGTCCGGCCACCCGCCTGTCGACCGCGTTCGACTCGGTGACGCTCTACGGCCGCGACCCCGACACCCCGCCGGACGTCTACGGCAAGATCGGCACGTCCGGTGTCTCGATCGCGTCGCTGGACGACATGAAGGCCCTGTACGACGGCTTCGACCTGGTCGCGCCGACCACGTCCGTGTCGATGACGATCAACGGCCCGGCGCCGACGATCCTCGCGTACTTCCTCAACACGGTGATCGACCAGCAGGTCGACGGGTTCCGCGCGGAGCACGGCCGCGAGCCGGACGCCTCCGAGTACGAGCGGCTGCGGGCGTACGCGCTCTCGAACGTCCGCGGCACGGTCCAGGCCGACATCCTCAAGGAGGACCAGGGCCAGAACACCTGCATCTTCTCCACGGAGTTCTCGCTGCGCATGATGGCGGACATCCAGGAGTGGTTCATCCAGCAGCAGGTGCGCAACTTCTACTCGGTGTCGATCTCCGGCTACCACATCGCCGAGGCCGGGGCGAACCCCATCTCGCAGCTGGCCTTCACCTTGGCCAACGGGTTCACCTACGTCGAGTCGTACCTGGCGCGCGGCATGCACATCGACGACTTCGCGCCGAACCTGTCGTTCTTCTTCTCCAACGGCATGGACGCCGAGTACAGCGTCATCGGCCGTGTGGCGCGCCGGATCTGGGCCGTGGCCATGCGCGACCGCTACGGCGCCGCGGAGCGTTCGCAGAAGTTCAAGTACCACGTGCAGACCTCGGGTCGTTCGCTGCACGCGCAGGAGATGGACTTCAACGACATCCGCACGACACTGCAGGCGTTGTGCGCCCTGTACGACAACTGCAACTCCTTGCACACCAACGCTTACGACGAGGCGATCACCACTCCCACGGAGTCGTCCGTCCGCCGCGCGATGGCCATCCAGATGATCATCAACAAGGAGTGGGGCCTGTCCGCGAACGAGAACCCGTTGCAGGGCTCGTTCGTCATCGACGAGCTGACCGACCTGGTCGAAGAGGCCGTGCTGATGGAGTTCGACCGCCTCTCCGAACGCGGCGGCGTGCTCGGCGCGATGGAGACCGGCTACCAGCGCGGCCGCATCCAGGACGAGTCGATGCTCTACGAGCAGCGCAAGCACGACGGCTCGCTGCCGTTGGTCGGCGTCAACACCTTCCTGCCCGAGGGCGGGGAGCGGGAGCACGTGAAGATCGAGCTCGCCCGCGCCACGGAAGAGGAGAAGCAGTCCCAGGTCGAGCGCACGCGTGCGTTCCAGGCGGCGCACCGCGACGAGGCGCAGAAGGCGCTCGCGCGGCTGCGTGAGGTGGCGCAGACGAACGAGAACGTGTTCGCCGTGCTGATGGACGCCGCACGCGTGTGCACGCTCGGCCAGATCACCGAGGCCTTCTTCGAGGTGGGCGGCCAGTACCGCCGCAACATCTAGACGGCATACGGCCGGCCGACGATCCACCCGCCGATGTGGCCGGGCAGTTCGTCGGTCGGCACCACCTCGACGGGATCGCCGACCTCGATCGTGCCCGGCCGGATCACCCAGCTGTCCAGGCACAGCACGCCGCCGAACTCGTGCCGGATCCGCCGGTGCACGTCGAGGTCCTGCGCCCCGGTGTCGGGATCGATCGTCGTGACGACGCACCGGGCGCGCTGCTTGAACATGCCGATCACGACGTCGCCGGCCACCAGCGCGTGGCCGGGCCAGCCCTCCTCCTCGCCGGGCTCGACACCGCCGATGAGGATGTTGGGCCGCAGCCGCCGCACGTCGATCCCGGCCGCCTCCACCTGACCGTCGGTGGCCACCAGGACGTTGAGCACGTCGAAGCGTTCCGGTCCGGTGTAGCGGGTGAGCCGGCCGCCGAACGGGAGCACGCGCGTGTGGGCCTCCCAGCTGTCCCACGGATGCCCGTCCACCAGCGGGCCGTCCGGGCCGGTGGAGGCGGGGATGGTGAGCAGGCCGTACCGCGTGCGCCCGGTCAGCACCCCGCGCGGCCCCTGGACGTGGACGAGCCGGTCGCCCGCCACGCCGTCGCTCGTGAAGTCGGCTTCCTGGAGCGGTTCGCCGCCGAGCGACTTCACCGGGTAGCGCCACAACGCTTCGACGTGCATCTCGCTACTCCGTCGGGATCTCGTAGGTCGAGTCCGGGTCGACGCGGCGGTCCGCTGCCGCGATCCTGATGTCGTTGATGCTCGCCTCGCGCCGGCTCATCAGGCCGGACGGTGCGAACTCCCAGTTCTCGTTGCCGTAGCTGCGCCACCACTGGCCCTCGTCGTCGTGCCACTCGTACTGGAAGCGCACGGCGATGCGGTCGTCCCCGAAGGCCCAGAGCGACTTCCGCAGCACGTACTCGTGCTCGCGCTGCCACTTCCGCGTCAGGAACGCGACGATCTCATCGGTGCCCCGGACGAACTCGGACCTGTTGCGCCACACCGAGTCCGGCGTGTAGGCGGCGGCCACGCGGTGCGGGTCGCGGGTGTTCCAGGCGTCCTGGGCGGCCCGCACCTTCTCCCGGGCCGTGTCGGCGTCGAACGGGGGCACGAGGGTCACGGGAGGTCCTTCCAACGGTTGGGCGACGCTGCAAACGTTAGAACGATTGTCTAACGAATGCAAGCCTGTGTTACCGTTAGACGTGCTGACGCCCGACGAACCCCGTCCGGTCCTGCTGATGAACACCATCTGGGCCAATCGGTCGCGGGTGAACGACGACCTGATCACGGTCGGTGGACTCCGCGACTTCCTGGGCGTGCCGGTCGGTCAGGACGACCTGGAGGCCTTTCGCGCGCTGCGGCAGGCACTGCGGGACCTCGCCGGCGTGCTCACCGAGGACACGCGTGCGATCGCGCGGGATCGTGACCTGGGGCGCGCGGTGGCCGAGGTGAACCGCGCGGCGAGGAGCGCGCCGCAGTGGCCGCAGCTGACCGTGCGGGACGGGGAACTGTTGCGGGACAACGAGAGCGAGGGTTCGCCCGCCCGCCAGGCGCTCGCCTCGATCGCCGCGGAGGCGGTGGACCTGTTCACCGGGGCGGGCCGGTCGTCGTTGCGCGCCTGTCATGCGCCGGGCTGCGTGCTGTACTTCGTGAAGGACCACCCGCGCCGCGAGTGGTGTTCGCCGGCATGTGGCAACAGGGTCCGCGCGGCACGCCACTACCGGCGCAATCGGGGTGAATCCCCTGGTCCGAACGGGTTTTCCTGATCGCCGAAGCTACACATGAGCCGCTGGAGTTCCGATAACCGGAGAACAGTAGGGCGCGCATTGTGTGTGGTGGTGATCCGCGATGTCCCGAGAATCCGTGCCAGGTCACGACATCAGCTATCACCTCGTCTGCTTCGACGAGACCGGCAACGAGCGGGGGCGCCAGAGCGCGGACGTCCTGTGGGACGCCCGGCGCGGTGTCACCGACGTGTTCTTCTTCATCCACGGGTGGAACGGCGACGTCCCCGCCGCCCGTGAGCAGTACGGGCAGTGGATCAGGACGATGGCCGACTGCCGTGCGGAACGTGAAGCGGCGCACGGGCTTCCGGGCGGCTTCAAGTCGTTGCTCGTGGGCCTGCACTGGCCCTCGAAGGCGTGGGGCGACGAGGACGTGCGGTCCGACGAGTTCATCAAGGCCTCCGCGCAACGCCTCGGCGGTGGAGCGGGGCGCACCGCCGCGGTGCGCACGATCGTCGAAGCCGCGCGGCAGCACCCGTGCCGGATGTCGGCCGCCGTCAAGCAGGCCTACGACTACCTGGAGAGCTCGGTCCCGGACCTGCCCGGCGAGGACGGGATGCCGTTCGACGCCGAGCAGCTCTACCGCGCGTGCCTGGAGGACCCGGCGCTGGGCGGGATCCTGTCGCCGTTGCGGATCCTGACGTTCTGGAAGATGAAGCGGCGCGCCAAGGTGTTCGGTGAGAGCGGCGCGGCCCGCATCGCCCGCGAGGTCGCGCAGGCCGCCCCGAACGCGCGCATCCACCTGATGGGTCACAGCTTCGGCTGCATCACCGCCACCGCGATGGCGAACGTGGTGCCGGCCGCGACGCTGACCCTGGTGCAGGGCGCGATGTCGCTGTGGTCGTTCGCGGAACGGCTGCCCGGCGAACCCGGCTCCGGCTACTTCCGCGGCGTGCTCGCCCGCGTGCCGGGCCCGATCATCGTCACGACCTCCGCGCACGACTACGCGATCGGCCGGTTCTACCCGCTGGCCGCGCGGTCGGGCCGCCAGGTCGACCTCGACGAGTACCCGAAGTACGGCGCCATCGGGGCGCACGGCGTGCAGGGCACCTACGCCCACGGGCACAACATCGGGTCTCCTGGCGAACTCACCAGGGGGCAGGTGCACAACGTCGACTGCTCGTCGGTGATCCGCCGCATCGACGGGATCGCCGGTGCGCACAACGACATCTGCCACCCCGAGCTGGCCAGGTTGCTGTGGAGGGCGGTGATGGCCCGGTAGGGTTTGTCCGTTTTCAGAAACACCGGTTTCCGTTGACTGCTCCGATGTCTCGGTTCTAACGTGGGTTGCACCGTCGCTGCCGAACACCTCGGAGCCGAGGACGGTAAAAGATGTTTCGTCGTCCATTGTGGATAGTCGCTGCCTTCGTGCTGGCGCTCGTCGCGGGAACGACCCCGGCGCAGGCCGCGGATCCCGTGCTGGTGCCCATCTTCGACGGCAAGACGCTCGACGGCTGGACCATGCACGCCAAGGACGCGTTCGTCGTGAAGGACGGCGCGATCGCCAGCAAGAAGGACACCACGCGCGGCTGGATCTACTACAACAAGCAGCAGTACAAGAGCTTCCGCTGGATCTTCAAGGTGCGCCAGATCTCCGGCAACCACAAGCCGACCGTGCTGATCTGGGGCAAGATCGCCACGCCTCCGCTCAACGGCCTCGGCGCCATCCAGTTCCAGCCGCCGAACGGTGGCGCGTGGGACTACCGGGTGGGCCACAACAACGGTGGCGGCAAGCTCTTCACGAAGTACCCGCACCCGAACATCGACGTGAAGAAGTGGGCGCAGTGCGAGATCCTCGCCAACGGTGACACCGGGGTCGCGCGCATGGCGTGCTGCCCGTTGCCCGACGGCGCGACCAAGTGCAAGGCGACGGAAGTCCTGAAGTTCGAGGACAAGAAGGAACCGGCCGGCCGCGAGGCACCGCTGGCGATCCAGATCCACAACAAGGGCATCGAGGACGAGTACAAGGACCTGGTCGTCGAGTCCCCGGTCGCCGACCCGACGAAGTTCATCACCACGTAGAGCCCCCGGGTAGAGGGATGCCGGCCCGTCCCGCGCCGCGAGTCACATGACCCCCGCGCGCCGTGGGACGGGCACGGCCTATCCCGCGCCCAGCCGCAGGACCATCTGCGGCACCAGCGTGTTGCCCAGGCACGGGCGCAGATCCGCGCGCAACGCGGACAGGCTGATCGGGTCCAGTGCGGGGGAGACGGCGATCCCCACCGTCCCGGCGGTCAGCACGACGCGCTGCATCGCCTGTCCCGCACGGATTTCCGCCGCGGCACCCTGGTTGAACGTGCACAGCACCAGCTCGGTCCCGCCGGCCAGGTGCAGCCACGCGCGTTCCACCTCGGCCGCGCGGGACAACAGGCCGCGCCAGGAGGCGAGCTCGGGGAACGTCGTCCACGTGCGACGGTTCGTGCGCAGCGCGTGGAGCAACGCCAGCACGTCCGGGCTGGGCTCCTGATAGCCGCCGAGCCGCACGGCCGCGGCGGCGTCGTTGGCGCTCGGACCGGGCAGCAGCGTCACCAGTGGACGGATGCCGTGGCCCTGCAGCGCCAGCCGGACGTTGAGCAGCGCGACCCCGCACGCGACCCGCGTTTCCCTGCTGTGCGGCGTGGTGGTGTGCAGCTCGATCTGCTCGGGACGCACCTCGAACCGCACGCCGGGCGCGGCGGCTCTCGCGAGCGCGAGGACGCCGCGCACGTCCTCACCCGCGAGTCCGAGTGAGTCGGGCACGGCGATCGTCATGCTCACACTGTCAGGTCAGGGGCGTCGGCTCGGCCACGGTCGAAGGTCCTCTCTTGATAGGGCCGTGCGATGGGCGGACAGGGCCGTGCGATGGGCGAAAGTGTGCGAATCTAGTCGGCGTGTCTGACGTGCCCGGTCGCCGAGGCCTCGACGAGCTGCTCGACGAGGTCCGAGACCGCATGGATGAGATCGTGACCACGCGTGACCACATGCAGGAGCTGCTCGGCGCCGTTCTCGCCGTCGCGTCCGGGCTGGAGCTCGATTCGACGCTGCAGCGCATCGTCCAGGCGGCGGTCGACCTCGTCGGTGCCCGTTACGGAGCCCTCGGCGTCCTCGGCACGCGGGACGATTTGTCCGAGTTCGTCTACGTGGGCGTGGACGAGGAAACGCGCGCCACGATGGGCCACCTGCCCGAGGGCAAGGGCCTGCTGGGGTTGCTGATCAAGGACCCGACGCCGCTGCGGCTGCGCGACCTGGCCCAGCACGACATGTCGGTCGGCTTCCCGCCCAACCACCCGCCGATGCACAGCTTCCTGGGCGTGCCCGTGCGCGTGCGCGACGAGGTGTTCGGCAACCTCTACATGACCGAGAAGATCGACGCCGCCGAGTTCACCGCCGACGACGAGGCCGTGCTGCAGGCACTGGCCGCGGCCGCCGGCATCGCGATCGAGAACGCCAGGCTGTTCGAACGGTCCCGGATGCGCGAGCGGTGGCTGGAGGCGATCGGCGAGGTCAACTCAGAACTGCTCGGCGGCGCGTCCGGCGAGTACGCCCTGCGCCTCATCACCCAGCGCACCGTCGAGCTGGCGTCCGCCGACGCGGCCCTGGTCGTGCTCGGCGACGGCGAGGACACACCGCTGTCCGTGGCCGCGAGCGCGGGCATGCGCATCGACGACTTCGACTCCGCCGACTACGCGGTCGACGAGGTGATCCGCTCCGGCGTGCCGCTGCTCGTGGACGACCTCGGCACGGCGTTCGGGTCCGCGCTGGCGGTGCCGCTGAGGTCGGGCCCGGCGGTCACCGGCGCGCTCGTGGTGCTGCGCAAGGGCGGCGAGACCCGCTTCCTGCCCGACCAGGTGCCGGTGCTCGCGTCCTTCGCGGACCAGGCGGCCGTCGCACTGGAGTTCGCCGAGCAGCAACGCTCCCAGCGCCTGCTGGACGTGCTGGAAGACCGCGACCGGATCGCCCGCGACCTGCACGACCACGTCATCCAGCGGCTGTTCGTGACGGGCCTGACCCTGCAGGCGACCATGCGGCGCATCACCGAACCGGAGATCGCCGCCCGCCTGCAGACCGCCGTGGAACAGCTCGACGAGACCGTCCGCGAGATCCGCACGTCCATCTTCGACCTGCACTCCACGGACAACACCTCACTGCGCCGCAGGCTCCTGGACCTCGTGGCCGGCCTGACCGAGGCGACCCACCTGTCACCCGCGGTCCGGATGTCCGGCACCGTCGACAACTCCGTGCCACCCGAACTCGCCGAACACGTCGAGGCGGTGGTGCGCGAGGCCGTCACCAACACCGTGCGGCACGCCGAGGCGACCGAGCTCACCGTGCTGATCGACGCCGGCGAGGACGTCGTGATCACGGTGCAGGACAACGGAGTCGGCATCCCGCCCGAAGCCTCGCGCAGCGGCCTGCGCAACCTCGCCCGCCGTGCCGAGCAGTTCGGCGGCACGTTCGCGGTGCGAGCGACCGAGGGCGGCGGCGCCTGCGTGGTGTGGCGCGTGCCGCTCCCGGTCACGTAGACCTGTCAGGCCTGGCGGGGCTTCTCGCCGTCCTTGCGGAACTGCGAGGCGAACACGGCGGCCTGCGTGCGGCGCTGCATGCCGAGCTTCGCCAGCAGGTGCGAGACGTAGTTCTTGACCGTCTTCTCCGCGAGGAACATCCGCTCGGCGATCTGCCGGTTCGTCAGGCCCTCGCCGATCAGGTCGAGCACCGTGCGCTCCTGCTCGCTGAGCATGCGCAGCGGGTCGCCCTCCTCGCGTTCGCGCCGGATCCGGTTCAGCAGAGCCGAAGTCGTGCGGGCGTCGAGCAGCGACTGTCCCGCCGCGACGGTGCGGACCGCGTTCACCAGGTCGGCGCCCAGGATCTGCTTGAGCACGAATCCGGACGCGCCGGCCATGATCGCGTCGAACAGCGCCTCGTCGTCGGCGAAGCTCGTCAGCATCAGGCACTGCAGGCCCGGGATGCGGCTGCGCAGTTCGCGGCACAGCTCGATGCCGTTGCCGTCGGGGAGCCTGATGTCGAGCACCGCCACGTCGGCCTGGGCTCCCGGCACCTTCGCCAGGGCCTCCGCGACCGACGCGGCGTCGCCCACCACTTCGAGGTCGGACTCCTCGCCGAGCAGGTCCGCGATGCCGCGGCGGACGATTTCGTGATCGTCGACGAGGAAAACACGCGTCGCCATTTGTGACACGGTAGCCCAAAGACCCTGCGAGAAGGGGACCATCGGCACGCGGCTCACTACGACGATCGGGCCTAGTTTGGGATCATGAGCGCACTGCCTGTGGTGGTCGGTGTCGACGGGTCCTCGTCCGCGCTCGCAGCGGTGGCGTGGGCCGCGCGAACGTGCAAATTGCACGACGCGCCGTTGCGGCTGGTGCACGCGTACACGCTGCCCACGCGGGGGTATCCCGAAGTCATCTCATCGGCACGTGAGCTGCGGTCGGCGATGTACGACCAAGGGCGGATGTGGCTGTCTCAGGCCGTTGCCGTCGCACGGTCCGAAGCACCTGATGTGCCCGTGGAGCACGACCTGCGCATGGAACACCCCACGCCCGTGTTGCTCGCGGAGTCCGCACGCGCGCGGGAAGTCGTGGTGGGATCGCACGGCCTGGGCGGGTTCACCGGAGCGTTGGTCGGCTCAACGGCGGTCGCCCTGTCGATGCACGGTGAGAGTCCCGTGGTGGTGGTGCGGGGCAACCACGACGGGCCCGTAGTGGTGGGTGTCGATCTCTCGCCGGAGTCGGACCCGGCCGTCGGCTTCGCGTTCGACGAGGCGGCGGCGTCCGGGGTGCGGCTGGTGGCGGCGATGGCGCACCTCGACGAGCGGTCGTCGCTGCTGAACACGCGAATGTCCGGGTGGCTGGAGAAGTACCCGGACGTCGCGGTGGAACAACTCGTGGTGGGGGAGCGGCCGATCCCGTTGCTGCTGGAGCTGGGGCAACGGGCGGGGCTGCTCGTGGTGGGCTCGCGGGGACGTGGCGGATTCGCCGGGATGCTGCTCGGGTCTACCTCGCAGGCCCTGATCCACCACGCCCCGTGCCCCGTGGCCGTGGTCAGGCCTGCTTGATCGCCGAGATCTCGAACTCGAGGACGACCTTCTCGCTCACCAGGACGCCGCCGGTCTCCAGCGCGGCGTTCCAGGTCACGCCGTAGTCCTTGCGGTTGATGGTGTGCGAGCCCTCGAAGCCCACGCGGGTGTTGCCGAACGGGTCGACGGCCACGCCCTCGAAGGCGAACGGGATGGAGACGCTCTTGGTGACGCCCTTGATGGTCAGGTCACCGGTGATCTCGAAGTTGTCGTCGTCGAGCTGCTTCGCGGCGGTGGAGACGAACGTGATCTCCGGGAAGTTCTCGACGTCCAGGAAGTCGTTGGTGGTCAGGTGACCGTCGCGCTGCGCGTTGCGGGTGTCGATGCTGGCGACCTTCAGGGTCACCTCGGCGGTGGTGTTCTCCGGCTTGTCACCGTCGATGTCGATCTTGCCGTCGAACTCGTTGAACGCACCGCGGACCTTGGTGACCATCGCGTGACGTGCGACGAAGCCGATGCGGGAGTGCGAGGCGTCGATGACGTAGGCGCCGGTCAGTTCGGAGAGGTTGGTGGCGGTGGTCATGGTGGCCAGTCCTTCGGTTGGTCGATTTGGTTGAAGTGTCATCCACCCTGCCCGAACGTGGATGATGTGTCAACTATTCCCGTATGCTGAGCACGTGACGAGATGGCTGGAACCGGAGCAGCAGCGGGCGTGGCGTGCCTACGTCCGCATGCAGGGGGAACTGAACGCGCACCTGAGCAGGCAGATGTCGGTCGACTCGGACATCTCGATGGCCGACTTTGCCGTGCTGGTGCAGCTCACCGACACGCCTGAGGAACGCGTGCGCGTGCTGGAGCTCGCGCGGTCGTTGCACTGGGAGAAGAGTCGTATCTCACACCACGTGGCCCGGATGGAGAAGCGCGGGCTGGTGCGCCGCGAGAACTGCCGCAGCGACGGGCGCGGGTCGTTCGTCGTGCTGACCGACCTGGGCCGGTCCGCGATCGAGGCCGCCGCGCCCGCGCACGCCGAGACCGTGCGTTCGCTGGTGTTCGACCTGCTCTCGGACGCCGAGGTGGAGGCGCTGCGGGAGATCTCGGAGAAGGTCTTCGCGCGCCTAACGACAGGAGAATGTGCGGCGGTAATCGCTCGGTGCGACGCCGACGACCCGATGGAAGTGGTGCCGGAGCAGGGCGGCTGTTCCGAAGCCTGACCTGGCGGCGACCGCGTCGACGTCCAGGTCGGTCTCTTCGAGCAGCCTGCGCGCGTGCAGCACTCTTTGCAGTGACAGCCACTTGTTCGGGGTGGTGCCGGTCTCCGCGACGAACTTCCGCGCGAAGGTGCGCTCGGACATGACGGCGAGCTTCGCCATGGACGCCACCGTGTGGTTGTCCTCGATCGTCTCCAGCACCTTCTCCAGCACCGGTTCCAGGCTGTCCGAGCTGCACTCGGGGATCGGGAGCTCCACGAACTGCCGCTGACCGCCGTCGCGCTGCGGCGCCACGACCATCCGGCGCGCGATGATGTTGGCGATCTTGGTGCCCAGCTCCCGCCGGACGAGGTGCAGGCAGGCGTCGATGCCCGCGGCCGTGCCCGCGCTGGTGATGATGTTGCCGTCGTCCACGAACAGCACGTCCGGGTCCAGGTGGGCCTTCGGGAACCGGGTGGTGAACTCCCTCGTCTCGCGCCAGTGCGTGGTGCAGCGGCGGTCGTCGAGCAGGCCGGCCTCGCCGAGGATGAACGCCCCGTTGCAGACGCTGAGCAGCGTCGCCTCGGTCTCCTGCACGGTCTTGAGCAGCTTCTCCGGGTAGACGTCCCGGATCCGCGCCGCCGGGAGGGCGACCAGGTCGGCGTCCAGCAGTGCGTCGAACCCGTGCTCCGGCGTGATGCTGACGCCTCGGATGCTCGTCGGCACCGGCCGGTTCGGGAGCTCGCCGCACACGCGGAAGTCGATCAGAGGCACGCCCTCCTCGGTCCGGTCGATGCCGAACACCTCGCAGAGCAGGCCGAACTCGAACGGCGCGACGCCGTCGATGAGCGGAACCGCCACCGATCGCAGCATGGCAGGATTTTAGCGCGCTACGTCAGATCTGCCACTGTTGGCGGGATATCGATGGCCGCAAACTTTACGCATGACTCTTGCAGCGATCGTCCTCGTCCTCGCAGGTATCTCCGTCTGGCTCGACCGGCACCGCGACCGCAACGCCGGTCTGGCGGGCTCGTCCGACGTCGCAGACCGCGACCGCATCCGCGTGCGCAACGACCTGCGGTACCTCACTTGATCTGCTGGCTGATCCTCGGCTGGGGTCCCGTGTACCGGGCGACCGGGCGGATGATCTTCGTGTCCTCGGACTGTTCGAGCGCGTTGGCACACCACCCGATCACCCGGCTGCACGCGAACGTCGGCGTGAACATCTCGCGCGGGATCCCGCACTGCTCCATCACCACGCCGGCGTAGAACTCCACGTTCGCGTACAGCTGCCGTCCCGGCTTGAGCTCCTCCAGCAGCTCGGTGACGCGCTGCTCGACCGTGACCGCGAACTCGGTCAGCGGCGTGGGCTGCTCCAGCGCGATCTCCTTGAGCAGGCGCGCTCGCGGGTCCTCGGTCTTGTAGACGGCGTGCCCGAACCCCATGATCCGGTCGCCCTGCTCGATCCGTTCGCGCACCCACGCGTCGATGTTGTCCGGCGTCCCGATGAGGTCCAGCGCTTCCAACGCCCGATCCGGCGCGCCACCGTGCAGCGGCCCGGAGAACGTCCCGATCGCCGCCGTCACCGCCGACACCACGTCCGCGCCCGCGCTGGCGACCACGCGCGCGGTGAACGTCGACGCGTTGAACCCGTGGTCGATCGTGGCGATCAAGTACTGCTCGACTGCACGACTCGTCCACGTTGACGGCTCCCGTCCAGTCAACATGTACAACCAGTTCGCCGACGTTGACAAATCAACCCTGGGGTTGATCGGATCAAGTCCGAGCTTCAGCCTGTGCAGTGCCGCGAGGATCGTCGGCGTCATCGCGCTGACCCTGAGCGCGTCCGCCTTCCTGGTGCTCATCGGCGCGTCCCACATCGGCTGGCTCGGCAGCATCGACAACGCGGTCCGCAACCCGGCGAGCGCCGTGCACCCGGACCGCGCGATCGCGGGCAGCACCTCGCTGATCGTCGCTGGTAGCGAGCGGAGTTGCGCGGTCTGCGCGGCGAACGGCGCGGACTCCTCGGCGTCCGGCAGGCGCCCCTCGACGAAGAGGAACCACACGTCCTCGAAGGACCGCGTCCTGGCCAGTTCGATCGCGTCGTGCTCGCGGTAGTGGTAGTAGCCCGCGGCCCCGTTCACGTCCCCGATCAGGGTTGTGGTGACGACGACGTCTTTAAGCCCTTTGGGTGCATCAATCAACATGTACAAGAGGTTCCGTCAACATGTCATGTACAGTCAACGTTGATGGAATCAATGTTGACGACGAATCAAGCTGCCCGTCGCCTGGGCGTGAAACCGGCGACGGTGTACGCCTATGTCAGCCGCGGCCTGCTGACCAGCAAGAAGCTGAACCGGCACAGCATGTTCGACGTCGGCGAGGTCGAAGCTCTGGCGCAACGCACTGGTGCGCGCGGAGCAGTGGCGGCTGTGACCGATCGCATCCGCACCCGCATCTCCCTGCTGGAGAACGACCGCCTCCACTACCGCGGCCGCTCCGTCCCGGAGCTGTCCAGCACCAAGCGCTTCGAGGACGTGGCCCACTGGCTGTGGACCGGCGCCGACACCGTCGGCCTGCAGTTCCCGGAGGGCCAGGAGATCTGGATGGCCCTCCCGGACAGCGCCACGCTGACCGACCGCATCCGCGTGGCCGTGGCCCTCGCCGGCGCCGGCGACCCGCTGCGCTTCGACCTCGACCGCGCGGTCTCCACCGCCAAGGCCCTGATCGCCGACGTGGTCGAGTCCCTCCCCCTGGTCAGCAAACCACAGGGCACCGACATCGCCGACCGCCTGTGGGCCCGCCTGTCACCGGAACCCCCGCAGCCCGGCCTGCTCAACGCCGCCCTGATCCTGCTCGCCGACCACGACCTGGCCATCTCGACCATGGCCGCCCGCGTCGCCGCCTCCGCCCACGCTCACCCGTACGCCGTGGTGTCAGCCGGCCTGGGCGCGATGGAGGGCCAGAAACACGGCACCGCCACCACCATCGCCCACCGCTTCCTGGCCCAGGCCGAGTCCGACCCGATGGGCGCCGTGGCCGAGCACCTGCGCTCGGGCCAGCCCATCCCGGGCTTCGGCCACCGCGTCTACGCCAACCGCGACCCGCGCGCCGACCACCTGCTCGCGTTGCTGCGCAACCACGGCGACCTGGTGGCGGACAAGGTGATCGGCACCCAGCTGCAGACGTTCCCGAACATCGACCTGGCACTGGCCCAGCTCGGCCTGATGTTCAAGATGCCGGCGGACGCGGGGGAGGCCATCTTCGCGATCGCGCGGATCGTGGGGTGGATCGCGCACGCGATGGAGGAGTACCAGGAGCCGGGTCTGCGGTTCCGGACGCTCGGCGTGTACACGGGCGACCGCCCGTAATCAGAACGGCTTGGAACGCCTCCAAGCGGTGAGCGGTCGCTCGTTGACGGTGAGCGGTACTGAACCGCCATCTCGGTGCGTCAACGATTATTTGCGCAATACGAAGCCGGTGAAGTGTCCGTCCTGGCCGAAACTGGTTTCGAACCGGGCCCCTGAGCAGGCTGTTGTGGGAAATTCCGGTATCGCCGGAATGTGGAATTCCAATGGAACGCAGAATATTGTAGGGCCTCTGACCTGCGGAAACGCCCGTTTTTGTTCGGTACGGCTGATCAGTGGTACCGAACCGCGTTTGCCGCTCTCCGTCGCTTGCAAACCGGTCAGCGCCTGGTCGCTACGCACGAACGCACGCCCCTGGTTAGGTTGCGATCAGGTCCCGGTAGCGGTTCTGCGCAAATCAGTCTGAACAGCACGAACGGCCCCCTTGAGCAAAAGGGAGCCGTTCGCGAACCTTCGCCGGGACTGCTTCACGGGTGTGGCGTGGCTGCCCGTCCACGAGGAGCCGCGCCGCACCTCCTCACCAGCGAAGGAGGACTCGACACAGTGACCGTAAGACGCGTCGAAGAGGACGCGCCAGACCCGGACGGACAGGACGCTCATCTGCTCGGCGAGCGGCCAGAAAGTTTGGTCGGGCTGATGGGCCAGGTCATCGGCAACTGGTCGACGACACTGCGGGTCGCGGCGCTGCTCGCGCTGCTGATTCTCGGGTTGTGGCTGTTGCCGGTGGACCTGACGCTCGGTCCGCTGGAGATCACCAGGCACTGAGCAGGAGGCGGGCGGCACCTTCGAGAACGAGGAGTCGTCCGCCCTTCCGCCCGTCCGCCGACGACCCTGGTGTTCGCACACCCGGAAGCGGACCATCGAAGGCATGAGATTGTCCGCTGTGGACAACCTGAAGGTGATCCTCGTGGCGTGGGTCATCGGCGGCCACGCGCTGCTCGGTTACGCCGCGATCGGGGGCTGGCCGTACGACGAGGTCAACGAGGTCACGTTCCACCCCGGCGTCGAGACGGTGCTGGCGGCGCTGATCGGGCCGTCCGGGTTGTTCTTCATGGGCACCTTCTACTTCATGGCCGGGATCTTCACGCCCGGCTCGGTCGAGCGCAAAGGCAGGCAGCGGTTCGTCGTCGAGCGGCTCGTGAGGCTCGGGACCCCGTGGGTGGTCAGTGCGGTCCTCGTGTGGCCGACGTCCGTGTGGATCGCGTACAACGGCGCGGGGCGGGACGTGAGCTGGTGGCAGGCGTTCACGCGGCGGGAGCCGTTGCTGGACAGCGGATCGCTGTGGTTCGTGGGGGTGCTGCTGGTCTTCAGCGTCGCGCTGGCGTTCGCGCCGCCGGTGAGAGAACGCGCCATCACCGGTAGGACCGTCTTCGGCACGACGATGGTGGTGGCCTGCACGACTTTCCTGACGCGGCTGGTGTTTCCGGCGCGCAGCGGGCAGATCGGCGACCTGCACCTGTGGTGGTGGCCGCAGTGTCTCGGCATGTTCCTGCTCGGCGCGGTCGGTGGTCTGACGCTCGCGGAGCGGGTGCCGGACGAGCTCTACCGGACCAGTCGCAACGTCGTCATCGCCACGATCGCGGCGTTGCCCGTCGCGGCGGCCCTGTTGGGTGTGCTGGATCTCGCCCACAACGCGGAGCCGTTCCTCGGTGGCTGGAGGTGGCAGGCGGCGGCGCTGGCGCTGGTCGAGGGGGTGCTGGTGGTCGCGGGCAGTTTGTGGCTCGTCGGGCTGGCGCAACGGCGGCTGACCGGGCAGGGGCCCTTCGCGGAAGGGCTGGCGCGGTCCGCCTACGTCGCGTTCGTCGTGCAGGGGCCGATCCTGCTCGGTCTGGCGACCGCGATGCGGCCGCTCGACCTGCCTGCCGAGGTGAAGGCGCCGGTGGTGGGGGCCGGGGCGATCGCGGTGTCGTTCGCGGTCGGGTGGGTGGTCACTTCACGCCGAGGCGCTTCAGCACGCTCGTCGTGATGCCGGCCGCGTCCAGGCCGTGTGCGCGCAGGATGCGGGCGCGTGAGTCGTGCGGCAGGAAGCGCGGCGGCAGGGCGAACGTGGCCACGCGGTGGCCGGGCAGGGCCTGGCCGAGCCGCGCGCCCAGGGCGCCTGTCGACGTCGTGTCCTCCACGGCGAGCACCAGGCGGTGTTGACCGCTGTACTTCACGAGGTGCGGGTCCAGGGGTGCGGTCCACCTCGGGTCGACCACGTTGACGCGCACGGCGTGTGCGGCCAGTTCTTCGGCCGCGGCCAGGCACGGGCCGGCCAGCGGGCCCACCGCGACCAGCAGCACCTCGGCGCCGGGGACCTCGCGCAGCACGTCGAAGTGGCTCACCCGGCGCAACGCCGGCACGTCCGGGCCGGCCGCGGCCTTCGGGTAGCGCACGACGGTCGGACCGTCGGACACCCCGACGGCTTCGCGCAGCAGCGACGCCAGCGACGACGGGTCGCGCGGGGCGGCCAGGCGCAGGCCGGGTACGACGGGCAGCACGGAGGCGTCCCACATGCCGTGGTGCGACGCGCCGTCCTGGCCGGTCACGCCGGCTCGGTCCAGCACGAACGTCACCGGCAGCCGGTGCAGCGCCACGTCCATCAGCAGCTGGTCGAAGGCACGCGACAGGAAGGTCGCGTAGATGGCGACCACCGGGTGCAAGCCGCCCATCGCCATGCCGGCGGCCGATGTCACGGCGTGCTGCTCGGCGATGCCCACGTCGAAGACACGAGTGGGAAAGCGTTCGGCGAACGGGCGCAGGCCCACGGGTTCGAGCATCGCGGCGGTCAGGCAGACGACGTCCGGGCGGTCCGCCCCGATCGCGACGATCTCGTCGGAGAACACGTCGGTCCAGGTGCGGCCGCCGGACGAACCGGAGGCGCCGACCGCGTGCATGCGGTCGGCCTCGTCGGTCTCGGCGGCCTGGTAACCCTTGCCCTTCACGGTCTTGCAGTGCACGACCACCGGCCGGCCCAGCGCCTTGGCCTCCCACAGGGCGTTCTCGACGGCGTGCACGTCGTGGCCGTCGACCTCACCGATGTAGGCCAGTCCCAGCGCCTCGAACAGACCGCGGGCCGTCCCGGCCAGCAACGACGCCGCGAAGCCGCCCGCCGTCGGGTCGTACGAACGGCCGTTGTCGTTCAGCAGCACCACGACCGGCCGCGACGACCCGCCGATGTTGTTGAGCGCCTCCCAGCACATCCCGCCGGTCAGCGCGCCGTCGCCGACGATCGCCACGACCCGCCGGTCCACGCCGGCGAGCTCGAACGCCTTGGCCAGACCGTCCGCATAGGACAGTGCGGTGGAGGCGTGCGAGTTCTCGATCACGTCGTGCGCGGACTCGGCGGCGGACGGGTAGCCGGACATGCCACCGGCCTGGCGCAGGGAGTCGAAGTCGGGGCAACGCCCGGTCAGCATCTTGTGCACGTACGACTGGTGCCCGGTGTCGAACAGCACGACGTCGACCGGCGACGCGAACACCCGGTGCACCGCGATCGTCAGTTCGACGGCGCCGAGGTTCGGGCCGAGATGCCCGCCGGTCCGGTGCACCTTCGAGATCAGGAACGACCGGATCTCCTCGGCCAACGGCCGCAGCGAGACGGACGGAAGCGCGCGGACGTCCGCGGGCGAGGTGATGTCAGCCAGCACGGCGCACCGCCGGCGGCACCGTGAAGGAGATCGTCTCGGTGGCGGTCGTGTGCGTGGACACGGAGATCGGACCCATGGCCCGCAACGCCGACACCACCTCGTCCACCAGTCCGGGCGGTGCCGAGGCACCGGCGGACACCCCGACCGTCGACACCCCGGTCAACCACGCCGGATCGATCTCCGAGGCGTCGTCGACCAGGTGGGCGGGCGTGCCGCCGCGGGCCGCCAGCTCGACCATCCGCACCGAGTTGGAGGAGTTCTTCGAGCCCACCACCAGCACGAGGTCCGACCGCGCCGCGACCTCCCTGATCGCCACCTGCCGGTTCGTCGTGGCGTAGCAGATGTCGTCCGAACCCGGTCCGCGCAGCTCGGGGAACTTCCGGCGCAGCGCCTCGATCACCTCTGCCGTCTCGTCCACGGCCAGCGTCGTCTGCGTCAGGTACGACACCGGTCCGGCGATGTCCAGCGCCTCGACGTCCGCGACGGTCTCCACCAGCACGATCCGGTCGGGAGCCTCGCCCAGCGTGCCCTCGACCTCCTCGTGCCCGGCGTGTCCGATGAGGACGATCGTGTCGCCGCGTTCGGCGAACCGCCGCGCCTCGGAGTGCACCTTCGCCACGAGCGGACAGGTCGCGTCGAGCACGTCCAACGACCGTTCGACGGCCTCGGCGCGCACGGCGGGGGAGACGCCGTGCGCGGAGAAGACCGCCGTGGCACCGAAAGGCACTTCGGAGAGCTCCTCCACGAACACCGCGCCACGGGCTTCCAGAGCACGCACGACGTGGATGTTGTGCACGATCTGCTTGCGCACGTAGATGGGGCCGCCGCGCTGGTCGAGCAGCCGTTCCACGATCTCGACGGCGCGCTCCACCCCGGCGCAGAACGACCGGGGTGAGGCGAGCAGCACCGAACGCGGCGGATTTTCCGTCATCTGAGGCCTTTCAGTGGTCTCGATCGGTGACCAGCTGCGCGAGCGTGCCCAGCTCGACCGCCGCGCGGGCGGTCGGCGAGGCCTCGCCGAGGTGGACCAGGGCCTGCGTGTGCAGCTCGTCGGCCTGCGTCCGGCTCCAGGCACGGCCACCGGCCAGGTCGACGAGAGAAGCCGCCCGCGCAAGCGTTTCCGCGTTCATCTCCTGCGAGCCGAAGTACACCGACGCGAGCTCGGCCGCGTAGACGGCGCCGGAGTTCAGCGCGTACACGATCGGCAGGGACTTCTTGCGGCTCATGAGGTCGGAGTGCGCGGCCTTGCCGGTCACCGCCGGGTCGCCCCAGATGCCGAGCAGGTCGTCCACGTGCTGGAACGCGAGGCCCAGCTCGGCGCCGTAACCGCGCATGGCCTCGATCTGCTCGTCGGTGCCTCCGCCGAACAGCGCGCCCAAAGCCGTTGAGGCGCCGAGCAGAGCGCCGGTCTTGCCCCGTGCCATCCGCTCCACTTCGGACACTCGCACGTCCGAACGCGTCTCGAAGTCGAGATCGAACGCCTGCCCGTCGAGCAACGCCACCACGGCGTCGCCCAGCGTCCGGATCGCCTCCAGCGCGCGCGGATGCCCGGACGCCGCCAGCACGTCCACCGCCAGCGCCTGCAACGCGTCACCGGCCAGGATCGCCGCGCTGACCCCGAACACCGTCCAGGCCGTGGCCCGGTGCCGGCGGGTCGTGTCGCGGTCCATCACGTCGTCGTGCAGCAACGAGAAGTTGTGGATCAGCTCCACGGCGACCGCCGCGGGCACGGCGGACGAGGCACTGCCGCCGACGGCCTCCGCCGCCAGCAGCACCAGTGCCGGCCGGATGGCCTTGCCGCCGTTCTCCAGCACCGGGTTGCCGTACTCGTCGCGCCACCCGTGGTGGTACTCCGCGACGGTGCGCAGCGACGGCGGCAGCTGTTCGACGGCCTTGCGCAGAGCCGGGAGCACGAGGCCCCGGCTCCACGCGAGCACCTCGCCGGCGGGTCTGCCCGCCGCGAGAGGTTCGGTCAGTTCGGCGGTCATGGCTAGAGACCGATCTCCACGTTCTCCAGCACGCCCAGCGCGTCCGGCACCAGCACCGCGGCCGAGTAGTACGTCGACACCAGGTACTTGAGCATCGCGTGCTCGTCGATGCCCATGAACCGCACGTTCAGGCCGGGCTCGTACTCGTCGGGGATGCCGGTCTGGCGCAGGCCGACGACACCCTGCTTCTCCTCGCCCAGGCGCATCGCGAGGATCGACGTGGTGCCGTTCTTGCTGACCGGGATCTTGTCGCACGGCGCGATCGGGATGCCCCGCCACGACTGCAGCGGCTTGCCCTCGACCTCGACCGTCGGCGTGTACAGGCCGCGTGCGGACAGCTGCCGGCCGAACGCGGCGATCGCCTTGGGGTGGGCGAGGATCAGCTTGGTGTTGCGGCGCCGGGAGATCAGCTCGTCCATGTCGTCCGGCGTCACCGGACCGGTCTGGGTGCTGATCCGCTGCTTGAGGTCGGCGTTCGCGATCAGGCCGAACTCCTTGTTGTTGACGAGCTCGAACTCCTGCCGCTCGCGCAGCGCCTCGATCGTCAGCCGCAACTGGTGCTCGACCTGGTCCATCGGCTGGCTGTAGAGGTCCGCCACGCGCGTGTGGACGCGCAGGATCGTCTGCGCCACCGACAGCTCGTACTCACGCGGCCGCAGCTCGTAGTCCACGAACGTGCCGGGCAGCGTCGGTTCGCCGTCGTGGCCCGACGCGATGTCGATCTCGGCCTCGCCGTGCTTGTTCGACGCGCTCGACGGGCTCGCCAGCTGCTGCGCGATGTGGTCGCGCAACGGCTGGATCTGCCCGTTGAGCTGGTTGAACGTCGCCCGCGACAGCACGACGGCGGTCGTCGGCGTCAACGCGCGCGCGGTGAAGCTCCAGTTCTTCTCGACCCCGCCCAGGACCGGCTCGTCACCGATGTACTCGCCGTCCGCCATGGTGCCCAACGCCACGTCGTCGCCGTACTCGCCGACGCCGGTCTTGGCGACCTTGCCGTGCGCGATGACGACGATCTCGTCGACGGGCTCGCCGCGCTGCGCGATCACCTCACCCGGCTCGTACTCGCGCTGCTGGAACCGGTTCGCCACGGCGGTCAGCGCCGCCTCGTCCTCGAACCCGCGCAGCAGCACGAACTCCGCCAGCTCCTGCGGGATGACCCGCACCTCGGAACCGACGCTGGTGAACGTGATCCGGCCGTCACCGATGGCGTACGTGAGGCGCCGGTTGACCCGGAACGCGCCGCCCTTGGCCTCGACCCACGGCAGCATGCGCAGCAGCCAGCGCGGTGAGATGCCCTGCATCTGCGGTGCGGACTTGGTGGTCGTCGCGAGGTTGCGGGCCGCGGCCGTGGAAAGGCTCAGCTGCTTCTCGTCGATCCCGGGGCCCGGATCGGTAACAGTCACTGCGAGTCCAATCTATGAGCGAACCAGGATCGCGGCGGTGCCGAGTCCTGACGGTGCGTGGAACGACTTCCGGGTGGGGGAGAAGGTGAAACGACCGGAGCGCTGGGTCCAGAGCAGCTCACCGGCCAGCCACGACTTCAGGGCTTCGACGTACCGGTGCAGCCCGGCCTTCGCCTGGGCGTCGAGGTCGTACTCGGCCGCGATCGACGGCAGCTCGCCGATGATCGCGACGATCTGCCGCAACCGAGCCGCGATCAGGTCGGCCACGATCGAGACCGCCTGCTGCTGCTCGCAGTCGAAGAACTGCCGCACGGCGAGCACCGCGCTGGTGGTGCTCCCACCGGTGCCGTAGAGGCGGTCGAACCCGACGATCTCCTGGCGCAGCGCGGGAACGTCGCCGAACGAGTCCACGAGCGCGCGCATTGTGCTGTTGCGCAACAACTCCGCGGGCAGCTCGGCGTTGACGGACTTGCGCGCGAGCTTCGCGGACAGCTGGGTGGCGATCGAACGCCGGCGCATCTCCACGAGGTCGATCGGGTCGGGCACCCGGCCCTGAGCGGTGTTGTGCAGCTCCCACAGCAACGCGTCCAGGTACTCGCCGAGGTGCTCCTGGTCGAAATCGTCCAACGTGGACCGGGAAACCAGATCCGCCAAGCCCTTCTCCGCCGGGCTCATCGGGGTGACCGAGCCGGTCAGGACGGACTTGAGCCGGGCGACGAAGGCCTTGCCACCGACGACGTTGCGCGGGCGGAGGAAGCCCTCCAGGAACGCGTCGCTGACGTAGAAGCCCCACGTGTGCCAGTCGTTGATGTGCTTCAGGTCCTCCAGCGAGGCCGTGGGGTGGGTCAGCGGGCCGAAACCGCCGTAGTCGGCGGCGTCGTAGAACGCCTCGGTCCACGGCGCGCCGTTCAGCATGCCCGTGTCCCGCACCCACGTCTTCGTGTGCTGGCGTACGCGGTCCGCGTACGGTGACAGCCTTGCCGCGAAAGGCATGCCGAACTCAGCCACGACTCACCCCCAGCCACGCGCCGGACGTGCCCAGACCGGTCGGTCCGCGCAGGATCGTGCGGAAGAACGCGCTGTTGCCCGCGCCGCCACCCTCCACCTTGGTGTAACGGCCGGCGTGCAGGTGCCACTCGTGCCCGCCGGACTGCCAGTCCTGCAGCCCCTTCACGTACTTGAGCACGCGCGCCTGTTCCAGCGGGCCGGCCCCGTGCTCGGCGAACAGCTGCGGCAGTTCGGTGAACACGGTGTTCTCGAACTGGTGCAGCCGCGAGGTCAGCAGGTTGTTCACCGCCTCGACCGCGGTCTGCGTGTCGTGGCCGAAGAACTTCTCGAACACGAGCACCCCGTTGGAGTTCTCGCCCTCGCGCTGCACTTCCCGCTCGTACGAGAAGATGTCGTTGCGCAGGTGGATCGCGTCGGAGAACGTGTCGGAGAGGACCCGCAGCGGCCGGGTGCCCGCGAGGGACGCGGGCACCTCGGCCGCCTCGGAGACCTCCACCAGGTTCGCGGACCACGGCGCGCCACCGACCTTGCGGCGCATCTCGATGTACTCGATGGGGTTGGCGACGGTGCCGGACGCCATGTTCTTGATCTCCCACATGCATTCGAGCAGCAGGTTGTGGGTGCTCGTGGTGAACCGGCGCCGCCAGTCGGGCGACATCAGCGGGATGGTCCGCTGCCACAGGTCGACGAGGCCGCGTTCGGTGGGGTTGCGGGGTTCCGGCGTCGTGTCGGTGCCGTTGATCGGCATGAACGCCGGCAGCCGGTCCAGGTACGCCTTCGCCCCCGCCACGTCCGCGGACTTCTTGAACTCCGCGAAGAACTCGTCGTCGAAGTAGAAGACCCAGACGTACCAGTCCGTGATGAGGTCGAGGATCTCCGCGGGCGCGTCCGGGTGGGTCCACGCGCACATGAACCCGTAGTCGTCGCCCGCGAGGATCTCCGGCGTCCACACGCCGGTGCCGAGCATCCCCATGTCCCGCGCCCACTGCGTCGAATGGGCGCGGGCGCGTTCGAGGTGCGGGTTCATCCGCGCCGGGTGGGGCACGTAGAACTCCGGCATGGTGAACGAGGCCATCAGCCTTCGCGGCCCAGCTCGACGTGCTCGAGAATGCCGATCGCGTCCGGCACCATGATCGCGGCCGAGTAGTACGCGCTGACCAGGTAGTTGATGATCGCCTGGTCGTTGATGCCCATGAACCGCACGGACAGGCCCGGCTGGTACTCGTCCGGGATGCCGGTCTGGTGCAGGCCGATGACGCCCTGGTTCTGCTCGCCGACGCGGATCAGCATCACCGACGACGTGCGGGTGTCCGAGACCGGGATCTTGTTGCACGGCAGCACCGGCACGCCGCGCCACGCCGGCACGGACTGGCCGTTGAAGTCGATGTGCTGCGGGTAGATGCCGCGCTTGTTGCACTCGCGGCCGAACGCCGCGATCGTGCGCGGGTGGGCGAGGAAGTAGCCGGGGTCCTTCCACACCACCGAGAGCAGCTCGTCGAAGTCGTCCGGGGTGGGCGGGCCGGACCGGGTGTGGATGCGCTGCTTGAGGTCGGCGTTGTGCAGCAGGCCGAACGACCGGTTGTTGACGATCTCGTGCTCCTGGCGCTCGCGCAGGGCTTCGATCGTGAGCCGCAACTGCTGCTCGACCTGGTCCATCGGGTGGTTGTAGAGGTCCGCGACGCGGGTGTGGACCTGCAGCACGGTCTGCGCGACGCTCAGCTCGTACTCGCGCGGTGAGAGCTCGTAGTCGACGAACGTGCCGGGCAGCACCGGCTCGCCCTCGTGACCCGCCGCCATGCCGATCTCGGCCTCGCCGAAGTCGTTCTGCGGCTTGTTGCGGCTGTTGTAGGTCTGCTGGATGTGCGCGCGCAGTCCGCCGGCCTCGCCGTTGAGGGCCTGGAAGTCCTCCCAGGACAGCGTGAGGACGGTGACCGGGGTGACGGCCTTGGCGGTGTACTCCCACTCGCCCTGCGGCCCGGCCAGCACGGTCTCGCCGAGGTACTCGCCGTCGGCCAGGTTGCCCAGGACGGTCTCGCCGCCGTACTCGCCGGTGCCGATCTTGTCGACCTTGCCGTGGGCGATCAGCACGACGGTGTCCTGCGGACGGCCCTTCTCGACGATCACGTCGCCGATGCCGAACTCCCGCTGCTGGAAGCGCCCGGCCAGCGCGGTGAGCACGGCGTCGTCGTCGAAGCCCTTGAGCAGCGGCAGCTCGGTCAGCTCCTGGGGCACGACGCGGATCTCCGCGCCGATGTTGGTGAACGAGAGCCGGCCGTCGCCCAGCGTGTAGCTGAGCCGGCGGTTCACCCGGTACGCACCGCCCGCGGCCTGGACCCAGGGAAGCACCTTGAGCAGCCAGCGGGAAGTGATTCCCTGCATCTGCGGGACGGACTTGGTGGTCGTGGCCAGATTTCGCGCGGCGGCCGTACCCAAACTCAGCTGCTGACGGCCCTCATTGAGGTCAGAATCCGTCACAGTCACAACCCACACCCCATCTGTCGCACTGCGCTAATGGACCAATCCGATAAGCCGGAAAGGACGTTAGTTCTCGTAATTGAGCGCTGTGAAGGGGCCAAAAAGGCGACATTCGGGTGGGTGCCTTAGGCCTGTCGATGCTACGGAGAGTACAACTCCCGGTAGTCCTGTCAACGTGGAATGCGGCACTCGTTTGGCCCAGTAAGGTCACCCTTTTGTGCGCATTGGTGAACCATGCCGGGCTGCTATACAACACCACTCCGAGTGGAACTCAACCCACTCGAAGTGGTGTGTCCGCATTTTGTACCAACGGCTATTCGTGGCTATTACGCGTCACGCGAGTTCAGGAAAGATTCCAGGTGAGTGACGACGAACTCGTGGTCCTCGGCCTGGGGCAGCCCGGACACGCCGACCGTGCCGACCGGGCCGGTGCCGCGGACGATGATCGGGAAGACGCCGCCGTGCGCCGCGTAGAGGTCCGGGTCCAGCCGGGACTCCGCCTCGAACGTCGTGCCCTTCTCGCGGAACTGCGTGCCGACGTAGAACGAGCTGTGCCCGAACAGGTCGACCACGCGGGCCTTGCGCTCCAGCCACCTGTCGTTGTTCGGCGCGGTGCCGGGCAGTGCGGCGTGGAAGAGCCGATGTCCGTTGCGCTGCACCGAGATCGCGACCGGCAGACCCTGCTCGCGGGCCGCGTCGAGCAGGTGCAGGCCGAGCTCGATCGCGACGTCGTTGCCGAAGCGGGCGAACTGCAGGCGCCGCTCCTGGGCGAGCAGCTCTTCGCTGGTGAGGCTCACAGCTGCACCACCCGGTTCTCGCGCGCGGACGTGAAGGCGGCCTCGATGACTTCGAGCGCGTACACGCTGTCCGCGGGGTCGACGGGGATCTGCCCGGCCTGCAGCTGCGCGTAGAACGTCTCGTAGGCGCCCAGCTCGACGGGCACCTCGACCGTCTCGCCGAGGACGCCGAGCTGGCCGCTGCGGGTCTCGTAACCCCAGTCCGGGTCGGTCGGGCGGCGGCCGGCGTCGAGGGCGTCCTCCTGCTCGTCCATGCCGTCGATCACGAACGCGCCCTCGCTGCCGAGCACGCGGAACCGCGGGCCGTGGTGGGCGGCGTGGGCGCTGGCCCACAGGTGCGAGCGGACGCCGTTGCGGTGCGTCAGTGCCACGAACACGTCGTCGTCGACCTGCACGCCCGGCCGGCGCAGGTCCAGTTCCGCGTAGACGCTGCTGACCGGCCCGAACAGCTGCAGTGCCTGGTCGACGAGGTGCGCGCCGAGGTCGTAGAGCAGGCCCCCGGCCTCCTCGGGAGCACCGAACTCGCGCCAGTTGTCCCAGATCTCCGGCACCCAGCGCTCGTAACGCGACTCGAACCGCCGGATGTCGCCCAGCCGGCCGATGATCTTGCGGACGGTGCGGAAGTCGCTGTCCCAGCGGCGGTTCTGGAAGACCGTCAGCGGCACGCCCTTCGCCTGCGCGGCCGCCACGAGCTCCTTCGCGTCCGCTGAGGTCGGCGCGAACGGCTTGTCCACGACCACCGCGACGCCCTTGTCGATCGCCTTCCGCGCGTACTCGACGTGCGTGCGGTTCGGGGTGCCGACGACGATCAGGTCGAGGTCCATCGCG
Source organism: Lentzea sp. NPDC004789 (assembly GCF_053601075.1). NCBI lineage: Bacteria > Bacillati > Actinomycetota > Actinomycetes > Pseudonocardiales > Pseudonocardiaceae > Lentzea > Lentzea sp. NPDC004789. The sequence continues at coordinate 115,955 of NZ_JBSGBE010000019.1, read as the reverse complement.
AACAGCTCGTCGGCGGTGACGATCTTCGCGTCCGGGTGGGCGGCACGGGCCTGCGCCTGCCGCTCCGGGTTCGCCGTGACGATGGCGACGAGGTCCATGCCCTCCGTGGCCGAGATGAGCGGCGCGTGGAAGACGCGTCCCGCGATGCCGTAGCCCAGCAGTCCGACTCGTGTCATGCCCCGATTAAAGCAACGCTGTTGCATAATGGCTAGGTGGACCTCACCTCGCTGCGTTCGCACAACGACCGGACCGTGTTGCGGCTGGTCCGGTCCGGTGCTCTGAGCAGGGCTTCCATCGCCGAACAGGCCGGACTGACCCCGCAGGCCGTGTCGAAGATCGTGGCGCGGCTCATCGACGCCGGACTGCTGGAGGAGACCGGCACGATGCGCGACGGTGGCCGGGGCAAGCCCAGGACCGCGCTCCAGCTCGCCGCGGACGGGGCGCACGCCTACGGGGCCTACGTCGACCGCGACGAGCTGCGCGTGGTGCGGCTCGGCCTGACCGGTGAGGTGGTGTCGGCGTCCGTGCGGCCGCTGGCACCGATGTTCACGCCGGCCGACGTCCTGGACGCGCTGGAGTCGTTGGTGCGACCGGAGGAGAAGGTGCTCGGGCTCGGCATCGGGATCGCCGGCCCGCTCGACTTCCGCGACGGCGTGGTGTCGCCGAACGGTCTGCCGGGGTGGTCTTCCGTGCCGTTGCGGGCGTTGGCGGAGGAACGGCTCGGGCTGCCGGTGGTGGTGGACAAGGACACCAACGCGGCGGTGCTGGCCGAGGCTTGGCGACGACCTCTGCGCGACGCCGCCCTGGTGTTCGTCGGCACCGGTCTGGGCGTGGGGTTGCTGCTCGACGGCGAGGTGCACCGCGGCGCACGGTCCGGTGCGGGCGAGTTCGGGCACACGACGATCCAGCTGGACGGGCCGTTGTGCGTCTGCGGACGGCGTGGGTGCGTCGAGGTGGTGCACGCCGCCGCCACCGGGGTCGAGGCGGCACGGGTGCTCGCCGCCGCGGTGACGAACCTGGTGCAGCTGCTGGACCTCGACCAGATCGTCCTGAGTGGACGGAAGGTGCTGCAGTCGCCGGAGTTGTACCTGCGCGCGATGCCCGAGGTGGACGTGAGCGTGACCTCGTTCGGCGCGGACCTGGTTCCGGTCGGCGCCGGACTGCTGGTTCTGGGCGAGCTGTTCTAGCATCGGCCGGGTGGACGTCGAGCACGTCGTCGGACTGCCGCACCCGAGGCTGCGGCCGTTCGTCACGCGGTACTCCGGGTATCGGATGCGCACCGAGCCCGGCATCCACCGCGGCCTGCCGTCGCGGTCGTTGACGCTCGTCGTGACCATGGACGGCACGGTCGACCTGGACCAGGGCCGGTTCGCCGCGCTGTGCGGCGGCCTGCACGACGAGGCCGTGATCATCACCCACGACGGGTTCCAGCACGGCGTCCAGTGCGACCTCACCCCGTTGGGCATGCGGGCGTTCTTCGGCCTGCCCGCCGGTGAGCTCTCCGGCCTCACGGTGGGGCTGGACGCGCTCGACGCACCCGCCGGCGAGCTGCGGGAACGGCTGCAGACGGCGGCGACGTGGGCGGACCGGTTCGCGGAGCTGGATCTCGTGCTGGGCCGGTTGGTGCGGCCGGTGCGGCAGCGGGTCGAGGTGGCGTGGGCGTGGCAGCGGCTCGCGGACGGGGTGGCGGTGGGGGAGATCGCCGCCGAGGTCGGGTGGAGCCGTCAGCACCTGAGCGCGCGGTTCGCGGCGGAGTACGGGCTGACGCCCAAGGTCATGGCCCGCGTGATGCGGTTCGAGCGGGCGAACCGGATGTTGCGGGGGCAACGCCGGCCGACGCTGACCGAGGTGGCCGCCGCCTGCGGGTACACCGACCAGGCGCACTTCAACCGGGACTGGCGGGCGCTGTGCGGGGCCACGCCGACCGAGTGGATCGCGGCGGAGCTTCCATTCGTACAAGGCGGCGAGGACGTGCCGGCCGCACAGTAGCTGCCATGAACACACCTGCACCCACCTGCTGGCCGACGTTGACCTATGAGGACGCCCCGGCCGCGATCAGGTTTCTCGTGGAAGGGTTCGGCTTCAAGGAGCATCTCGTGGTGCCCGGCGAGGCTGACGGCGAAGTCGTGCACTGCGAACTGGTCTGGCCGGAGGGCGGCGGCGTGATGCTGGGGTCCGCGCGGCGCTCGGTCGGCGAGGTCATGGCGACGCACGTCGGCGCCGCCTCCGTGTACGTGGTGACCGACCGGCCGGACGAGCTTCACGCGCGATGCCTGGGCCATGGGGCGGTTGAGATCCGCGGGCTCAAGGACGAGGACTACGGGTCGCGCGGCTTCACCGTCGCCGATCCCGAGGGCAACCGCTGGAGCTTCGGCACCTACCGCGGAGCGTGAAGCAACCTTCCCGCAACAGATGGAGTCTCCTCGGGTGGAGAGGTTCACACCTAGGGGAGGACAGGTGCGCATAGCGCGCTGTTTTGTGGCCACCGCGCTCGTCGCCGGGCTGGTCAGCCCGGCGACACAGGCTCAGGCACAACCGGCAGGCCCTCAGCCGGCGTCGACCATCACGCTGATCAGCGGCGACAAGGTCGTCGTCGACGAGCGAGGCGAGCTCGTCCGGATCGAGGGCCGGCCAGGCATGCAGTTCGCCCAGTACGTCAAGAACGACCACCAGTACGTGGTGCCGGCGGACGCGGTCGACGCGGTGGGGCAGGATCGCGTCGACCAGCGCTTCTTCGACGTCACGGCACTGCACTCGTTCGGCTACACCGACGAGAAGATCGACCGGATTCCGGTGCTGGACAACGGGTTCCACGCGGCAGCCGCGGTGCCGAAGAAGGAGGCCGCGCAGCGCTGGAAGGGGCGTGCGAACGCCCGCGGCGCCGGAAAGCTGTGGCTCGACGGCAAGTCGAAGATCACGCTGGACCAGAGCGTGCCGATGGTGGGCGCGCCGCAGGCCTGGCAGGCCGGGTTCGACGGCACCGGCGTCACGGTCGCCGTGCTCGACACCGGCTACGACCAGAACCACCCCGAGCTCGCCGGGGTCGTGTCGGTGGCGAAGGACTTCACCCCGGCCGGCATCCAGGACAACATCGGCCACGGCACGCACGTCGCGTCGACGATCGCGGGCCGCGGCGGGAAGTACACCGGTGTCGCCAAGGGGGCGAAGCTCGCGGTCGGCCGGGTGTGCGAGGCGGAGTGGTGCCTGGACAGCGCGATCCTGGCCGGCATGGAGTGGGCCGCCCGCGAGGTCAAGGCCAAGGTGATCAACCTGTCCCTGGGCGGTGACCAGTCCGACGGCACGGACCCGTTGTCGCGCAAGGTGAACGAGCTCACCGCCGAGACCGGCGCGTTGTTCGTGGTGGCGGCGGGCAACTCCGGCGAGCGCCGCAAGGTCTCGGCTCCGGCGTCCGCCGACTCGGCGCTCGCGGTGGCGAACCTGCGCAAGTCCGGCACGCTGGAGGAGTGGTCGTCACGCGGCCCGCGGCTGGGCGACTACGCGGTCAAGCCGGACATCGCCGCACCGGGCACGGACATCGTGGCCGCACGTGCCGCGGGCACGCTGGCCGAGTCGGCGGTGGACGACCTGCACGCGCGGCTGACCGGCACGTCGATGGCGGCACCGCACGTCGCCGGTGCCGCGGCGATCCTGGCGCAGCGCAACCCCTCCTGGACCTCGGCCGAGCTGAAGGCGCACCTGATGGCGACGGCCAAGCCGGTCGCCGACACGTCCGCGAACGTCGGCACCGGATTGCTCGACGTCGGTCGCGCGGTGACGCAGCAGGTGCGCGCGGACGCCGGCAGCCTGTCGTTCGGCCTGCTGGAATGGCCGCACACCAAGACGTTCACGAAGACGATCACCTACCGCAACGACGGCTCGGCGCCGGTAACGCTCTCCCTCAAGCACGACCTGGGCCCGGACTTCTCGGTGCCGGCGTCCGTGACGGTGCCGGCGGGCGGCACGGCGGCGGTCGACGTGGTGCTGGACCCGAGCAAGGGCAACGGCACCTTCTTCGGTCACCTCACGGCTTCCGGTGCCGGTGCCGAGGTGCTCACGTCGGTCGGCGCGTACGTGCAGGAGGAACAGCACACCCTGACGGTGACCATGACCGGCCGTGACGGCAAGCCCGTCCCGAACGAGTTCGTCGTGCTGGTCGACCTGTCCACCCGGGAAGCCTCGGTGCTGAGCATCGCGGGCGGCGTGGGTTCGGCGCGGCTGCCGGTGGCGGACTACGCGGTCATCGGCCGGATCGACGAGCTGACCCCGAACTACGCCTGGTTCACGCCGGTGTCCGCGACCGAGGTGGCCGGTCGGCTGTCGTTGCGCGCCGACCAGACGCTCGCGCTGGACGCCCGGCAGGGCAGGCAGATCAGCGTCGACCTCGACGATCCGACCGCGGAGGTCTGGTACCGCAACGCCGACCTGGCCGTGCCGTTCGCACCCGGCAAGATCAGCGGTGTCGCCAGTGTCGTCGACGGCCGGGTTCCGCTGTACGGCCTGTCGTTCGGCCCGCCGTTGCCCGACCTCACCTACGACTCGGGCCTGAAGGCCGGTCAGCCGCTGATCTCGGTCGTCGGTGGGTTCCCCGTGCGGTACTACGAGAGCAGCAAGTACCTGCCGGTGGGCGAGCACAAGTTCGACGTCGCCGAACGCGGCACCGACGTGCGCGGCAAGCTCGCTCTCGTCCGCACCGCGGGCGAGAACCCGTACGACGTCGCGAGGGAGATGCAGGCGGCCGGTGCGCTCGCCGTGCTCTGGGCGGGGCCGGTGCCGTTCGGGTACGAGGAGCAGACGGTCATCCCGGTGATCGCGGTGGCGGAGCACCACGTCGCCGTCACGCCCTCGCGGCTGACGTTGCGCAGCATCGCGGGCTCGCCGGTCTCGTACACGTTGTTCTTGCAGGACAAGGGCAAACTGCCGATCGGCACCAAGCACGTCCGTCGCGCGGACCTCGCCGAGGTGAAGGCGCGCTACCACACGTCCGGCGCGGACGGCTTCGTCACGACCAGGAACTACCCGGTCGTCAACGGCGCGATCAACCACCGCGTGGGCGCGCTGGACGAGAGGCTGACGGCCCCCGTGCAGCGCACCGAGTACTTCACCCCGGGCACCTGGTACCAGGAGGGCTTCGACGGCCGCAGCTTCGGCGCGGGCGACGACCCGACGGTCACCACGTGGTCCGATCTCGAACCGGCGACCTACGCCGCCGGTCAGTGCTACGAGCGCACGAACCTCCGCGCGGTGTCGTCACCCCGCCTCGGTCGCCCGACCCAGGTGACCTGGTCGCAGGGCGGCGGCGTGGAGCGGACCGGCGACGCGATCAACTTCCGGATCTCGCCGTTCGGCGGCTCGGGCTGGGTCGAGAGCTGGATGTACAGCGGCTACGGCTCGACGGAACTGCGTCGTGACAACGAGGTCGTGGGGTACGCCGGCCTGTGGCAGGGCACCTTCGCGGCGCCCGCGCGGGACGGCCGCTACACGCTGACCCTGGACGGGGCTCGTGACACGTCGGCGCTGTCCACGAACGTGCACACCACGTGGGGGTTCTCGGCGGCCAACGAGGGCCGGCTGCCGTTGCTGGAGGTCGACTACACGCTGCCGGTCGACCTGCGCAACAGCTGGAAGGCCGGCGTGCCGATGCCGGCGAAGTTCACCGCGTCGCGCCCATCGGGCACCCTTCGTGAGCTGCACGCCTACGCATCGTTCGACGACGGCGCCAACTGGGTGCCGGTGAAGTCGATCGTGCCACCGGCTGGGAAGCCCGAGGGTTACGTGTCGCTACGCGTGGTGGCCACGGACACGGACGGCAACACGGTCGACCAAACGGTGTTGCGCGCCTACCGCCTTCGGGCGTAACCGCGCGGCCGTTCGGTCGTTGTAACCCCCTGCGGCACCTGCCCGGCCGGGCGCGAGGCGAAGAAGGACGCGGCGCCTCGCGACCCCGGGCAGGTGCCGCCGCGGGCTCACAGGTCAGCGAGTCCCGCCATCAGCACGGCGATCTGCTCGTCACCGGAGTACCGGCGCCGCCATGCCCGGCGCACCGCCCGCCGGGTGGCCGCCGAGGGGAACCGCGGCTCGGGCGCTTCCGAGTTCTCGACCATTCGTGAGACGACGTCGAACGCGTCGGCCGGTCCGTACCGGTTGTGCTCGTCCAGAAAACTCAGCAACTGCTCGACCGCACGTGTGAGGTCAGCGGCGATCTCGTCCACCCCTGCGAGCTCTGCCAGTTTCTCCTCTCCCGCCGAGAGGAGGAACTCCAGGGCTTCGCGCATTGCTTCGTACGGCACACCGGGCAGCCGGTCGATGACGTTGTGGAACCTGTCGTGGAAGGCCCACCAGTCGTCCGGAGGAGCTGTCGTGAGATCGGCGAGGATGTCCTCGCTGAGCTGCTCGGCGAACGTGCGAGCGATGCGGACGGGAAAGCCCGGCGTGGTCGCCATCAGGACGGCCAGGTCGATCAGGGCGTCGTCGTGCCTGTGCCAGCGCCACCGCGGCGGGTCCTGCTCGACGAGCCCGGCAACGCGTGTCATCAGTTCGCTGGATTTGATCGCGTCCGCGACATCGATCATCCAGGTGAGGTGCTGAACTTCGTCCCAGCCGTACGGGCGGTCGAACGGCTCGTCAGTGTCGATCACGGCCTTCGTGACGACGTCGCTCACCTGCTTGAGGGACTCGAGAAGTGGATCGCTGTCGCCGTCCAACGCCGCCATCGTGAGTCTGACGATCTGATCACCGTGGATGAAGCTCGTGATCAGTGCCCGCAAGTCCGCCCGTGCGTGTCCCAGGTGGTAGGCCAAGTAGTCGGTGATGGACGGGTTGTGGGGCTTCACCACCGAATCGGCCAGGATCATCGTTCCGTCGAGAACGCGCAACGTCTGCCGGAACGTCCTGCTGTCACTGGGCAGCGACAGCGCGCGCCGGTATGACGTCCATGCTTCTTGAACGTCCTCAACGGACGCCCTCAGCGTGAACACGATCTCCAGCAGGTGGACGGCCGCGTCGCTGAGCTCGTTCTCGACGATCGTCTCCCAGATCCGACGGGGGTTGTCGAGGTTCGCGATCATCGTGGCGGCCGCGTTCTGGTCTGTGGCGGGAGCCAGGTTCAACGTCCGTTCGACCAGGCGCGGGTTGAAGTTCGGGTGCCTGACGATGGGGCGCCACACTTCAGCGGCGGCGAACTGGTGCTTCTGGGCCACCGGCAGCCGGGAGTGCTGTACGTGGTTGTACAGGATGTGAGCGCGGATTTCCGGGGTCAGGTCGGAGAGTTCGACAACGCTCAGCACGGGATCGAGATCGGCCTCTCCGAAGACCCGATGGCGTTGGCGGGCACGTTCCAGGACGTAGCCGCGGGTGGTGAGGACGAGCGCCTTGCCCGGTGTGGCGGCGATCTTGTGCATCGCGGCGAGCAGCCGGTGGTCTTCGTTCTTCCCCAGCTCGTCGAGCGTGTTGCTGCCGAGGAAGTCGTCGTAGACGAAGACCTGGCGCGCGGAGGCGTCCCAGAGCCTGGCGATCTCGCCGGCGTCCTCGGACACCTCGACGATCTCGTAGCCGTCGCCTGCCAGCCACAACGCCAGCATCCGGGCGACAGTGGTCTTGCCGATGCCGGGCAAGCCCGTGATCACGCACACCTGAGTCGCTTGCAAAGTCGCCCGTGCGTTCTCGAATCCCCCGTGCGGGACGAACGTCTTCGCGGTCTCCTCCAGCTCGGCCGACAACCAGGAGGACCGCTGGACGACGTCCTTCGCGAGCAACGTCTGCAGGACGGTCGTGCTGCTCAGCCACAGGCGGAAGTGCCGCCGCACGATCTCGGGGCGCTTTCGCAGTTCCTCCACGAGCTGGTCGCCGCCGAAGATGTCGCCGGTGCTGTGGATGAACGGGTGGAACGCCTGGTGGAGCTTGTCCTTGTCGGCAACGGTCAGCCGCAGGCTGGTGGCGACGACGTAGCGCTTCGGACGAAGCTCGCGAACCTTGGGCAACTCCGTCCCGACGAGGTGCCTGATCAACGCGGACCGGCTGCCGGCCGCCCAATGCTTGCACTGAACGACGAGAGTTCCGTCCGTGGCCGACATGTGGCGAAGGTCGATGCCGCCGTCGGCGCCCGCGGGGAACACCTCGAGAGATCGTCCCAGCACCGCTTCGAGCAGATCGCCGCAGACCAGTTCGAAGTCGTGGTCCGTCAGGCGGCGGAGGTCGAAGGAGTCCACAGGGCATCGTAGTGGCGGCGAGAGGGCGGTTGTCCGGAGAACGAGATGATCAGCCGGACGGATGGCGCGCAGTCCGGAGTATTCAGTGGCTCGTCGCGTGTCTGCGTGGTGGCATGTCCGGCCATGGGGATCTTCGAAGACCTGGTGGCGGAGGGCGCCGCGGTACCGCTGGAGGGCTGGGACTTCTCCTGGTTCGCCGGCCGCGCCACCGAGGAACGCCCGCCGTGGGGCTATGCGGCGCAGATCGCGGCCAGGCTCGCCGCCGTGGAGTCCGCGCTGGACCTGCAGACCGGCGGCGGTGAGGTCACCGCGTCCGCACCCGCGTTGCCGCCGCTGATGGCCGCCACCGAGTCGTGGCCGCCCAACGCTCTTGTCGCCGCCCGGAACCTGCCACTGGTCGTGCAGGCGCCCGACGAGGGGCCGTTGCCGTTCCGCTCCTCGGCCTTCGATCTCGTGATCAGCCGGCACCCCGTGGTCACGCCATGGGCGGAGATCGCACGGGTGCTCAGGCCGGGCGGGATCTACTTCTCGCAGCAGATCGGCGCCGGGACGAATCGGGAGCTCACCGATTTCATGATGGGGCCGCAGCCCGTCAGCGACGCTCGCAGCACCTCGCGGGCACGTGCGGACGCCGAGGCCGCCGGGCTGGAGGTGCTTCGGCTGGAACCGGTGGCGTTGCGCGTCGCGTTCTTCGACGTAGGCGCGGTCGTGCACTTCCTGCGCAAGGTGCTGTGGACCGTGCCCGGCTTCACCGTTGAGGGCTACCGCGACCGGCTCCTGGACATGCACGAGCACATCCAGGAGCACGGCGAGTTCGTCTGCACCTCGACCCGGTTCCTGGTCGAGGCCCGCAAGCGCTAGCGCGGCTGGCGTTCGCGGCGGATCGTGATGCGCTTGCCCTTGATGGTGGCGTCGCGCAGGGACGTGATCACGTCGTTCGCGGCCGGACCCGGCACCTCGACCAGCGAGAAGCGGTCCGCGATCTCGATCGCGCCGATGTCGCGGCCCTTCAGGTTCGTCTCGCCGGTGATGGCGCCGACGATGTCCTGCGGGCGGATGCCGGACGAGCGGCCCGCGCCCAGGAACAGCCTCGTCATGCCCTCGCTCGGGCCGCGGCGTTCGCGGCGCGGGCCGGCGGTGGTGCCGTCGCGGCGCGGACGGTCCTCGCGCGGGCGGACCTCCGGGATCTCCTCCTCGTCCGCCGCGGCGCCGGAGGCCTCGTGGGCGAGCTTCACGGCGGCCAGGGCGATGTCCATGACGTCGAACTCGTCGGCCAGGGTCTCGACCACGACGCGGAAGCGCGACAGGTCGTCCTCCATCAGCGACTCCTGCAGCGACGAGCGGGTCAGCTCCAGCTGCCGGGCGCGCAGGTCGGCGACCGTCGGGACCTTCTCCATCGGGATCTTGGTCTTGGTGACGCGCTCGATGGTCTTGAGCATCGAGTTCTCGCGCGGCTCGACCAGGGTGATCGCGACGCCCTCGCGGCCCGCGCGGCCGACGCGGCCGATGCGGTGGGTGTAGGCCTCGGGGGCGGAGGGCACGTTGTAGTTGACGACGTGCGTGAGCTGCTCGATGTCGAGGCCGCGGGCGGCGACGTCGGTGGCGACCAGCAGGTCGGCGGTGCCGCCGCGCAGGCGGGACATCACGCGGTCGCGCTGCTCCTGGCTGATGCCGCCGTGCAGCGACTCGGCGCGGTAGCCGCGGCCGTTCAGCGTCTCGGTGAGCTGGTCGACCTCGTCGCGGGTGCGGCAGAAGACGACGGCGGCGGTCGGCGACTCGACGTCCAGCACGCGGCCGAGCGCGGCCGGCTTGTGCTCGCGGCGCACCAGGTACGCGGTCTGCCGGACGCGCGGGGCCTCGCCCGGCTCGGTCTTCTCGCGCTCGATCTGGATCAGCACCGGCTCGCGCAGGTGGCTCTTGGCCATGCGGTCGATGCGCGGCGGCATCGTGGCCGAGAACAGCACGGTCTGCCGGTCGGCGGGCGCCTCGGCGAGGATCGCGTCGATGTCCTCCGCGAAGCCCATGTCGAGCATCTCGTCGGCCTCGTCCAGCACGACGATCTTCAGCTCGCTCAGCTGCAGGGTGCCGCGCTGCAGGTGGTCGATCGCCCGGCCCGGGGTCGCGACCACCACGTCGACGCCGCGGGACAGCTCGCGCAGCTGACGGCCGATCGGCTGGCCGCCGTAGATCGGCAGCACGCGCGCGCCCATGTGCCGGCCGTAGCGGTGCACCGCCTCGGACACCTGCACGGCGAGCTCACGGGTCGGCGCGAGCACGAGGGCGAGCGGCTTCTCGCCCTTGCCGATGCGGTCGGCGATGCGTTCGAGCAGCGGCAACGCGAACGCCGCCGTCTTGCCCGTGCCCGTGGCGGCCTGCCCGAGCAGGTCGTTGCCCGCGAGCAGCGGCGGAATCGCTTCGGACTGGATCGGCGTCGGCTCCTCGTAGCCCAGGGTGGTGAGCGCGTTGAGGATGTCGGGCCTGAGCCCCAGGTCGGCGAAACCGTTGTCGGCGGTGGTCATGACCGATATCTTCCCCCACCTGCCGGATCCCGCTGTACGGGAGGTGCGGTCAGGGGGACTCGGGCGGACTCCACTGTGGACTCGGGAACCGACGGGGGAACCTAGGATGGCCTGGTGAACAAGAGCCTGACGGTCTGCGCCTCGCACCTGGTCACCCTGCCGGGCGCTCCTCACGGGCCGGTCCGGGAAGCGATCGCCACCGCGCGCGAGGCGGTGCAGGCGTTCGACCCGGAGCTCGTGGTGTTCTTCGGCACGGACCACCGTCGTGCGTTCCGCGCGGTCGTCCCCACCTTCGCGGTGGTGCTGTCGGCGACCGCGCAGGGTGACGTCGCGGGTCCCTCCGGTGCCTACGACGTGCCGTCCGACCTGGGACGCGCACTGGTCGCCGACCTCGTCGCGCACGACTTCGACATCGCCACCGCGTACGAGGCCGCGCTGGACCACGCGTTCGGCCACACGGCCCGCGACCTGCTGGGGTCGATCGACGCGAAGCCCGTGCTGCCGGTCTTCGTCAACTGCGCCTCACCGCCGCACGCGTCCTTCCGCCGCGCGGCGTCGCTGGGACGCCGCGTCGGCGAGTTCTTCGCTTCGAAACGCGTGCTGTACGTCGGATCGGGCGGCCTGGCGCACGACCTGCCGGGATTCCGCGAGCCCGAGACGGGCGCGGTGCTCACCGAGGCCGAGCGTCAGGCCTGGATCAGGTCGGTCAACGAGAAGGCGCGGGCCGAGGGCACCATCCGTGAGCTGGTGCGCACGTGGGACGAGGCCTTCCTGGCCGGGGTGGGCGGGACGTCGTGGGACTGGCTCGACGAGATCGGCACCGACCTCGTCGAACGCGGCGGCAACGGCGCGGCCGAGTGCCTCACCTGGACGGCGGCCTGGGCCGCCGGTGGTCAGGCCCTGACGACCCTCGCCCACGAGTTCGACACCAACGGCCGCGCCGTCGTGATGTCGTAGGCCTTCAAGTCGGCGGCATCTCGACCGTGGCCAGCACGTCGGCCTCGGCCAGGTACAACCGGCCGAGGTCGATGAGAAGCGTGCCGAGCTCCCGATAGTGCGCCGCGCGCTCGACGTCGGGAATCAGCCCACATGTGCGCAACATATTTTGTGCGAGCATCTCGCCGAACTGTGGATAACTCTTCACCACCTCACGCGAGAGCCGTTGAAGAGATATGCGGAGCAGGTCCTCCGTCAGGATTTCCGCGGCCACGGCAGGATCCCCTCACTCTCTCGCCAGGCGCCGTCGCAGTCCCAGCACGTCGGCCAGCAGATCTTGTCTCGCCACAGGCTTATCTCTTGCGGCACAAAGGGATCGCCGCAGAGCGTCTCGACGAGCTGCCCCCTGGCCGGCTCGTCGGGGATGGCGTGTCGCAGCCCCTCATGGGGTGTCCATCTGAACCTCACAGAATTATTGTGCGACTTGGAGGATCTCCAAGCTAACGCCCTTTCGGGTTGTGTTGTCACCAAACGTTCTGGAATGCTCAGGAATGAGACTACCGTTCTCGTCATGCCGAAAAGATTCTCCACCGCAAGGGGTCGGGAGTTCGGTGACGGCCTGCGCGCCGCCATCGCGAACACCGGCATGACCGCCCGCGCCGTCGCCGAGCTCGTGGGCTGGCAGGAGGCCAAGGTGTCCGACCTGGTCAACGGCAAGGGCGGGGCCACCGAGCTGGAACTGGCGCTGCTGCTGGGCGTGTGCCGGACGCCGCCGCAGGAACGCGACCACCTGCTGTCGCTGTTCAACGAGGCCAACCTCAAGGGCTGGTGGCAGGACCACGGGGCGTGCACGCCGATCCGGCCGCGCACGTTGATCGAGCACGAACGCGCCGCCAAGAAGCTGATCAGCTGGCAGGTCTCGCTCGTGCACGGCCTGATTCAGCTGCCCCGGTACGCGCAGGCGGTCATCGAGGCGGGCGCGAACGTTCCCGACGACGAGGTCGAGGAGCGCGTGCAGGCCCGCGTCGAGCGGCAGACGGTGCTGGGCAAGGGCCTGAAATGCGTCTTCTACCTCCACGAGTCGGTGCTGCTGTCACCGGTCGGTGGTGCTGCCGTGCTGGAGGCGCAGCTGCGGCATCTGCTGAAGATCGCGGAGCGGTCCTACGCCGAGATCCGGATCGTCCCGCTCTCGGCCGGTGCGCACGCGGGGTTCGCCGGCTCGTTCGACCTGTTGACCTTCGACAAGTACGAGCCGGTGGTGTTCCTGGAGAGCGAGAACTCCAGCCTGATCATCGAGGCGCCGTACGCGGTGAAGTCGTACGAGCGGGTGGTGGAGGCGCTCGATGAGATCGCCTGGGATGCGGAACAATCGAAGGAGCTGATCAAGCGGCTGCTGACATGAGGAGACACCGATGGCGGAGTGGCGCAAGAGCACCCGGAGCGCTAACGCGAGTTCCTGCGTGGAGGTCGCCACCGGCATCGGAATCCGGGACAGCAAGGCGCCCGTCGCGCACATCGAGGTCGGCGCCACCGCGTGGACCGCGTTCCTCGCGCACGTCACACGAGAGCGCTGAGGTTCGTCCGGCGGCTGCTGCCGGTCTTCGCGAGCAGGTTGCGCACGTGCGTGTCGACGGTCCGCCGGGACACGGAGAGCTTCACCGCGATCGCGGCGTTGGTGGCGCCGTTGGCGAGGAGCAGCAACACGTCCATCTCGCGGCTCGTGATGCCGAACGCGCGCAGGTGGGGAGGCACGCTGGCGTCGCCTCGGCCTCGGCGGGGAATCGGGATGCCCGCCTCGCGCATCACCTTCTCGCAGCGGCGGCGCCACGGGTTGTTGCCGAGCGAGGTGAAAACGCCGTGGGCGGCTGTGGCCCGCGAGGCGTCCTGCACCACGACGGCGGCGACGGCGGCCAGGAACGGGGAGCGGTCCAGGTCCTCCCAGGCGCGCTCGTCGCCGAACGCGAGCCGTGCCAGGCCGCGGTTGGTCCACGAGCCGATGCCCTTGTCCAGCAACGACGCGGCGGTGGACAGGTCGTCGCGGTCCACGGCGGACAGCAGGGCGCGGACTCCGCGCGTCTCCGGGAACGAGGTCAGGGTGTCGGCGTAGTGCAGGGCGCCCGAGAGGTCGGCGGCGAGCAGGGCACGCCACAGGTCGGCGGTCGCGGGCGGCAGGTCGGCGGGCTCACCGCACAGGACTGCGACGGTCCGCAGGTGGTGGTCGGCGAGAGCGAGCAGTGCGCCGCGGGCCTGCGGGCGCGCCTGCTGCAGGCGGAACGGGCTGACCACGGTCAGGCAGTCGACGACGCCGAGTTCGAGGTCGGCCCGCCACTGCCAGTCCGGCAGGCGACGCAGCCGCGTCAACGGTTCCACGGCGCCGGCCGGATCTCCGGTCATGGCCTGGCGCGCGGCGAGGAGGAGTCCGGTGCCGTCGCGCAGAGCGGTGGGGCGGCGGTCACCGAACCTGGCCGCGTGGGCGTGGGTGTGCGCGGTCGCGAGGTGGGCGAGGGCCTCGTCGAAGCGCCCGAGTTCGACGGCGCACCTGGCCGCGCGGGCACGGGTGTCCGGCGTCGGTGGGGTGGTGGCCAGGTGGGCGAGCGCCTCGTCGAAGCGCCCGAGCTCGACCAGGGCCGCGGTGAGCGTGTCGACGGCGGCAGCGCGGATGTCGTTGGTGGGGGCCAGTTCCACCGCGCGTGCTGCCGCGGCGGAGGCCTCCAGCGGTGACCGCCGGCTCAGGCGGTGCCGGCCGAGGGCGACCCACGTCCTGGCCGCACGGGTGGGGGAGGCGCTGGCCAGCACGGCTTCGCGGATCAGGCCGTGGCGGAAGCGGTTGCCGGTCACCAGGTGCGCGGCGGCGAGGTCGTCGAGCGCGGCGGCGACGGTGTCCGGGTCGAGGCCGGTCAGCGGCTGGACCTCCTGCCACGTCAGGACGTCGTCGATGACGGCGGCGGCGTGGGCGACCTCGGTGGCCGCCGGGCTCAGCGCGGCCAGTGCCGTGCGGGTGAAGGCCTCCAGGGCCGGACAACCACCGGTCGCGCACAGCTCCACGATCGCGAGCGGGAGGCCCTCCGCCCGGTCCAGCACGTCCGGTCCGCCGCCCAGGGCGTCGACCAGCGCGGCTGCGGCGTCGTCGGACAGTCGTGGTACCAGGCCGGGGCCGGCGCAGGTGCGTTCGGTGGTGACGACGGCCGCGCTCGCGGCGAGGTGAGGGTGCACCGCGGTGTCGTCGAGGAGCAGCACGCCGTTGACGGTGTGCAGCAGGCGGACGACGGCCTCGGCCAGGACGTCCGGGGGAACGGGCCGGCCGGTGCGCCACTCCGGGACCAGTTCGCCGAGTGCGTCGCGGTAGCACGCCGGCAGGTCCGGCCAGCCGCGCCGGGTGACCGGGAGCAGGGCTTCGGTGAGGGTGTGCCCGCGCAGGACCGTGCGGCCGCGGCAGCGGGCGATCCGCGCGAACTCGGTGACCAGGCGCGACTTGCCGATGCCCGGTTCACCCCGCAGCGTCAGCGCGCCTCCGGTCGTCAGGGCGTCGTCCCATTGGGCCAGCTGGGCTTCTCGTCCGAAGAGCGGTGTCATCGTTCCAGCTTTCGGCCTCACCGCGCACCGGCGCCACCTCCATTCCGTTTCCGGCTAACTACGCGAAGCCGTCGCGCTAAATCCGCAGCCGTTGCCGAAGCGGCGGCGCTGGCCCGGTTGGTCAACTGGTCGCGTCGGATTCCCAGGAAGAGGGGGAGAACATGCGGGTGGCAGCAGTAGCGGCGGCGGCCCTGGCGGCGCTGGCCGTGTTCACCGGGACGGCGAACGCGAGCGGTTACGTGCACGACGGATTCGAAGGGTCCTACTGGAACCGCTGGGAGCCGGGCCAGCAGGGGGACGCGCTGGCGGGCTACGACGACCAGGGCGAGCCCGGTGTGGCGTTCAAGGGTTCGGTCAACGGCTGGCTGTACTCCCACGGCGGGTGGGCGGCCAACCGGCGCAAGGTCGACGTGTCCGGCTGGGGCTCGCGGGGCAACTGCGAGGCGCGGATCTGGGCCAACCCGCTCGGCCGCGACAACCAGGTCGAACTGCAGGTCTGGGACCCGAACGGCTGGCAGATGATCGCCACTGAGGCGCCGTGGCTGGGGCGTGACCACTACCAGCAGATCGTCACGCACGTGAACCTGAACGGCCGCAACACCGTCTACGTGCAGGCGATCTTCAGCACCGGCGGTGCCGCGCAGTTCGTCCGCATCGACGAGATGGAACTGGAATGCGCCTGAGCCGGTGAGGCGGACCGGGCCCCGGACCCCGGCCGGGACCCGGTCGTTACCATCCGAACCATGACCATGGCCGCGGCGATCGACGCCGTCCGTGCAGCGTTCATCGGGCTGACGGCGGGGGAGTTCGAACTGCCGCCGCGGCAGGCGTTCAGCGACAGCCGGTCGCTCGTGATGACGGCGCACCACCTGCCCACGGCGTCCACGGCGGTCAAGGTGGTCAGCATCGAGATCGAACGCGACCCGGTGATCACCGGCACGGTCGTCTACTCGGACCCGGACGGGCAGTTCGTCACGGACGCGGTGCCGCTCACGACGTTGCGGACCGGTGCCGTGGTCGGCGTGGCGACGGACCTGCTGGCCGACGAGGACGCCTCGCACCTCGCCCTGCTCGGGGCCGGAGCGCAGGCGGCGGACCAGGTGCGGGCCGTGCACGCGGTGCGGCCGTTGAAGAAGCTCGTCGTGTTCAACCGCAACGCGCGCAAGGCCGAGGTGCTGCTGGAGTCGTTGAAGGACGAGCTGCCGGACACGGTGCTGGACGTGGCGCTGGACGCGGAGGAGGCCGTGTCGGACGCGGACGTGGTGTGCTGTGCGACGGCGTCGACGAAGCCGCTGTTCTCGTGCCACGCCCTGAAGGAACGGGTGCACGTCAACGCGATCGGCTCGTACCGGCCGGTGATGCGCGAGCTGCCGGAGGAGCTGCTCACGACCGCGGAGGTCGTGGTGGTGGACCAGGTCGAGGCGGCGTTGAGCGAGGCCGGGGAGATCATCCGGGCCGTGCGGTCCGGGGTGCTGCGGCTGGAGTCGCTCGTCGAGCTCGGTGCGGCGCTGGGGAATCCGCCGTTGCGGCAGGGCCGCACGGTGTTCAAGTCGGTCGGGGTCGCCGTGCAGGACTGGGCGGTCGCCCGGTTGCTGGCGTGAAGACGCCGAACCCTGCCACCGCGAGGGTTCGGCGTCCGCGCTCCGGAAGAGGCCTCACACCTGCCACTTCTGGTTGGCCGTGCCGCCGCACTGCCAGATCTGGAGTCTCGTGCCGTTGGCCGAGGAGTTCCCGGTGGCGTCCAGGCACTTGTTCGCCTGCGGGTTCACGATGTCCTGCGCCCCGCTGACGGTCCACTTCTGGGCCCCGGAACCGTTGCAGTCCCACAACTGGACCGCTGTGCCGTTCGCGGTGCCGCCGCCGGAGACGTCCATGCACTTGCCCAGCGCGCGGATCGTGCCGTCACCGGGACGGCTCCACTTCTGGGCGGCGTTGCCGTTGCAGTCGGTGATCTGGATGGGCGTGCCGTTGGCGGTGTTGGCACCGGCCACGTCGACGCACTTGCCGCCGATGCCGCGGATCTCCGTGCCACCGCTGGGCGGCGGGCTGTCGGTGCTGGAGACGCGGACCCAGTCGATCACGAGCTGCTGCGGGAACGTCGTGCTGCCGTCGGGGTAGCCCGGCCACTCACCGCCGACCGCGAGGTTGATGATGATGAAGAACGGCTTGTTGAACACCCACGGGTTGCCGTTGACGTCGGTCGGCGTGTTGCGGGCGTAGACGTTGCCGTCCACCGACCACACGATCTCGCCCGGCCGCCAGTCGACCGCGAAGTTGTGGAAGTCGTCGGCGAAGTTCGGGCCGTTGTAGGCGTGGGACTTGCCGCCCGCGCCGCTGTAGCCCGGGCCGTGGATGGTGCCGTAGACGGTGTTCAGCTGGTGGCCCAGGTTCTCCATGACGTCGATCTCGCCGGAGTTCGGCCACGGGGTGCCGCTGTTGATGTCCGCGCCCAGCATCCAGAACGCGGGCCACATGCCCTTGCCGCGCGGCAGCTTCATGCGCGCCTCGAACCGGCCGTAGGTCTGCGTGAACTTCCCGGCGGTGTTGATGCGCGCGGAGGTGTACTCGCAACGGCCGTACCAGCACTGGTAGTTGCCGGGGTTCTCGCGCTTGGCGGTGATCACGAGGTGGCCCTGGCCGTCGTGCACCGTGTTCGCGGTGCCGGCCTGATACCACTGGGACTCTTTGTTGTTGCCGTTGTTGTTCCCGACTTCGAACTGCCACTTGCTGCCGTCCACACCGGTGCCGGCAGGGGCGTTGAACTCGTCGGCCCAGGTCACCGCCGCGTTGGCAGGGGGAGCTTGGCTGGTGGTGGCGACGGTGATCCCCGCGGCCACCAACAAGGCGGCGGCGAGGGCCGTCCCGATGCGTCGCTGCATCGAACCGACCTTTCCGGTATTTGGTTGTGCGCCCAGTGGTTCGGAAGTGTTGTCACGCCGTGACTCTCGGTCAACGTGTAAACGTTTTCATGTTTACCTCAGGGTGGGAGCGCTCTCACCGGAACTCGGTTGCGCCAGGTGGCGGAGATCGGCAGCGTCGAACGGCATGACTCGGGGGATGCGGTGGCTGCTGGCGGTCGCCTGCGGTGTGGCGGTCGGCAACGTGTACTTCCCGCAGGCGGTCACGCCGTTGGTGGCGGCGGGGTTGCGGATCTCGGCCGACCAGGCGGCGGTGGTGATCACGGCGGCGCAGATCGGTTATGCGTGCGGGATCTTCCTGCTGGTGCCGCTGGGAGATCGGGTGCCGTACCGGCCGTTGATCGCCACGTTGTTCACCGTCACCGGGCTGGGGCTCGCGGTGGCCGGGTTCGCGCCGTCGCTCGGGCCGCTCTTCGCCGCCGGGGTCGCGGTCGGGCTCTCCACGGTGATCGCGCCGATCATCGGGCCGATGGTCGCCGGGATGGTGGCACCGGAGCAGCGGGGTGCCGCCAGCGGGACGATGCTCGCCGGGTCGATCGGCGGGATGCTGCTCGCGCGCACCGTCAGCGGCGTGCTCGGTGAGTGGCTGGGCTGGCGTGCGCCGTACCTGGTGGCGTCGGGGCTCGCGGTCGTGATGGCGGTGGCGTTGTGGCGCGCGCTGCCAGTGAGTGAACCGCACACGCGACAGTCCATTCCGGACCTGCTGCGGGAACCGTTGCGGCTGCTGCGAAGCGAGCCCGAGCTGCGGCGATCGTGCCTCTACCAGGCCCTGGTCTTCGGGGCCTTCAGCGCGGTGTGGGGGAGCGTCGCGCTGCTGCTCACCGGCCCGGTCTACGGCTTCGGCGCGCAGGCGGTGGGGCTGCTGGCACTGGTCAACGTCGTGACGATGGCCGCGACGCCGGTCGCCGGTCGGATCGTGGACCGGCGTGGCTCGGATCCGGTGAACCTCGTGTGCATGCTCGCGGTGATCGGGTCGGCCGCGGTGCTCGCGGTCGGTGGCTCGGGCGGCGTCGGCGGGGTGGTCGCGCTGGTGCTCGGCACGCTCGTGCTCGACGTCGCCATGCAGTGCGGCATGGTGGCCAACTCCATCCGCATGTACGCGCTGAGCGACACCCATCGCGGGCGCCTCAACACCGCGTACATGACCTGCGCGTACGTCGGTGGCGCGGTGGGGTCGTGGCTCGGGGTGCGGGCGTACGTCCAGTTCGGGTGGCGTGGGGTGTGCGGGCTGGTGGCGCTGACGACGTTCGTGGCGCTGGCACGCCACTTGACGAGGGTGGCTAATGGCATTAGCTTTTGAGCTATGCCTGTTCGCCCCGGTCTCACCACCTCGAAGGTCGTGGACGCCGCGCTGGACCTCGTCGACGAGCAGGGCGTCGAAGGACTGACGCTCGCCGCCGTCGCCGCCCGCACCGGTGTCGCCACGCCCTCGCTGTACAAGCACGTCGCGAACCTCGCCGAGCTGCGCGGGCACGTCGGCGTGCGGGTGCTGGAGGAGATGACCGGCAGGTTCACCAGCGCGGTGCTCGGGCTGTCGGGTGACGACGCCGTCGAGGCCCTCATGCACGCGTACCGCGCCTACGTGCAGGAACGCCCGAAGCGGTACGGGGCCATGCCGATGGACCCGTTGCACGACGAACTGCAGCGCGAAGCGGGCCTGAAGCTCATCGAGGTCATGCTCGCGACGTTGCGGGGTTACGGCCTGGAGGGCTCCGAAGCCGTCCACGCCACGCGGCGGCTGCGGGTGATCGTGCACGGCTTCGCGTCGATCGAGTCCAGCGGCGGGTTCGGTCTGCCGGAAGGCCTCGACGACACCTACGACCAGCTCGTCCGGATGTACCTCGACGACCTCAGGGGGAAGAAATGAGAGTTCCGCTCGCCGTTGCCGGCCTGCTTTTCCTGCTGTACCCGGCTTTGCGGCCGTGGGAGGACGAAACCACGACGCAGGGGGCGGCCGCCGCGATGGGGTCGGGCGCGTGGGTCGCGGCGCACCTGTTCGCCATGATCGGGTTCATCCTGGTGGCGATCTCGCTGCTGGAGATCCACCGGACGGCCGCGATCACGTTCTGGGTCGGCGCCGGCCTGACGCTGCCCTACTACGGGGCGGAGGACTTCGGTCTGCACGCCATCGCGGGGCAGCCGAACCTCCTCGAACTCGCCGAGGCCGTGCGCTACAACCCCGTCGCCATCACGACTTTCGCGGTCGGGCTGGTGACGATGGGCGTTGCGGCGGTCATGGTCGCGGTCAGGCTGCGCACCACGGCGTCGATCCTGTTCGCCGCCGGGTTCGCGTTGTTCCTGCCGCAGTTCTTCACGCCGCCGGCGGCACGGATCGCGCACGGCGTGCTGGTGCTGGCCGGCTGCGTCTGGCTCGCCTGGGAGTCAGCGCGGAGTGAGGCGAAAGACCCGCAGCTCGCGGCCTCCTGAGCGGGCCACGTAGTCCTCGAACGCCGGCCAGGCCGCCACCATCTTGCGCCAGGCGGCCTCGCGCTCGGCCCCCTGCAGCAAGCTCGCCCGCACGTCGCGGACGTCGCCGCGCAGGTTCACCTGGATGTCCGGGTTCTTGAGGATGTTCGCGGTCCACGCCGGGTGGTGCGGCTTGCCCCAGTTCGAGCCGACGACCAGCATCCCGTCGCCGTCGGCCACGTACTGCACCTGGTTCAGGCGCTGCTCACCGGACTTGGCGCCGACCGTGATCAACGTCAGCCCGGTCTGCTTGCTCAGCGAGACGGTCATGACCTTGCCGCCGGTCAGCTTGTACAGCAGGCGGTCGGTGCCGATCACGGCCTTCTCGAACCAGGACATCCTCTACAGCGCTCCCGTCGACCTCGCCGCGTGGACGGCGGCGGTTCTGTTGTGCACCCCCAGCTTGCGCATCGCACCGCGGAGGTAGGCCTTGACGGTCTCGGTGCTCAGACCGAGCTCATCGGCGATCTCCCGGTTCGACGCACCCACCGCGGCCAGCCGAAGCGTATCGAGTTCGCGCGGCGTCAGTCCGCTCGGGACGGTCACCGGGGTCTCGCCGCCGAGGTCCTGGTGCACTTTGCGGAGCCGCTCGCGCAGCGCCGGGTCACCGACGAGCCGGGTGACCTCGGCCAGTTCCCGCAACGCGGCTTGGGTGTGCAGTGAAGGCATGTCCAGGTCCCCCGCGAGGCCGTGCGCGATCGCGCCGGCCATCCTGATCGCCCGGTCGCCGACGGTCGTGTGCCCGCGCACGGCCCCGTAGAGCACGCCGTGCACGGTGCCGCGAACCGTGACCGGGTAGGCGAAGACCGAGGTGAGTCGTTCGTCGACGACCACCATCTGGTCGAACTCGTGCGTGATCGCGCGGGTCGAGGCGTAGTCGTTCACCCGCACCGGCGCGCCCATCGCGATCGCCGTGCCGCCCAGGCCGCGTCCGGTGCCGACGCGCAGCCCGTGCAACGACGTGCTGTGCGTGCCGTAGAACGAGCTGAGCACCAGGCTGCGGCCGGGCGTGACGGCGCCGCCGAACACGACGGGCAACCCGGTCGCGCGGCGGAGCATGTCCAGGCGTTGCGGCAGCAGCGCCTGAAAGCGGTCTGGCAGCACGCCCGCAGTCTCGCCGACGAGAGCACCCTCGAAAAGGGGTGCACCCCCGTACGGGGGTATACCGATGGCCCCCGGTCTCCGCACCCTCTGCGCATGTCCAGTCACGACACCTACCGCGCGGCCCGCGACCTGATGCTCACCGATCCCGCGGCGTTCCGCTGGCCGAGCTTCGAGGCCGGTTTCAACTGGGCGCACGACTGGTTCGACCACATCGCCGAGGGCAACGCCACCACGGCGTTGCACATCGTCGAGGAGCACGGGACGGGCCGCGACTACTCCTACGACGAGATGCGCCACCGGTCGAACCGGGTCGCGCGCTGGCTCGCGGGGCACGGCGTCGGCAAGGGCGACAGCGTGATGATCATGCTCGGCAACCAGGTCGAGCTGTGGGAGTCGATGCTCGCCGTGATGAAGCTGGGCGCGGTGATCATGCCGACCACCACCGCGCTCGGACCGGCCGACCTCGCCGACCGGCTGCGGCGCGGCGACGTCCGGCACGTCATCGCCCGCGCCGAGGACGCCGGCAAGTTCGAGGACGGACCGGTGCTGATCGCGGTCGGCGGTGCCGCGGCGGGGTGGCTCGACTACGCCGAGACCGCCGAGGCACCGGACGACCCGTTGCCGCACCCGCAGACGAAGGCGGACGACCGGCTGCTGCTGTACTTCACCTCCGGCACCACCAGCCGCCCCAAGCTCGTCGAGCACACCCAGACCTCGTACCCGGTCGGGCACCTCACGACCATGCGCTGGATCGGCATCAGGCCGGGCGACGTGCACCTCAACATCAGCTCGCCCGGCTGGGCCAAGCACGCCTGGAGCTGTTTCTTCGCGCCGTGGATCGCCGAAGCGACGATCTTCGTGCACAACTACACGCGGTTCGACGCGGCCGAGCTGCTCGCCCAGATCAAGGACGCCTGCGTCACCACGTTCTGCGCGCCGCCGACCGTGTGGCGGATGCTCATCAAGGCCGACCTCAGCTCAGGACCCGGCTCGCTGCGGGAGGTCGTGGCGGCGGGCGAGCCGCTCAACCCCGAGGTGATCGAACAGGTCCGGAAGCACTGGGGCCTCACGCTGCGGGACGGCTTCGGCCAGACCGAGACCACTCTGTCGGTGGGCAACCTGCCCGGCGACGAGGTGAAACCCGGTTCGATGGGACGGCCGGTGCGGGGCGTCCCGGTCGTGCTCGTCGACCCGATCACCGGCGAACCGGCGGACGAGGGCGAGATCTGCATCGACCTGCGGCAACGGCCGATGTCGCTGATGACCGGCTACCACGGTGACCCCGAGCGCAACGCCGAGGCGATGGCCGGCGGTTACTACCACACGGGCGACATCGCCTCCCGTGACGAGGACGGTTACCTGTTCTACATCGGGCGCACGGACGACGTGTTCAAGGCGTCGGACTACAAGATCTCGCCGTTCGAGCTGGAGAGCGTGCTGATCGAGCACCCGGCGGTCACGGAGGCCGCGGTCGTGCCGGCACCGGACCCGTTGCGGCTCGCGGTGCCCAAGGCGTACGTGGCGCTGAGCGCGGGCTGGCCGCCGGACCGGGACACGGCGCTCGCGATCCTGCGGCACGCGCGGGAGAACCTGGCGCCGTTCCAGCGGATCCGGCGGCTGGAGTTCGCCGAGCTGCCGAAGACGGTGTCCGGCAAGATCCGCCGGGTCGATCTGCGCACACGGGAGGAAAAGGGCATCGACGCGGTGGAGTGGAGGGACGAGCAGTTCCCCGAACTGCGCCAGTAGGGCGCTTGCCCCTGGTGATCTACTGGTCACATGGTGCGCAAGATCGCCGGTCGTCCGGCCGTGATCACCGGGGCCGCGTCGGGAATCGGCCGCAGCCTCGCCCAGCGACTGTCCCGGCACGGCTGCCCGGTGGTCCTCGCCGACGTCGACGAGGCCGGGCTGGAGCAGACCGCGAAGTCGCTGGACGGTCCGGTGCTGTGCCGGGTGCTCGACGTGCGCGACGCCGACGACGTGCACCGGTTCGCCGGGGAGGTCCAGGACTGGCTGGACCTGCCGATCGCGGCCGTGTTCAACAACGCGGGCGTGGCCACGTCCACGACCGTGCTGAACGCACGGCCGGAGGACGACTCCTGGCTGTTCGACATCAACTACTGGGGCGTCGTCAACGGCACGCGGGCGTTCCTGCCGTTGCTGGTCAAGCAGAACTACGGCGTCATCGTCAACACCTCCAGCGTGTACGGGCTGCTCGGCATGCCGAGGAACAGCGCGTACTGCGCCGCGAAGTTCGCCGTCCGCGGGTTCACCGACGCGCTGCGCCAGGAGCTGCGCGGCACCGGTGTCTCCGCGGTCACCGTCCACCCCGGCGGCATCAAGACCAACATCGTGCGCAACGCCCGCATCCACAGCGACCCCGAGGGCCGTGGGCGGTCGCTGGAGCAGATGGCCGAGGACTTCGACAAGGTCGCCCTGACGACCCCGGACAAGGCCGCGGAGATCATCCACCGCGGGGTCGAACGCGGGAAGGCGCGGATCCTGGTCGGGCCCGATGCGTACGTTTTCGACGCGCTCGCCCGGATCGCCCCGACGCACTACTTCAGCGTGATGGCGCGGTTGTTCGAGCGGTGAGGCATGATCTCCGCCGTGGTCTCCCCGGCGGCGGTGGTGGTGCGGCGCACTGAGCAGTGGTTCGTGCGGCAGGGCGCGCCCACGATGATCGAGGGTTACGGCTTCCGGTCGCACGTGCTGCCGCGGATGCTGCCCGCGCTGACGTTCGTCGCCGTCGGCAGCCTCGCGTGGCTGGTGCTGCTGCGCTCGACCGGGCTGTCGAAGTGGGTGCTGCTCGGCGTGATCGTCGCGGTGATGGTGTCCGCGTGGATCCTGCTTTCGGTGTTCGTACGGCGGTTGCCGAGCTTCTCCCGTCAGACGACCGTCGTGCTGTTGGCGGCGTACGCGGCGATGCCGGTGATCGTGCCGCTGCTGCAGTACGTGGTCAACGACGACATCATCACGCCTGGAGCTGACCCACACGACTGGTGGGTCGTCCCGCTGTGGTTCGTCGCCTTCTTCGGCCTGGCCTTCGTGGCGACCATGCTGGCCACCACCTACGGCCTGGGCGCGCTGCTCAAGGCAGCCATCCGGCACGTGATCGCCGACCTGCGCAACAGCGTGCACCTGCTCGGCAGGGCCCTGCCGCCGATGCTGTTCGTGACGCTGTTCCTGTTCTTCACCGGTGAGCTGTGGCAGGCGATGAACCAGCTGCGGTGGCCGCGGGTGTCGCTGATCGTGCTGATGTTCGTCGCGATCACTGTGCTCGCGGCCGCCGCCCGCCTGCGCGACGAGATCGGCAGGGTCGAGCAGGACCTGCGCCCCGAGGTGCTGGCCCTCGCCTGCAAGGGCACGCCGCTGGCGGGGATCGAGCTCGCGGAACCGTTGCCGCCCAAGCGGTTGAACGGACGGCAGCTGCGCAACCTGCTGGTGATGCTCGCGATCCGCCAGCTCGTGCAGGCGGCGGTGATCGGGCTCGCGCTGTTCGCGTTCTTCGTGGTGCTGGGCCTGATCGTCGTCACACCCGCCATCGCCGAGCAGTGGATCGGAGCGCCCGCGAACATGTCGGTGTTCCCAGGTGTGCCGTCGGCGATGTTGCGCAACGCGACGCTGTTCGCGGCGTTCGGCAGCATGTACTTCTCGGTGACCTCGATGAGCGACACCGAGCACCGGCAGCGGTTCTTCGCGCCCGTGCTGGAGAAGGTCGAGCGCACGCTGGAGGTCCGCGCGGTGTACCTGGAGGTCAGAGGCCGCGTGGCGGCCTGACTGCTACGGTGCGGGAACGAGGTCGGCGCGGACCCGCCGGCCCAGCGCGAGAAGGGTTGGCTCGATGGGCTTGCTGCGCAGTTACGTCTCGGGTCGGTGGCACACGCCGGACGCCGAGGGCGCCCCGTTGCACGACGCCGTCACGGGTGAGGAGATCGCGCGGATCTCGTCCGCGGGCATCGACATGGGTGCGGCGCTGCGGTACGGCCGCGAGGTCGGCGGACCCGCCCTGCGCGAGCTCACGTTCCACCAGCGCGCGCAGCTGCTGAAGGCGCTGGGGCTGTACCTCAAGGAGCACAAGGCCGAGCTGTACGCGCTGTCCGCGCGCACGGGCGCGACCAGGTCCGACTCGTGGATCGACATCGACGGCGGCTTCGGCGTGCTGCTCGGGTACGCGTCCAAGGCCAAGCGCGAGCTGCCGAACGACAAGGTCTTCGTGGACGGCGCGGTGGAGCCGCTGGGCCGTGGCGGCACGTTCGTCGGTCAGCACATCTGCACGCCTCTGCGCGGTGTCGCGGTGCAGATCAACGCGTTCAACTTCCCCATGTGGGGGCCGCTGGAGAAGTTCGCGCCCGCGTTCATCGCCGGGGTGCCGTCGCTGATCAAGCCCGCCTCGCAGACCGCTTACGTGACCGAGAAGCTGGTCGAGCTGATGCTCGGCTCCGGTCTGCTGCCCGAGGGATCGCTGCAGCTCGTCTGCGGCTCGGCCGGAGACCTGCTGGACCACCTGACGCCGCAGGACCTGGTCGGGTTCACCGGGTCCGCATCGACCGCCCAGCACCTGCGCACGCACCAGGCCGTGATCCGGTCGTCCGTGCGCTTCAACGCCGAGGCCGACTCGCTGAACTGCTCGATCCTCGGGCCGGACGCTCAGCCGGGCACGCCGGAGTTCGACCTGTTCGTCGGGCAGCTGGTGACCGAGATGACCACCAAGGCAGGCCAGAAGTGCACCGCGATCCGGCGTGCGCTGGTGCCCGCCGAGCTGATGGACGCGGTGGCCGAGGCGACGTCCGCCCGGCTGGCCGAGGTCGTGATCGGCAACCCGGCCGACAAGTCGGTGAAGATGGGCGCGCTGGCCGGCCTGGAGCAGCGCGAGGAGGTCCGCCGGTCGCTCAAGGCGTTGCAGGAGAACGCTTCGGTCGTCTACGGCGAAGGTCCACTGTCCCTTGTGGACGCTGATGCCGAGCGCGGCGCGTTCATGTCGCCGATGCTGCTGCGCGCGGCTGCCGATGCCGTGCAGCCGCACGAGGTCGAGGCGTTCGGGCCGGTGTCGACGCTGCTGC
This sequence comes from Lentzea sp. NPDC004789, assembly GCF_053601075.1. Taxonomy (NCBI): domain Bacteria; kingdom Bacillati; phylum Actinomycetota; class Actinomycetes; order Pseudonocardiales; family Pseudonocardiaceae; genus Lentzea; species Lentzea sp. NPDC004789. The sequence continues at coordinate 89,175 of NZ_JBSGBE010000019.1, read as the reverse complement.
CGTACTCGTCGGCCGACGACGCGGTGACGCTGGCGGCGCGGGGCTCCGGTTCGCTGGTCGGCTCGATCGTCTCCGCGGACACCGACTTCGTGCGCGACGTCGTGATCGGCGTGGCGCCGTGGCACGGCCGGTTGCTGGTGCTGGACCGCGAGGACGCCGGGGAGTCCACCGGACACGGCTCACCGCTGCCGATGCTGGTGCACGGCGGTCCGGGCCGGGCCGGTGGCGGCGAGGAGATGGGCGGCATGCGCGGCGTGCTGCACCACATGCAGCGCACGGCCGTGCAGGGCAGCCCGCGCACGTTGGCCGCCGTCACGAACCGCTGGGTCACCGGGGCGCCTCGCGGCGACGACTCGGTGCACCCGTTCCGCAAGACGCTGGCCGAGCTGCGGCTCGGCGACACGGTCGTCGCGGGGCCGCGTGAGGTGACGATGGCGGACATCGAGCACTTCGCGGAGTTCACCGGCGACACGTTCTACGCGCACATGGATGAGGAGGCCGCCGCGGCCAACCCGTTCTTCGGCGGCCGGGTCGCGCACGGCTACCTGGTGGTGTCGTTCGCGGCGGGCCTGTTCGTGTCGCCGGAGCCGGGCCCGGTGCTCGCGAACTACGGCCTGGAGAACCTGCGGTTCCTCACACCGACGTTCCCCGGCGACACGCTCACGGTGACGTTGACGGCCAAGCAGATCACGCCGCGCGAGGACCAGGACTACGGCGAGGTCCGCTGGGACGCCGACGTGGTGAACCAGAAGGGCGAGTCGGTCGCTCGCTACGACGTGCTCACGTTGGTGTCGAAGAGCTAACGCGGCTTGCGCTTGGGGAGGGGCCGGGTCGCCGGTCCCTCCAGCACCTCGCCGTCCACGTCGAACCGCGACCCGTGGCACGGGCAGTCCCAGCTGCGTTCGGCCGCGTTGAACCGCACCAGGCAACCGAGGTGCGTGCAGCGCATCGACACCGCGTGCAGATGCCCCTCCTCGTCGCGGTAGACACCCATCTTGCCCAGACCGTCACGCACCACGTGAGCCTGGCCGGGCGGCAGGTTCTCGCTGGACGTGGCGTCGGCGGGCACCACGCGGTCACCGACGAACTCGGCCGCCACCTCGGCGTTCTTGCGCACCAGCTCCGGCAACGACTTGAGCGAGAACCGGTGCGGGCTGAACCTCTCGGCCAGGTCGTTCGGCTTGCCGGTCACCAGGTCCGCGAGCAGCGAGGCCGCGAACGTGCCGCTGGTCAGGCCCCACTTCATGTACCCGGTGGCGGTGAAGATCGTGGTGCTGCCCGGCGTGTAGCTGCCGATCATCGGCAGGTGGTCGTACGCGGTCGGGTCCTGTGCCGACCAGCGGTGCGTGATCTCCTCGACCTGCCAGTGCTGGCGGGCGAAGTCCTCCAGCCGCCGGAACGGCTCCACCGCGGGCTGACCGGTCGCGTGACTCTGCCCGGCGAGGATGAGCTTGTCGCCGTGCGCGGCGATCGACCACGACGGGCTGCCGGTGCTGATCGCGAGTGCCTGCGGCGGGTTCGCGACGCGCGCGGCGATGCAGTAGGCGCGGGTCAGCTCCATGCGGGCGAAGTAGAGACCGCGGTCCAGCGTGGGGAAGTGGGTGGCGATCACGATCTGGTTCGCGTCCACCTGACCGTCCGCAGTGGACAGAAGGGTGCCGCTCACGTCCAGCACGCGGCTGTGCTCGCAGACCGCGCTGCCGTCACCGTCGATCGCGTCGGCCAGGCCCAGCAGGTACTTCACGGGGTGCAGGGTGAGCTGGTCGTCCAGCCGGATCGCCGCGTGCGCCTCGAACGGCAGGCCGACGTCGACGCTCGCCCGCACCGGCAACCCGACCTGGCGGGCGGTGATCAGCTCGTGGTCGACGTCGCGCACCTCGGCTTCGGTGTAGGCGTAGGTGACCGCGGGGGCGCGCCGCAGGTCGCAGTCGATGCCTTCGAGCTCGACGAGGCTCGCCACCTGCGCGACGGCCGCCTGGGACGCGGTGGCGTAGTCGGTGGCGGCGGCGAGACCGTGCGCACGCCGGATCTGGGAGTACACAGTGGACTGCAGCGCGGTGACCTTGGCGGTGTTGTTGCCGGACACGCCGGAGGCCACACGCCCGGCTTCCAGCACGACGACCCTCAGGCCGCGGCGCTTGAGCAGCAGGGCGGTGGTGAGACCGGTGATGCCACCGCCGACCACGGCCACGTCGTAGGCGTGCTTGCCGGTCAACGGCGGGCGCGGGCGGTCGGGCAGGGCGGACAGCCAGAGCGACTGGTCAGCGGTGGTGGTCATGGTCGCGGATACCCGGCGGGTGGAGCGGGTATGCGGGGCCGCGTTGGCGCGCTCGGGTGCCGGACGGGACGGCGTGCCGGACCCTGCTTGACGTGCACGGCTTGCGGTGGCGCGGCGGGGTCGGGGTGGCTGTGGTCCAGCGCACCGGGTGGCCATGCCCCGCCCGCCGCATGACACCCGGCGCCGGCGGGTATGCGACCCGCATGGGTACGCACCGAGTTGTCGTTGTCGGTGGCGGGTTCGGCGGCCTGAACGTCGTGCGCGGCCTCAAGCGCGCGAACGTCGAGGTCACGCTGATCGACCGCACGAACCACCACCTGTTCCAGCCGTTGCTCTACCAGGTGGCCACGGCGTTGCTGCCCGCCGGCGACATCGCGCCGGCGTTCCGGGCGGTCCTGCGCAAGCAGCGCAACGCGAAGGTGCTGCTGGGCGAGGTGACCGGATTCGACGCGCAGAACCGCGGTGTCCACGTCGACCTGCCGGACGGCACGTCGCGCACGGTCGGGTACGACACGCTGGTCGTCGCGGCGGGGGCGCGCGACAGCTACTTCGGGCACGACGAGTGGGCCGGGGTCGCGCCGCCGATGAAGACCCTGGAGCAGGCCGTCGACCTGCGGTCGCGGTTGCTGCGGGCGTTCGAGACCGCGGTGGCGGCCGGGGATGCGAAGGAGTGGCTGTCGTTCGCCGTGGTGGGGGCGGGACCGACCGGGGTGGAGCTGGCCGGGCAGCTCGCGGACCTGGCGCGCCGGGCGTTGAAGGGGCAGTTCCGGGAGATCGACCCGCGCGACATCCGGATCACGCTGCTGGACGCCGCGCCGCACGTGCTGCCGCCGTTCTCCGGGCCGTTGCGCGACCACACCCGGCGCAAGCTGGAGGAGCTGGGCGTCACGGTGCTGACCGGTGCGATGGCCGAGTCGATCGACGACACCGGCATCACCACCAAGGACGGCGATCGGATCGAGGCGCGGACGATCATCTGGGCGGCGGGCGTGCAGGCGTCGCCGCTGGCGCGCGGGCTCGCGGAGGCGTACGGGGCCGAGGTCGACCGCAAGGGCCGGATTCTGGTGAATCCCTCGGACTGTTCGGTGACCCGCGAGGTCTTCGCGATCGGCGACATGGTGAACCTGAACGATCTGCCGGGCATCGCCGAGCCCGCGATCCAGGAGGGCCACCACGTCGCCCGCGTGATCAAGGCGCGGCTGAACGGGCGCGAGGCCAAGCCGTTCAAGTACCTCGACCTCGGCACGATGGCGACCATTTCGCCTGGTGACGCCGTTGCGGACATCCGGAAGCTGCGGCTGAAGGGCCTCATCGGCAAGGCGGCCTGGGCGGTCGTGCACATCGCGTTCCTGGTCGGGTGGCGCAACCGGGCCGCGGTGCTCGCGCAGTGGGGCTGGAACATCCTCACCGGACGCCGCGCGCAGCCGATCATCCTGGAGCCGATGCATGCGATAGAGCGGAAATAGCAGGCGCGGCTAGCGTCCGCGGAAGCCGAAGCCACACCGCGGAAGTGGACGAATGTCGAACCTGGTGAACCAACTGCCCGTCGAGGTCGTGCGGTGGCCGGTGGACGCGGCGGCACGTGAGGCGTGCCAGCGCAGCGGGACGTTGTGCCTGCTGGTGCTGGAGAAGAACGTGCCCGCGCCCGTCCTCACGGACATGCGGGAGGACTGGGTCCGCGCGCCGGTGCCGCAGCAGGACCTCGCCGTGCGCATCGCGATGCTGCGGGCGCGCGCGGCCCGCTACGCCGTGCCGGAGCTGGACATGTCCGGCATCCTGCGCTTCCGTTCGCGTTCCGTGGTGCTCTCACCGACGGAACGCGCGCTGGTCGCCGAGCTGCTGAGACGCTTCCGCTCGCTGACCTCGCGCGAGGACCTGCTGCTCTGCCTGCCCACGAAGGACGGCGACACGAGCAACGCGCTGCACCTGCACATCATGCGGCTGCGGCGCCGGATCGCCCCGCTCGGCCTGGTCATCAAAACCCTGTGGAACCAGGGCTACCAACTGGGTCCGGCAGGGCCGTGAGCGGGTACCCGGCGCAGGTGAACACCGAGCTGCTGGGCATCTACCTCAACGACCACCTGGCCGGCGCGATGGCGGGCACCGAGCTGGCCCGCCGCATCAGCCGCACGCATCCGGAACTGCGCGCGCTGGCCGACGACATCGAGGCCGACCGGAAAGAGCTGCTCGACGTCATGCGCTCGTACGGCGTCGAACCGCGGCCGCACAAGGCCGCGATCGGCTGGCTCACCGAGAAGGCCGGCCGGCTCAAGCTCAACGGGCGGCTGCTCGGCCGCTCGCCGTTGAGCGACGTCCTCGAACTGGAGACGCTGCGCATCGGCATCGAGGGCAAGGCCGCGATGTGGCGTGCGCTGCAGACGTTGCCCGACGCCGAACGCTTCGACCGCCTGCTGCGCCGGGCCGCCGGTCAGGCGGAGTTGGTCGACCAGTACCGCCTCCGCCTCGCGCCGCAGGCGTTCACCGCGCCGGCCACGTCCGGCGTCGACGTCGAGCGGACCTTCACCGTCGCCTCCTCGCCGGAGGGCGTCGTCGAGTACCTGCGCGACTTCGGCCGCACCGAGCAGTGGGATCCCGGCACGGTGTCCTGCATCAGGCTCGACGACGGCCCGGTCGAGGTCGGCTCGCGCTGGCACACCGTGTCGACGTTCCTGGGCCGCAGGACCGAGCTGGTCTACGAGCTCACCCGGGACGAGAAGGACGGGCTGAGGTTCGTCGGCCGCAACGACACCGCGACCGCCACCGACGACATCTCGATCACCGCGGGGGCGACGCCGGGCACGACCAGGATCGCCTACCACGCCCACCTGGAGTTCGCGGGACTGGCGAAGCTCGGGGCGCCGGTGGCGAAGCTGGCACTGGAGAAACTCGGCACCGAGACCGAGCGCAGCCTGATCCGCGTGCTCGGTGACGTGCGGTAAAGGCGAAGGAAAAGCGCAGGTCAGCGCGCATTCCCCGGGCTGATCGGGGTCCCTAGACTCCCTCGCACCGCAAGAACGCAGAGGGAGAACTGGGGTGTTCGAGGTGTTCGAGAAAGACGTCACCAGGCGCGGCTTCGTCACGGGTGCGGCGGCCGTCGCCGGTCTCGCCGGCCTGTCCACCATCGCTCCGGGACTGGCCGCGGCCGACCCGAAGCTCGCAGATCAGCACACCGAGTCGGAGATCCGGGCGGCCGAGGCCGGCGCGCTGGCGATGATGACGTTCCAGAAGATCGACGGCACGCCCGTCTACTACTGGCGTTCCGACCGCGGCAACACGACCCCGCGGAACTGGCAGTGCACCGACGCGTTCTACAACGCGCTCGTGGCGTGGATCCGGGACCTGCGCTCGCTGTCGTCGAGCTACGGCTCGATCAGTTACATCGTCTCGGCCGGTTTCTACGTCGACAAGCCCGGCCAGCACGGCGCCGGCACCGCCATGGACCTCGACCACGTGCGCTGGTCCGGCGGCAACACCATCTCGCCGCTCGACCAGGCGCACGCCTCGACCAACGCGGCGATCCGCAAGCGCTACCTCGCCACCGAGGCCGTGTGCCGCCGCCGGTTCCGGTACGTGCTCGACGGCTGGTACAACGCCGACCACCACGACCACATCCACTCCGACTTCGGCGGCCTGCCGGTGCGCGTGCTGAAGGACTCCGAGTCCGACACCAAGTTCGTGCAGGCCGTGTGCAACAACTTCCGCGCCGCGGGCCTGGCGATCGACGGCATCTGGGGCACCAACACGCAGAACGCGTTCAACGGCCTCAAGTCCGCGCTCGGCGTGACCGGTGACCCGCACACCAGTTCGTCGGTGTGGCAGGCGATGCTGTCAAAGATCGCGACCAAGGGCTTCGCGAACCAGAACATCTGACTCGAAGTCGTCGAAGCTGTCGATCCAGGAATCCGGTTCCAGACCGGCGATTCCGTAGCCGAACGACACGCAGACGACGGGCGCGCCCGCCGCGCGGGCGGCCTGGACGTCGCTGATGCTGTCCCCGACCATCAGTGCCGCCGTGCCGCCCGCGCGCCGGACCGAGTCGAGCAGGTGCCGCGGATCCGGTTTGCGGTAGGGCAGTTCGTCGCCGCTCACCACCGCGTCGAACGCCTCGCCGAGGCCGAGCGCGTCCAGCATCCCGCCCGTGATCCGGGCGGACTTGTTGGTGCACAAGGCAAGTCTCACCCCGCGTGCCCTGAGCCGCGTCAGCAGGTCCTCGGCACCCGGATACGTACGGGCCAGGTGCCCGGGGTCGTCGGCGTACGCGGTGAGGTACGCCTCCTGCACGGCCGGAGCCAGCTCTTCTGGGGCTCCGGCCTTCTGCAGAGCCGCTCGCACCAACGCCTTGCCGCCCAGACCGACGTACTTCCGCGTTTCGTCGTCGTCGACCTCGGTCAGGCCGAATGAGCGCAACGCGGTGTTCACGGCGTGCGTGATTCCGGTGACCGTGTCCACGACGGTCCCGTCGAGGTCGAAGACCACGGTGTCGGCATTCATTCCGGATCCACCGCCGCGTCGATCGGTCGCACGAATTCCTCCAGCAAGAGAAACGCATTGACGCCTGCGTTCGAAGGCTACTTGACCTTGTGGAACCGGCACAACGAGGAGGCCCCTCGGTCTCATCTGGCGGGAGACCGAGGGGCCCGGCGGCCTTGCTCTGCGACGCTTTCACCTACGGTTTGGGGCACTTCTTCCACGCGAAGTGGTAAATCGTCTCGATCGAGCCGTCGGTCGAGTCCATGGCCATGAAACTGGTCTTCTTCGGGTCCGACGTTCCCTTCTCCACGCGGAGCTCGGTGTTGATGTTGAAGTTCCGCTTCTCACCGCACGGGTGGTAGATGATCGAGGCGACATCGGTCTTGTGGGTGACCTGCCAGTTGTCGCTCAGCGCGCCGTTGAAGGTCTTCGACCGCTGGTCGGTGTCCGACATTCCCTGGAAGTAGTAGCTCGCCTTGACCGTGCCTTTCGCCCCCTTTTCCAGCTGGGCGAATCCTCTGTAGTCGGCCTGGGCGATTCCGAAAGTGAACCCGCCCGGCACGTTGACCTTGAGGTTGAGCTGGCAGTTCTTGCGGAAATCGGTCGGCTTGGCCTGCGGGCCGACCTGCGCCAGGTAGTCGCTGTAGGTGACGGTGAAAGCCTTGTTGTCGGGGGAGACGGCGATGGCGGCCGTGCCCTGGCGGCAGCCGGAGCCGTTGACCGTGATGACGTCGATGGTGATCTGGCCCGTCGGGGGCGGATCCGCGACCGGGGGAATGGTGATGGTGGACAGAGCCAGGGCGGCCGCAGCCAACGCGCTAATCATGAGACACCTCTCCGAATGTGCAGGACATGTCGGGCGGCGTGACACGAGACCGTATCGGAAAGGGTGTTAATGGACGTCCGCCAACCAGAGCAACATTGGGTCGCGTCGGCTCAAGTCAATGTGCTGAGGCCATTTGTCACTATTTGTGGTCAATCGGTCACCGTACTGATGGGCGAGCCGGAAGCGTCGTCGGTGAATTGCCGTCCGTACCGAAAGAACGCCATTCAGGAACGCTGTGGTCGGAACGCCGCGCAGAATGTAACAGGCCCAGGCGGGCGTAACGCCGTCCGGGCCGGGGAACTCAATTGGTGAAGTGTCCACAATTGTGAACCCGCTGATGCGACAAAGGCGCGTCCACCGTTGGACGCGCCCTTGCGGGTGAAACTCGAACTACACCGGTTCATCGATGTCCTGCCGATGGGACGGCCGGCTACCTCTGTGGTCCGCCGCCCATCGAGCCGCCGAGGCCGAAGAGGATGCGCTGGATGAGCTCGGGATCGACGTCCGGCTCGTCGCCCAGCGCCTCGGCCGCGGGGGAGCGGCGCTTCTCGCGCCGGGGCAGCGGCACGGCGTTCGCGTTGACGCCGGTCGGCAGCGGCAGCTCGCACCAGATCAGCTTGACCCCGCCACCGAGCTGCAGCTCGCCGGTGCGCAGGTCGGGAGAGGTCGGCGGCATCGTGAAGCGGGCCGCTTCGAGCTCGACGACCAGGTAGTCGCCGCTCAACCGCAGACGCAGCGTGATCAGGCGCGACGTCTTGGGATCGGCGGACTCGATCGCCGCTTCGACGAGCGCGCACGCGACGCTGGAGCAGTCGTCCACCATGTTCCGCAGGCGCCACTCGCCGAGTGTGAAGCGGACGAACAGATCTGCGCAGTTCACCGCGGTGGGCAGCGCGATGAGTGTCAGGTCGTCGACCTGTGCAGTCTGGGCGTTCACCGGCATGCAGCCTCCGTTCGCGTGCGGCGCGCGATCCATCGACGGTCACCCGAATGGCCGTCGCGGTGTGCGGGAATCTACATGGGTATACGCGGGAAGCAATGCCCTGGTTGACTCACCCGTCAAAAGTCACGACCCGGTCACGGCGAGACGCCCCGGCGCTCACTCTGGGTAGAACGCCGGGAGCGCTCTGTGACCAACTCGGCTCAGCATCGCTTCCAGGCGAACTGGTAGCGGGTGTTGACGCTGCCGTCGGTCGAGTCCATGGACACGAACGCCGGCTGGTTCGAGCTGTTCGTGAACACGCGGACCTCGGTGTTCACGTTGAGGTTGCGCACCATGCCGCAGGGCGCGTAGACGATCTCCGCGACCTCGGTCGAGTCGGTGAACTGCCAGTTGTCGACCTTGGGGCCGGGGATGTCGTGCGACTTCGTGCCGGTGGAGGACGAACCGGAGAAGTAGTAACTGGCGCGTTGCATGCCCTTCGCGCCTCTGGGTAACGACGCGAACCCGCGGTAGTCGGCCTTCGCGATCCCGAAGGTGAAGCCCTGCGGGTAGTGCACGCGAAGGTTCAGCTGGCAGTTCTTGCGGAAGTCGGTCGGAGCCGATCCGGAACCGGCCTGCGCGGTGTAGTCGCTGTAGGTGACCGTGAATGCCGTGTTGTCGTCCGCGACCGCGACGGCGGCTGTTCCGGCGGGGCAACCGGAACCGTTGACCGTCACCACGTCGACGGTGATTTTGCCGGGGGGAACGACATCCGCGGTGCTCGGCGCCTCGGGGGCGACGAGGAGCGACAGTGCCAAACTCGTAGCTGCCATCACACTGAGCATGAGGCGCCTTTCATTTCGGGGGATCGGGATGGCGGCGTGACGGTGACGTTATCTTAAATAGACTTAAGGGGTGGACAGCCGACCGGGCGAACTTAAATATATTTAAAACGGATTAATCGTCTGAACGGTGGATTGGCGACGGCGCGCGGTCGGCTAACTTCGTGACAGATCGCGAAAAACGATCAACACGGACCACCTGAATACGCCGGTCCCCACACCTGGCGCCGAGAGCCCCGGCTGATCCACCTCGTTACACCGGTGTGGGAAGGCAAGCGCGCACTGCTCATCGGGTTCCTCCCTCCTGCTCGGAACTCGGTGGTGCGGCAGCGGTGCAGCGCAGCCGGCCGGTGCCCGCCGGCGGTGTCGGACCCGTCCCACGGTCCGCGCCGCCGGCGGTGTTCTTTCCGGCCCCGAACCAGGGGTCCTAGAGCCTCCGGAGCCTCATTTGCACGCGTGCCCCGCCCAGAGGCCCGCGGTCGACGTGGAGAGAGCCACCCGTGCTTTCCGCGGCGCGGCGGGCGATGTCGAGCCCCAGCCCGGTGGATCCGCCACCGCTGGCGCCGCGTTGCAACGCGTGCTCGACGTCGGTGATGCCGGGACCGGCGTCCTCGACCACGAGCGCCACCAGATCGGCCTGGTGCACCAGCGTCACGGCGAACCGCGTGCCCTCCGGCGTGTAGCGGAAGACGTTGCCCAGCAACGAGTCCAGCGCGGCGGTGAGGTCGGTGCGGGCCAGCGGCACGTGCGCGGGCTTGTCCGCGCCGCGGATCGTCCACGGCCGTTCCTGGTCGTCGGCGAGCGCGGACCAGAACACCAGCCGGTCGCGCACGACGCCCGCCACGTCCACCCCGGTGTCGTCGGGCTGCAGACCGGACCGGGCCGCCTTGATGATCTCGTCGACCTCCCTCTCCAGGCCCTGGACGGCCTCGCGGACGCGATCCGCACCCGGACCCCTGCCGAGGGTGTCCGCGTCCAGCAGGAGCGCCGTGAGAGGCGTTCTGAGGCGGTGCGAGAGATCGGCGACCACTTCCCGTTCGGCGGCGACGAGGTGCCGGACGCGTTCGGCCATGGCGTTGAACGCCTTGCCGACCTCCTTGATCTCCGGCGGCCCCTTCACCGGTACGCGGGCGGAGAGGTCGCCGTGCCCCATCCGTCGCGCCCCCTCGGCCAGCGCGCGAGTGGCCTTCACCGCACGCGCACCGAGCCGGTCGGCCGCGAACACCGACACGGCGACGAGCCCGATCGCGACACCGGCCAGCGCCCACCACGTGCCGAGCACGCCGTGGGTCAGCTCTTCGTGCGGCACGAACGCCTCGACGATCACGATCCCGTTCGCGCTGGTGGCCAGCGGTTGCAGGTAGACCACGCCGTCGGGCCGCTCCAGCGTGGACGCCGTCGCGAGGTTCTGGGCGTCCTGCAGGTTGGCGGCGGTGATGTGCGACGTGCCGTACGTGGCCGACGGTGCGCTGACGTGCACGGCCAGCCGCTGCTGGCCGCCGTAGCGGGTGCTCCTGATCGCCTGCCGGATCTCCTGCGGCTTGCGGGTGATCAGCAAGGCCGGGGTGAGCGCGTTGGCCTGCTTCTCCGCCTCGCTGAGCGCGCGCTGGTACGCCGAGGTCTTGACGACGATCGCGAGCGGGATCAGGAAGGCCAGCGCCACCATGCTGGTCGCCGCGAGAGCGACCAGCACCAGTGACCGCCTCATCTCGGTGCGACCAGACGCACGCCGACCCCGCGCACCGTGTGCAGGTAACGCGGCTGCGCGGCCCGTTCGCCGAGCTTGCGGCGCAGCCACGACAGGTGGACGTCGAGCGTCTGGTCGTCGCGGGTGGACGGCCACAGGTTCGCCAGGATCTCCGCGCGCGGGACGACCTCGCCCGAGCGCGCCGCGAGGTACGAGAGCAGTTCGAACTCCTTGTGCGTCAACGAGAGCTCCCGTCCGTCCACAGTGGCCCTGCGGAGGCTGGTGTCGATCTCCAGCCCTCCGACGACGAGCTGCCTGCGGTCGCGCGCCCTGCGGAGCACGGCCTGCAGCCGCGCTTCGAGGTGCTCGCTGGAGAACGGTTTGACGAGGTAGTCGTCGGCGCCCGCGTTGAGCAGGCGGATGATCTCCGCCTCGTCGTCGCGGGCGGTCGCGATCACCACGGGGGTGTTCGTGACGCCCCGGATCATCCGCAGCGCGTCGCCGCCGTCGAGGTCGGGCAGCCCGAGGTCGAGCACCACGACGTCGTAGGTGTTGGCGGTGACTTCGCGCAAAGCCTCGATCGCGAGCGCGACACCGTGCACGATGTGGCCCTGGCCGGTGAGAGCCCGCGTGATCGCCGCTCGCACCACGGGGTCGTCCTCGACCAGCAGTACTGATGCCATGAGTCGCTACAGGAGGGTCGTCGCGGTGAGACGGTCGGTCGGATACCTGCTCGCGTGGGCGGTGGTGACCGCGGTCGCCGTCGGCCTGTCGTGGTTCGGCATCCGCTCGGCCATGGAACCGGCGCCCGTCGCCGCCCTGGAGGCCACGACGGGGCCGGGTGGTGTGTTGCCGATGCCGACCGTCACGCCGATCGGCACGCCCTCGTCGTCCACCAGGCCTCCTGTGGTCAGCTCGTCTGTTCCGGCTCCTCCCAGTAGTACGGATGGAGGTGCGTCCCCGGCTCAACTCCAGGAGGGGGAATGGCAGGCGGACGGCTCCTACGTCCACGCCTTCCACCTGCGGGGCGGTGACGTGGTCGTGCGCTACCGGCCGCAGGGCGTGGAGGCCATGTCGGCCACGCCGTCCGACGGCTGGTCGGTCGCCGTCGAACAACCCGGTGGCCCGCTGGTGGTCAACTTCCGCACCACCGCCGGGCGGTTGTCCAGGCTGGAAGCGACCTGGAGCAACGGCCCGACGGCGAGGGTGGTCGAGAAATGATCCCTACAACCCGATGGCCCTGGCGATCTGCGCCGGTTTGAGGACGCGGAGGATCGCCTCGAAGAGGTAGTAGTCGCCGTAGGGGAGGGAGACCTCCACGCCGTCCTCCGACGGGCGGTTGCGGGTGCCGCGGGCCAGGATCGCCTCGGCGCGGGTGGAATTGGTGGTCAGGCACGTGCCGGCCAGGCCGTCGAGGATCTTCAGCGCGCGGTCGCGGTAGCGGCCGGAGCCGGTCGCCCTGGCCAGGTCCAGCAGGCCGCACGCCATGATCGCGCCCGCGGACGAGTCCTTGACGTCGTTGATGCCCAACGGGGAACGGTAGTCCCACACCGGCACGTGGTCGGGCGTCAGCACGGACAACGCGTAGTCGGCCATCTTGCGCGCGGTGTCGCGGAACTCGCGCAGGCCCGTGCGGCGGTACATCGTCGTGAAGCCGTAGATGCCCCACGCCTGGCCGCGCGACCAGCACGAGGTCGGGCTGTAGCCCTGCACGGTGTTCTGGCCGATCGGCGCGCCCGTGTCCGGGTCGAAGTCGAACACGTGCGGCGTCGAGCCGTCGGCCCGCAGGAAGTTCGCCTGAGTGGTTCTGGCGTGGGCGGTCGCGATGTCGAGGAACCTGCGGTCGCCGGTCTGCTCGGTGGCGAACGCGAGCAGGTCCAGGTTCATCATCGTGTCCATGATCACGCGGCCCGCGTTGCCCGGCGTGCCGAGCTTGCCCCACGCGCGGATGAACCTGCCGGCCGCGTTCCAGCGCAGGATCAGCGTGTTCGCCGCGTCGATCGCGCCGTCCCGCCACTTCGGGTCGCCGGTGAGCCGGTACGCGGTGACCCACGACGGGTAGAACAGGAACCCCAGGTCGTGGTCGCGCGCGTCGAGCCGGCGCGGCGCCAGCCGGTCGTTCGCGGCCTCGGCCAGCGCGCGGAACCCGGCGTCGCCGCTGTCGAGGTGCGCGAGCCACAGCGTGCCCGGCCAGAAACCGCCGACCCAGCCACCGTCGGCGACGTAGGTCCACTTCTCGAAGCGGGTGATCTCCGGGAACGACGTGATGCCCGGTGCGACCGCTTTCAGCTTGGCCAGGCCGTGGTCGAGCGCTCCGCGGAGCTTCGCGGGGGAGGCGCCGGCTTTCGCGGTACCGGTTCCCATGACCAGAGGAGTGGCCGCGGCAGACGCCAGCAGGGTGCGTCGAGACAGATTCACGAGACCGTCCAGTCCCTTTCGTGTCCTTGCGCCCAGCCTCACCCTGTCAGAACGCGCGGCATTCTGACAACAATTCACAAGGATGAACAATTTGTTGCGAATGGTGTTTCAGGTGCGGATCAGCGCGGCGTCGAGAGGGCGCGGGCTCAGGCCGTGCCGCTGGTTGAAGACCCCGTTGCCGAGGCCGCCCTCCAGCACGCGCTTGCCCAGCCGGACCGCGAGTTTGACCGACTCGGCGAACAGGACGCCGTACGGGCTGTAGTTGCCGTCGACCGCGTAGTCGACGCCGCACGTCCAGGTGTGCAGGCGGGTGGAGTCGGCGAGGCAGACGCCGGCCGCGACGAGCCTGTCGTGCTGCCGGACCTCGATCACGTGCGCGAGATCGCCGAGTCCGCGCACGAACGCGGCGAAGGTCAGGTCGGGGTGGAAGCCGTTGTTCTCGAAGCGGGACGCGGTCTTGGTGCACAGCAGCAGGAACTCCTCGAGCGCGGCGTGCTCGACCGGGACCACTTCGATGGTGACACCGGCTTCCCGCGATCTTCGCTCGTTGCGTCTGAGGTTCGCTCTCGCGCGCTGGCTCAGCCGCGCGAGGTAGTGCTCGTAGTCGGTGACGCCGCCCAGGTCCGCGGTCCACCTGTCGAGCAGGTGCCGCGCGGGCAGCCCGTTCGCGCGCAGCGACTGCGAGAGCGCGCTGCCGCGCTGGACGTTCACGAACCCGCACCACCGCGCCCGGAAGACCGACGCGGTCCTGATCATCGCGTCCAGCAGGCGCGGCAGGACCTCGGTCGTGGCCGGCACGTGCGCGTCGTAGCAGTGCCAGACGTGGCTCAGCAGCGCGGGCTGGTCGCGTGCCTCGGGATAGGCCGTGCGGAGGCAGCGCAACGGAGCCGCGGCCGTCTGGAGGTAGGCGGGCGTCACCGCGACGGGCTTCTCGCCGTCCCGCACGACGAAATAGGCGAACGCGTCGACGTCCGTCAGCGGCGTCTGTTCGTACGCGCGGAGGTACGCGTGTTCGTAGAACACCGGAGCGCCGCTCTCGCGGACCACGAAATTCCAATCGGCAGCATCGATTTCCCTTATGGAGCTCGAAAATTCGACGCGCACCCGCTCACTCTACGGTCTGCCAGACCGCGCAGGGAACGTCGATCTCCTCCCGGCTCAGGCCGCCGTGCTCGTAGGCCACCGAGGGGTCCGGGATCGGGAACCGCGGTGACGCCGCCACGGCCACGACCGGACCGGCCTCCGGCTGCGGCAGCCCGAGGTCGGTGGCGTGGTGCACGGTCGCGGTGGCGCCCAGAGTCGTTGCCACGCGGTCGAAAACGGCCTCCAGCCGGTCCTGCCTCGGGTAGAGCCAGCGCAGCCGGCCCGCGCCGCCGGACGGGAGCTCGCACTCCTCGCGCACGATCTCCTCCCAGGCCTCGACGAGGTCCGGGTCGGGATCGACGGGCACCAGGCCGTGGTCCGAATGCGCGACGACCGTCCAACCCTGTGCGGCCCAACGGGAAGCGTGCGCGTCGAGCCGCAGCATCGCCTCGTGCGCGGACTCGTCGTAGCCGTGGCGGTGCACGTGGTCGTCGATGTTGACGTAGGTCCAGAGGAACCGCGAGTCCGGCAGCGCCTTGTCCAGATCGGCCACGACGTTGGCGACGAGCAGCGGCGGATCCTCCGCCTGAGCGGTGAGTTTGTGCCGGGGTGGCGCGGGTATCCGGGTGCAGCCGCGCAGGAGGGCCTGGGCCCAGGTTCCCTCCAGCAGGTCGAGTTCGCGAGCCAGCACGGTGGCGCCGTGCCGTTGCAGAACGGTCGGCAGCTCCGGGATCTCCGGTGCGCCGTTGACGGCGTGCACGAGTCCGGATCCGTTGCGGTACACCGTTCCCGGCACGCGGTGGACGTCGGCCGGGACACCGGTCAACGCGGTCAGCCACGCCGTCGCGGACGTGGTCGGCACGGTGGAGGAAAGCGTGGAAACGGAGGCCGACAGCCAGGATTGTTCGGCCACGTCCGATGAGAGCCCGTCCACGGCCAGGACTATTACGCCGCGGTTCGCCGATTTCACCGCGTGGTCGAGCCGGGAAGGGATCTCTGCCAGGGACATCGGGGCACTGTAACGCATCTCATTACGTCAAGTTGCCCTGATCGGGTGCAAAGACTCGCACAATGGTGACCGATGAAGTAAAGGGAAGTTGAGAGAAGGAAGGTGGCGGATGTCGGTCGGTGTTCTGGACGTCGGGTGCTTCAGCGCTCACCTGGTCGTCGTGGAACGAGACCTGATGCGGCCGCTGGTGTCCCACAAGGTCCGGCTGCGGCTGGACCGCGAGCTGGATTCCAAGGGGGCCATCAGCCGCGTCGGCATCGAGTCGTTGTGCGCGGCTGTGCTGGCCGCGCGGAAGACGGCCGGCGACGTGCCCTTCCTGCCGTTCGCGACGTCGTCGGTGAGGGACAGCGCGAACGTCGACGAGGTGATGCGCAAGGTGCACAGACGCACCGGCGTCGAGCTGAAGGTGTTGTCCGGCAAGGAAGAAGCACGCTACTCCTACACCGCGGCCCGGCACTGGTTCGGCTGGAGCGCGGGCCCCATGGTCGTGCTGGACGTCGGCGGTGGCACCGTGGAGCTGGCTTCCGGCTCCGGTGCGGAACCCGACCGCGCGGTCTCCTTGCCTTTGGGCGCAAGGACTTTGACCCGCGCCGGACTGACCGTGCAGGACATGCGCGCCGAGGTCCTGCACAAGATCGCGAAGGCCTTCCCGCCCGGTGAGAGCGCTCGCGCCGTCGGCTGCTCCAAGGTGTTCGAGCAACTGGCCCGGCTCGCTGGAGCGCGCACCGGCACCTATGTGCCGCGGCAGCTGAAGCTCAAGGACCTGGAGAAGTGGATCCCGCGCCTGGCGAAGCTGTCGGTGCGCGAACGCGCCGCTCTGCCGGGGATCTCCCGGCACCGGGCCCAGCAGTCGTTGGCGGGCGCGGTGGTCGCGGAAGCGCTGATGCGGGTCGCGGGACACGACGTCGTGGACATTTCGCCGTGGTCCACCAAAGAGGGCCTGCTGCTGGACCTGGTGGAGCGTTCGCGCGGCAGACGCGAATCGGCGGCTTGAGCGCTAACAGGCGCTGAGCGCGGTGACGGCGTCGTCGACGTCGTTGAACAAGAGCAGCAACTGGTCGACGGCCGTCATTGCCAAGGGGCGCAACACAACTCGCGTGTCGCTGACGACGCCGAACTTGATGCCGAGCTCGTCGGCCTGGGCCTGAGTCTCCACGAGCGTGCGGATGCCCTCCGACCCGAAGAAGCGCACTCCCCGCAGATCGATGACCAACGCGGGCGGCTTGCGGTCGAGCAGCTGGGCGAGGTTGTTCGTCACCGGCCGCGACGACATCATGTCGATCTCGCCGGTGAGCGCGACGATCGGAATGGACTGGACGTAGGTAGTTCTCTGGCGAAGTTGGTTCATTAGGACTCCCGTCCGCACCGACCGTACGCGCCTTCGGGGGAGCACCACAAGCCGAGCCGGTTTTCGCCAGGCCACGTCGGGTACACGCCGAGTGACCCCCAGAAACCCCTGACAGACGAGGAGGAGCCGTGTCGACCACGGAGACCGGTCAGATCACGGGTACGAAGGACAAGGACTACAACATCCTCTGGTTCACCGAGGCGTGTCTCGACAACGCGCTGCGGCTGGAGACCTACATCTCCGACGCCGAGCGCGACGGGGACACCGAGCTCGCGGAGTTCTTCCGCAAGGCGCAGAACGAGAGCCAGAAGGGTGCCGAGCAGGGCAAGGCGCTGCTCGCGTCGCGCCTCGCCAAGTAGCGAGCAGCTAGTGCAAGAGGAACGCCTGAGTCAGCAGCATCGCGGCGACGAACGCGGCGGCCACGAGGATCAGCGCGATCACCACGCGTCCCGTGGCCGCTTTCGGCGGAGCGGGCTCGCGGTGGGAAACACCTGAGGTCTGTCCGGATTCGGGCGGTGTGTCTCCCGGCCGCACCCCGCCACCGGGCTCCAGTCCAGGAGTGCTCATCGGGTCGGGATCGGGCGGTGTGGCTGTCATACCGGGTCAGGTACCCGTTCTCAGCCTTCCAACTCGGCCCACACGACTTTGCCCCGCCCGTCCGGCGTCGTCCCCCAACGCGCGCTCAGCGCCTGCACGAGCTGCATGCCGCGGCCGCGCGCCGAGCTCGGGTCCACGGGTCTCACCTGAGGTTGCTTCGACGACTCGTCGTGCACCTCGACGAGCATGCCGCCCGGTCTGCGGCTCACCGTCAATGTGATCAGTCCCTCACCGTGGTCGATGCCGTTCGACACCAGCTCCGTCACGACGAGCTGCGCGTCGTCGGCCAGGTCTTCGGACAACTCCCACGAGGTGGCGGCGTCGCGCACCACCTGACGTGCACGAGCGCACGACCCGCCCTCCGCGGACAGAGTCACCCGCACCTCAGCCAGTGGGTCGTTCAGCACAAGGCGCATCGTCGCACATCCAGCCCCCCGTTCGGATCTTTCAGCCCCCCGGTGGTCGCACGTCCTGCCGCCGTGCTGCACGATTTGGGGCGCACGAGTCGGGCGTGGCGGAAGGAACGGCGACGATGGAGCTCAACGTCGGCAGCGAGGTCCAGCAGGGGTGGCGCGTGCTCGCGGTCGCCGGTGAGCTGGACATCGACACCGTCCCTGTGCTGGCGGCACGGCTGGACGCCGACGTCACCAGCGCGCGCGCCGTGCTGGACCTGTCCGGTCTGCAGTTCATGGACTCGACCGGACTGGCCCTCGTCCTCGAGTGGCACCGCAAGCTCACCGACGCCGGGGGGCAGCTGCGCATCGCGGCCACCCAGCCGCCGGTGAAGCGGCTGTTCGACCTCGCGGACGTCACTGGGGTGCTGAGCCTGCACGAGACGGTGGACGCCGCCGTTCAGGCCTCCGCGGACACCCCGAGGTAGTAGGCGATCAGCCTGATCAGGTGCTCGGTGTCCACCGGTTTGGTCACGTAGTCGGTGGCGCCGGACGCCAGTGACTTCTCCCGGTCGCCCTTCATCGCCTTGGCGGTGACGGCGATGACCGGCAGGTCCGCGTAGCGCTCCATCGCGCGGATGGCCGAGATCGTCGCGTTGCCGTCCAGCTCCGGCATCATGATGTCCATCAGCACGATCGCCACGTCGTCGTACTGCTCCAGCGCGCGCACGCCCGTGATGCCGTTGTCCGCGTAGATCGCTTCGAGCCCGTGCAGCTCCAGCACGCTCGTCAGCGCGAAGACGTTGCGCAGGTCGTCGTCCACGACCAGGACCTTCTCGCCGTGGAACCGGATCGTGCCGGATGCCGCGAGCACCGGGGCCGGCGTCACGATCGGCGTGGGTTCGGGCACCACGAAGGCGTCGGTGACGACCTTGCCCAGCGGCAGGCACAGCGTGAACGTCGAACCGATGCCCGGCTCCGACCGCACCCGCAACGCGCCGTTGAGCAGCTGGGCCAGCTCGCGGCTGATCGACAGGCCCAGGCCCGTGCCGCCGTACTTGCGCGACGTCGTGCCGTCGGCCTGCTGGAACGCCTCGAAGATGACGGCGAGCTTCTCGGCCGGGATGCCGATGCCCGTGTCGTGCACGTCGAACGCCACCGTGGACGCGTCGTCCATGCGCACGTGCAGCCGGATGCCGCCGTCGTGGGTGAACTTGACGGCGTTGGAGAGCAGGTTGCGCAGGATCTGCTGCAGGCGGTGCTCGTCGGTGCGCAGCGTCTCCGGCACGTCCGGGTCGACCCTGACCGAGAACTCCAGGTTCTTCTCGGCGGTCAGCGGCAGGCACAGCGTCTCGACGTAGCGGACCAGCTCGTCCACCCGGACCGGGTCCTCGTGCACGGTCATGTGACCGGCCTCGACCTTGGTCAGGTCGAGGATGTCGTTGATCAGCTGCAGCAGGTCGGAACCGGACGAGTGGATCGTGCGGGCGAACTCCACCTGCTTGGCGTTGAGGTTGCCGTCGAGGTTGTCCGCGAGCAGCTTGGCCAGGATGAGCAGCGAGTTCAACGGCGTGCGCAGCTCGTGCGACATGTTCGCCATGAACTCGGACTTGTACTTCGACGCGGTCTGCAGCTGCCGCGCGCGGTCCTCCAGCTCCTCCGAACCGGCCCTCAGCTCCGCGGTGAGGCGCTGTGACTCGACCAGCAGGGCGTCGGTGCGCGAGTTGGCGAGCATCGTGTTCACGTTGACGCCGATGGCCTCCTTGAGCTGGTCGAGGAGGTCGAGGTGGACCTCGGTGAACTCGTTCAGCGAGGCCAGCTCGATCACGCCGAGCGTCTCGCCCTGGAACAGGATCGGCAGGATCACCAGGTTGACCGGCGCTGATTCGCCCAGAGCGGACGACACGGTCAGGTAGCCGCCGGGCACGTCGGTGACCAGGATCGTCTTCTTCTCCAGCGCGGACTGCCCGACCAGCGACTCGCCCATGGCCAGCCGGGTGGCGCGGGCGGCGTCGAGGCGGAAGCCGTAGGACGCCGTGAGCTCCAGCGTCTGCTTGGCGTCGTCGTCCTCCTGGATCTGGAAGAACGCGCCGTGGTGGGCGCTGACCAGCGGCGTCAGCTCGCTCATGATCAACGACGCGAGCGCGCGCAGGTCGCGGTGACCCTGCATCAGACCGGAGAGCCGCGCCAGGTTCGTCTTCAACCAGTACTGCTCGCGGTTCGCGCGGGTCGTCTCCTTCAGGTTCGCGATCATCTGGTTGACGTTGTCCTTGAGCTCGGCGAGCTCACCGGACGCGTCGACGGTGATCTGCCTGGTCAGGTCACCCGCGGTCACCGCGGTGGCGACGGCGGCGATCGCGCGGACCTGGGTGGTCAGGTTCGACGCCAGCTGGTTCACGTTGTCGGTCAGCTTCGACCACGTGCCGGCCACGCCGTCGACCTCGGCCTGACCGCCGAGCTTGCCCTCGGTGCCGACCTCGCGGGCGACGCGGGTGACCTCGTCGGCGAACGACGACAGCTGGTCGACCATCGTGTTGATCGTGGTCTTGAGCTCCAGGATCTCGCCGCGGGCCGAGACGTCGATCTTCTTCGTCAGGTCGCCCTGGGCCACCGCGGTGGTGACCTGGGCGATGTTGCGGACCTGGTTGGTCAGGTTGTCCGCCATGAAGTTCACCGAGTCGGTGAGGTCCTTCCACGTGCCCGCCACGCCGGACACGCGCGCCTGGCCGCCCAGGATGCCCTCGGTGCCGACCTCGCGGGCGACGCGGGTGACCTCGTCACCGAACGCGCGCAGCGTGTCGACCATGCCGTTCAGCGTCTCGGCGAGGGCCGCGACCTCGCCCTTCGCCTCGACGGTGATCTTCTTCGAGAGGTCGCCGCTCGCGACGGCGGTGGCGACGGCGGCGATGTTGCGGACCTGGTTGGTCAGGTTGTCCGCCATCAGGTTGACGTTCTCGGTCAGGTCCTTCCACGTGCCGGCGACGCCCTGCACGCGGGCCTGACCGCCCAGCCGGCCGTCCGTGCCGACCTCGCGGGCGACGCGGGTGACCTCCTCGGCGAACGAGGACAGCTGGTCCACCATCGTGTTCAAAGTGGACTTCAGTTCGAGGATCTCGCCGCGCGCGTCGACGGTGATCTTCTGCGACAGGTCGCCGTTGGCCACCGCCGTGGCGACGTGCGCGATGTTGCGGACCTGGTTGGTCAGGTTGTTCGCCATGAAGTTGACGTTGTCGGTCAGGTCGCGCCAGGTGCCGGCGACGCCGGGGACCTGGGCCTGACCGCCGAGCCGGCCGTCCGTGCCGACCTCGCGGGCGACGCGGGTGACCTCCTCGGCGAACGACGAGAGCTGGTCGACCATCGTGTTGATCGTGGTCTTCAGTTCGAGGATCTCGCCGCGCGCGTCGATGGTGATCTTCTGGGTCAGGTCGCCGCGCGCGATGGCGGTGGTGACCTGGGCGATGTTGCGGACCTGGGTCGTCAGGTTGTTCGCCATGACGTTCACCGAGTCGGTCAGGTCGCGCCAGGTGCCGGCGACGCCGGGGACCTGGGCCTGACCGCCGAGCCGGCCGTCCGAACCGACCTCGCGGGCCACGCGGGTGACCTCGGCGGCGAACGAGCTGAGCTGGTCGACCATCGTGTTGATGGTGGACTTGAGCTCCAGGATCTCGCCGCGCGCGTCGACGGTGATCTTCTGGGTCAGGTCGCCCTGCGCCACCGCCGTGGTGACCTGGGCGATGTTGCGGACCTGCGTGGTGAGGTTCTCCGCCATGAAGTTCACGTTGTCGGTGAGGTCGCGCCACGTGCCGCCGACGCCGGGCACCTTCGCCTGGCCGCCGAGCTTGCCGTCCGTGCCGACCTCGCGGGCGACGCGGGTGACCTCGTCGGCGAACGAGCTGAGCTGGTCGACCATGGTGTTCAGCGTGTTCTTGAGCTCCAGCATCTCGCCGGAGACGTCGACCGTGATCTTCTGGGTCAGGTCGCCGTTGGCCACCGCCGTCGCGACCTGGGCGATGTTGCGGACCTGGTTGGTCAGGTTGTTCGCCATCGAGTTGACGTTGTCGGTCAGGTCGCGCCACGTGCCGGCGACGCCCGGAACCTTCGCCTGACCGCCCAGGCGGCCGTCCGTGCCGACCTCGCGGGCCACGCGGGTGACTTCGTCCGCAAAGGACGAGAGCTGGTCGACCAGGCCGTTCACCGTGGACCCGAGCGTGGCGAACTCACCGCGCAGCGTCTGGTCCGACATGCGCTTGGTCAGGTCGCCCTCGGCGACGGCGGCGAGCACGCGGCTCAGCTCGGTCGTCGGCCGCATCAGGTCCTCGACCAGGCCGTTCACCGAGTCCGCGATCAGCGACCAGCCACCGGCCGTGCCCGCGGGCGCCACCCGCTCGGTGAGCCTGCCCTCCTGGCCGACCGCCTGGCGGACCCTGCCGAGCTCACCGGCGAGCCACTGGTTGCGCTCCGCGATCTCGTTGAACACGTCCGCGAGGGCGGACACGGGACCGTTGCCCGGCACCACCAGCCTGCGGCGGAAGTTGCCGTCACGCAGGTCTCTCATCGCCGAGAGAACCCTCTCGAGGGTCGCGTCCGTCTCTTCGTTGACCGTGGTCACTCCAAGCCTCCGTGCCTCGGTGGTCGCAGCCAAGCCTGCCACGTTAGGTTGGGAGCGAGGTAACTTGATGCCGCGATGCACGCCAACTACCCGCAGGAGGCCGTGATGACCCGGCCACAGGACTCCGGCGGATGAGCAGCGCCGTGGGGATCGACCTGGACGGCTGGCAACGCCTGGTGGACGGGCTGCGCGAAGCCGTTCTCGTCGTGGACCCCGCCGGAGTGGTGCGCGTGCGCAACGCGGCGGCCGCCGACCGGTTCCCCCGGCTGTGCCTCGGCGAGCACTTCGACGTGCACGTGGCGGGCCGTCAGCACGACCTCGGCGAGGGCTGGAGTGCCTGGTACTTCACGGACTCCGCGCTCGACCACGCCCATCTGCGGCTGGCGGGCGGCACCTCGCGGCAGACCACGCTGAAGACCATCGTGCAGCTCGCCGCGGAGCTGCTGGGGGAGCACTGCGTCGCCGTCGTGCCCGCCACGCGCGATCGCCTGGAGTGGTGGCGCTGCGGCGGCGGTGAGCCCACGGTCACCCGCACGCCGCGCCGGGCCTCGGTGCTGTCCGAGGTCCTCACCGGCACGTCGACGTTGACGAGGATCACCTCTTTGGGTGACGGCAGCTGGGGCGTCCCCGACGACTTCGGCTCCGCGCTGGCCGTGCCGCTCGGCGTCGGTGGCGCGCTGGTCGTGCTGCGGCGCGGTGACTTCGCGCCGAACGACGTCGAGCGCGTCCGGTTGTTCGGCAAGCACGCGGCGGTGGCGCTGGAGTCGGCGTCGCGGCTCACCGAGCAGCAGCGGATGATCGACGTGCTGCGCTCGGCGCTGCTGCCGTTGCCGCTGCCGGAGTTGCGCGGGGTGGCGATGGGGTCGGTGTTCATCCCGGCCCACCAGCGCGCCCTGGTCGGCGGCGACTTCTACGACGTGCACCCGCGCACGGACGGCTCGGCGACGTTCGCGCTCGGCGACGTCTGCGGCCACGGCCTGGAAGCCGCGGTCCACAGTGGACGGGTGCGGCAGTCGCTGCAGGCGCTCTCGCTCGTCGAGACGAACCCGGTGCGGTTGCTGCACCTGCTGAACACCTCGTTGCGCGCCACCGGGTCCAAGCTCTTCACCACGATCGTCGTCGGCGAGCTGGTGCCGTTGCCGGACGGGGGAGTGCGGCTGTCGCTCGCCTCCGGCGGGCATCCGGCGCCGCTCGTCCTGCGCGCCGACGGGTCGGTGCACGAGGTGAGCGCGGTCGGGGCGATCGTCGGCATCCTGTCCGACGTCCGGTTCCACGGCGAACAGGTGACGCTCGCCCCCGGCGACACGCTGGTGCTCTACTCCGACGGTTTCACCGAGGCCCGCGCGCACGCCGACCGCACCGAGCTGTTCGGGGAGCAGCGGCTGCGGGCCGTGCTGAAGGAGTGCAAGGGGATGTCGGCGGAGGAGATCGCGCGGCACTGCGAGGACGCCGTGCTGAAGTGGCTCGACCGCGACGACCACGACGACCTCGCGTTGCTGGCCGTCCAGGCCGTGTGACTGAATTTCCCGGATTCCGCCGCGGAGGAATCCGGGAAATTCGGTGCGTCAGCCGATGACGACTACTGGGTCGGTTCGGCGTGCCAGTGCGACGCGGAGCTGTCGCTGCAGAACTGGACACCGATCGGAGTGCCGTTCTTCACCGTGTTCGGAATCAGCGCGACGCAAAGGCCGCTGACGGACTGCAGCCAGAGCCGTCCCGCCGACGCGTCCGGCGCCCACCGCCAGAGCTCGCTCGACCGGCCGTCGCAGTTCTCCTGCGTCAGCTGGGCGTTCAGTCCGTGCTCGGCCATGCAGAACCCGTGCTCGTGCACCACGAGGTTGAAGAAGCCGCTGGAGTTGGTGTTGCGCACCCCCCAGTGCTGGTTGTGGCTGTTGCTGTCGTGGCCGCAGTCCCACTCGTGCAGGACTCCGCCGGCGACGGCCGAGTGCCCGGCGACGTCGATGCACTTGTCCGTGCGGTCGTTGACGAGGATCTGGAAGTCGGGCTCGCTCGCGTACGCCGAAGCGGTCCACGACACGAGGCTGAGTGCCGTTGCCGCGAATGCGGTGGCGAATCGAACGATGACGCGTTTGGCCATTTTCGCTCCAATACTCGGACGTGAAGATGACCTTCGCAGCCGCCGTCTGCAACTCGTCGACAAACGGTCGACAAAGGGCTCAGCGGACCCCGTGCGGGCGGAACTGCACGCTGATCCGCGGGCCCACGGCCTTCGCGGTCTTGGGGATGGCGTGTTCCCAGGTGCGTTGACACGATCCGCCCATGACGAGCAGGTCTCCGTGCCCCAGCGCGTACCTGTGCGTCTCACCGCCGCCGCGCGGCCGCAGCAGCAACGCGCGTGGCGTGCCGACGCTCAGGATCGCGACCATCGTGTCCTCGGTCTGGCCGCGGCCGATGGTGTCGCCGTGCCACGCCACGCTGTCGCGGCCGTCGCGGTAGTAGCACAGGCCCGCGGTCGTGAACGGTTCCTTCAGCTCGGGCAGGTAGTGCCGGCTGAGCAGGTCGCGGGCGGTGGTCAGCACGTCGAACGGCAGTGCGCCGGGGTAGAAGCAGAGCAGGCGCGGCACGTCGACCACGTTGTCGTACATCTGCCGGCGTTCGGCTCGCCACGGCACCTCGGCCACGAGCTGGTCGAACAGCGCGTCGGCGCCGCAGAGCCAGCCCGGCTGCACGTCGATCCACGCGCCGTGGCCGAGCTCGGTGCGGCGCGGGGCCAGCGGAGCCAGTTCCGGTTCCGCGTCGAGGTCGAACAGCGATCCCTGGCGCATGGATCGCAGCATAATCGAACACGTGTTCTACCGCTGAGGTCTGAGCACGGCCTGCACCGCGTCCGCGACCAGCTCGCGCGCCTCGGCCAGGTCGAACACCCCGAGCAGGAACCGGCGCACCGACTCGTGCGCCGGACCCATCACCACGGGCTCCAGCGCCCACGGCGGGACCTCGCGCAGCTCGCCGGTGGCCATGCGGGCCAGGAACCACGCCAGCACCGGCGCGAACTCCGCCTGCTTGGCCTGCGGGTCGGCGTGGTCTGGCGCGGCGTACAGGAACCGGGCGCGGCTGGGGTTCGCCATGACCCAGTCCAGGTAGCGCAGCGCGAGGTCCCTGACCGCCTCGACGGCCGGGCGGTCGTCCAGCGCGGGTCGCATGGCCGCGACGCAGCGGCCGTAGCTGTCGGCGTAGAGCTGCGCGAACACGCCCGCACGGCTGCCGAAGTGGTGGTAGATGCTGCCGTTCGACATGCCGGATCGCTCGGTCAGTGCTGCGATCGTCACGGCGTCGAGGCCGCCCTCGTCGACGAGCTGGAGTGCCGCGTCGAGGAGGGACTGTCTTCGGTCGGCCATGACGGTTAGAGTACCGCTCTGGAGCAACGCTCCAGAGAAGGGAAGAGCAATGGCGCTGTCGATCCCCGGCCTGCTGCGCGACCGGGTCGCCCGCACGCCCGACGCCGAGGCGATGCGGTTCCGCGACCACGGCGGCTGGGCCTCGCTCACGTGGGCGCAGCTGGAGGAACGGGTCGCGCGCGAGGCGTTCGGGCTGCGCGCGAAGGGCCTGCGCAAGGGCGATCGCGTCGCCCTGATGGGTGGCACCAGCATCGAGTGGATCATCACCGACCTCGCGGTGCTCGCCGCCGGTGGCGCCACCACCACGATCTACCCGAACAGCACCGCGGGCGAGGTCGCGCACATCGTCGGCGACTCCGGCAGCCGCATCGTGGTCGTGCAGACCGACGAGCACGCGAGCCTCATGCCCGGCGACGTCGAGGTGCTCCGGTTCGGCGCGGTCCCGCAGGCCGGCGGCGACTACGACGCGTTGATCGGCGAGCTCGGACCGGACGACCTCGCCACCCTGATCTACACCTCGGGCACCACCGGCACGCCCAAGGGCGTCGAGCTCACCCACGACAACTGGCTGACGACGGCGGAAGCCGTTGCGTCACTGGGCATTCTGCAGCCGAGCGACCTGCACTTCCTGTGGCTGCCGCTGTCGCACGCGTTCGGCAAGGTGCTGACGATGGCGATGATCGCCGCGGGCGTGCCCACCGCCGTCGACGGGTCGGTCGAGCGGATCGTGGACAACCTCGGCGAGCTGCGGCCGACGATCGTGGCCGCCGCGCCGCGCATCTTCGAGAAGATCCACGGCCGGATCGTCGCGGGAGCGCGCGAAAAGGGCGGGCTCGCGTTCCGGATCTTCCGGTGGGCCGACCGCGACCACGGTCCCGCGACCCGCTGGCTGGCCGATCGCCTGGTGTACCGCAAGCTGCGCGACCGCGTGGGCGGGCGGATCCGGTACTTCGTGTCGGGCTCGGCACCGCTGGCCCGGGAGATCGCGGAGTTCTTCGAGCGCGCCGGGATCACGATCCTGGAGGGCTACGGCCTGACCGAGTCCTCCGCGGCGACGTTCTTCAACCGGCCGGGCATGATCCGGATCGGCACGGTCGGGCCGCCGATCCCCGGCATGGAGGTCAAGATCGCCGGCGACGGCGAGGTGCTGCTGCGCGGCCCCGGCGTCATGCGCGGCTACCACAACCGCCCGGAAGCCACCGCCGAGACGCTGGTCGACGGCTGGCTGCACACCGGCGACATCGGCGAGCTCGACGACGCGGGCCGGTTGAAGATCACCGACCGCAAGAAGGAACTGATCAAGACCTCGGGCGGCAAGTACGTGGCGCCCACCCGGATCGAGAGCATGATCAACGCGGCGTCGCCGTACATCAGCAACGTGATCGTGCACGGCGACCGCCGCAAGTACTGCGTCGCGCTGGTGACGCTCGACCCGGACACCGCGTCCGGACTCGCCGACGCCGAGGCCGAGGTCGAGCACGCGATCAAGACCGTCAACGCCCAGCTGGCGCGGCACGAGACGATCAAGCGGTTCGCCGTGCTGGAGCACGACTTCAGCGTCGAGGACGGGTTGCTGACCGCGTCGCTGAAACCGCGCCGCCGGGAGATCGAGAAGCGCTACGCCGACGTGCTGGACGGCCTTTATTGACGCCGTGACCGTTGCCCGGTGCCCGTAGGCTCGGCGCCATGACAACCGAGTCCGCGCACCCGCGGCGAACCGCGAGCTTCGTGCTGGCGATCCGTTTCCTCACCGAGCTCGCGCTGCTCGCGGGCCTCGCGGTGGCGGGCGCACGTCTCGGTGGCACCACGTTGTTCAGCGTTCTCGGCGGAGTGCTGGCGCCGGTGGTGGCGGCGACGATCTGGGGCCTGGCGATCGCCCCGCGGGCCAAGCGCCGCCTGGTGGAACCGACTCGTTTCGTGCTGGAGTTCATCCTCTTCTCGGCGGCCGGGGCCGCGCTGGCGGCGTCCGGCCTGCCGGTGGCGGGCATCGTGCTCGCGGTCGCCGGAATCGGTTTCGCGGTGCTGACCCGCATCTTCGCCAAGGACGGCTGATCCCGCCGGGCTCGGCTGAGCACGCCTCATCCGCACCTGCCCGCTGACAGTGTCCGCGGGCAGGTGCCGCCTGGGTCACTAGTCGCAGACCGCGCCGCGCGACGCCGAGCCGACCAGCTTGGCGTACTTGGCGAGCACACCGCGTTCGTACCGCGGCGGCAGCGGAGCCCAGCCCTCCTTCCGGCTCTCCAGGTCCGCGTCCACGTCGAGCGTGCCCTCCGCGACGTTCAGCGTGATCCGGTCGCCGTCGCGGACGAACGCGATCGGCCCGCCGTCGACCGCCTCCGGTGCCACGTGGCCCACGCACAACCCCGTGGTGCCGCCGGAGAACCGGCCGTCGGTGAGCAGCAGGACGTCCTTGCCCAGGCCCGCGCCCTTGATCGCCGCGGTGATCGCGAGCATCTCGCGCATGCCCGGCCCGCCCTTGGGGCCCTCGTAGCGGATCACCACGACGTCGCCGGCGGTGATCGTGCCGTCTTCGAGGGCGTCCATCGCGGCGCGCTCGCGGTCGAACACCCGCGCGGTGCCGGTGAAGACGTCGGAGTCGAAGCCCGCCGACTTCACCACGGCGCCGTCCGGGGCCAGCGTGCCGCGCAGGATCGTGATGCCGCCGGTGTGGTGGATGGGCTTGTCCAGCGCGCGCAGGACCAGGCCGTCCGGGTCGGGCGGGGCGATGTCGGCGAGGTTCTCGGCGACCGTGCGGCCCGTGACGGTGAGGCAGTCGCCGTGCAGCAGACCGGCGTCCAGCAGGGCCTTCATCACCACGGGCACGCCGCCGATGCGGTCGACGTCGGTCATCACGTGCCGCCCGAACGGTTTCACGTCCGCGAGGTGCGGCACGCGCGCGCCGATGCGGCTGAAGTCGTCCAGGGTCAGGTCGACGCCGGCCTCGTGCGCGATCGCGAGCAGGTGCAGCACCGCGTTGGTGGAGCCGCCGAACGCCATGACGACGGCGATCGCGTTCTCGAACGCCTCGCGCGTCATGATCTGGCGGGCGGTGATGCCGCGCCGCAGCATCTCCACCACGGCCTGGCCCGAACGCCGTGCGAACCCGTCACGCCGCCGGTCGGTCGCCGGGGGAGCGGCGCTGCCGGGCAACGACATGCCCAGCGCCTCCGCCGCGCTGGCCATGGTGTTGGCCGTGTACATGCCACCGCACGCTCCCTCACCCGGGCAGATCGCGCGTTCGATCAGGTCGACGTCCTCGCGGCTCATCAACCCGCGCGCACAGGCCCCGACGGCCTCGAACGCGTCGATGATCGTGACCTCTTTTTCGGTGCCGTCGGTCAGCGTGACCCGGCCGGGCAGGATCGAGCCGGCGTAGAGGAACACCGAAGCCAGGTCGAGCCGTGCGGCCGCCATCAGCATGCCCGGCAACGACTTGTCGCACCCGGCCAGCAGCACCGAGCCGTCCAGGCGCTCGGCCTGCATCACCGTCTCGACGCTGTCGGCGATCACCTCGCGCGAGACCAGCGAGAAGTGCATGCCCTCGTGGCCCATCGAGATGCCGTCGGACACCGAGATCGTGCCGAACTCCAGCGGATATCCGCCGGCCGCGTGCACCCCGTCCTTCGACGCCTTGGCGAGGCGGTCCAGCGACAGGTTGCACGGCGTGATCTCGTTCCACGACGAGGCGACACCGATCTGCGGCTTCTCCCAGTCCTCGTCGCCCATGCCGACGGCCCGGAGCATCCCGCGCGCGGCGGTGCGCTCCAGGCCGTCGGTCACGTCGCGGCTGCGTGGCTTCACGTCTGTCATGCCACGCACGCTAGTCCCACCTAGGCGGGATTCGCCGCATGAGTCAGCGTCTCCCAGGCGACGAACAGGTTGTCCGTCCCCTGTGGACGCTGTGCCTCGGTGTACTGCCGGGTGTTCGCCATCGCGATGCCCAGCCGGGTGTTCAGGGCGTTGAAGCTGATCTCGGACGTCGGCCCGAGCGAACCGGACCTGGTGCCGCCGCACAGCCACGACGGCATCGGCTCGCCGTTCTGGTACTTGGTGTGCAGGCCCCACGCGTACCGCATGCGGTCCTTGATCTCACCCCAGATGTCCTGGCCCTGGTGCCGCGCGGTCTCGGCGAACTGCGCCGCGGCCGCCAGCCCGTAGCCGGTGTGCGTGAAGTCGCGGCAGGTCTCCTGGGCGAGCCCGTCGACGAACGTGGACTGGTCGTGCCAGTACGAGATGATCTCGGACCGGGTGTCGATGCCGCTGCCGGGCGGCGTCTTGGGCAAGGAGCCGTCCGAGGTCAGGTAGATGTACGCCGGGACGCGGGTGCGGAAGATGCCGACGGCCTTGTCGTAGGCGGTCCGGTCCTCCAGGAAGACGGCGATGCCCAGCGAGGCGTCCATCATGCTGAGCTCCCAGTTGCCGTTGGTGCCGGCCCGGCCGTTCTGGATCTCCGGCAGGTAGACGGTGCGCAGCATGGTCGCGAACCTGGCGCTGTTCGGCCAGTTCCCGTAGACGTGCTTCATGATCTCGGCGGCCTTCGGCCAGCTGCTGGCCGACCAGGCGGTCTGCAGCGGGGCGTTCGAGTTGGTGTGGTCGCGGATCGTGGCCGACCAGGCGTCCATGATCGCGATGGCCTTGGCCGCGTACCGGCTGTCGCGCGTGACGTACCAGGCCAGCGACAGGGTGTAGGCGGCGATGGCGTCTTCGCGCTCGTCGGTGCAGCCGTAGTTCGGGTTGGAGTAGGGCCCGCACTCCACGACGGCGCGCGGCTTCGGCGTGCGGTTCAGGTCGGCGTACTTCGACGCCATCATGCGGTCGTAGGCGAGCTTCCACGGCTGGGCGCCGGCCTGGACCTTGGCGCGCACGAAGTCGAGCTGCGGCCGGGAAACGACGACTCCCGGGTGGACGAACGTCGCCGGTGCCGCCGAGACGGACGAGCCGGTGACCGGTACTAGCAACGATGCCAGCAGTGCGATCAGCACCGCGCAGGAACGGGTGACCATGCCGCCAGTGTTGGTGGTCTATACCTTTGCCGTCAATGCTCCTCGGCGATGTTCACGTCGGTGAACAAACCTGAAGGCGGACAACGAGAATCCCCCGGTGCGCGGGAGGTGCACCGGGGGATTCTCGTCGCATTCAGAGCTGGGTCACTCCTTGCACTTCTTGCCGGAGTTCACGCAGTTGACCAGGCGGTTCATGATCTGCTGCGACATCACGTTCGCGAAGTCGTCGTGGTCGGAGAACGGGTTGTGCTTCTCCTCGGGGAACGAGTCGACCTTGTACTGGCCCTTCAGCTGGACGTCCCTGGGGATGTTGTAGGTCAGCGTGACCCGCAGCTGCGGAATGGCCTTGAAGCCCTTCGGGCACTTGCCGTTCCCGTCGGCGAAGGCGACGTGCTCGCGGTGCTTCGCCGAGTCGATGTTCTTGCCGTCCCAGCAGCCCGGGAAGTCGTGGATGCGCTTGACCTTCGAGCCCTGCGGGCAGATCGGGTACTTGTTGATCAGCACCTTGTCCTCGAAGCCGGAGCAGGTCCACGAGTCCTTGGCGTTCTTCGGGCCGTTCTGGCCGACCTTGGCGTCGCCGTACAGGATGCGCAGGAACTTCGGCATCGCGACGACCTTGCCGACCGGCGAACCGCGGAAGGTCAGGTCAGCGGACTCGACGCGCTGGATGTCACCGTCGTTGCCCTCGAGCTGGAGCTTGTCGTTGGGCTCGGGGTTGGCCTTCTTGGCCTTGTCCTCGGTGCCCTCGGCCTGCGCGTTGTCGCTGTTGTCGCCGCCGTTGTCGACGCCCTTGTTGTTCTGGTCCTTCAGCTTGCAGGCGGCGAGCGGGTTCAGGTCGGGGGCCTGCTGGCCCAGCCGGCTGAACGCCAGCATCATGCGGTTCAGGGCCGCGAAGCGCTTGTCCTTCAGCGGGCCGAGGACGGCGTTGTTGATGTCGCCGGCCTTGATGGTCTCGAGCCGCTTGTCCGCTTCGTCGATCTGCTTGTCGAGGTTGCCGAGCTCGCGGTCGATCTCCGCCTGCGCCTTGTCCGGGATGTCGTCGCCGAGGGCGGAGGCGACGTCGGGGCAGTCGACCCGCGGAGCGGCCTTGTCGGCCTTGTCCTGGTCCTTCTGCGCCTTGTCGTTCTTCTTCGGCGGGTTCTGCTTGCCCTTGTCCTTCTCGTCGTTCTTGTCGATGCGGACGACGGGCCAGAAGTACGCCGACTTGTCACCGTTCTTGCAGGTGGTGCCGGCCTTCACCAGCGACTTGTTGTTGGAGTCGGCGTTCGTGGACAGGTTGCCGACGTAGTCGTGCAGGTGCTGGGCACCGTTGCGGACGCCGGGCTGCGCGATGAAGTTGTCCGGGTTGAAGTGCTGATTCTCGTTCCGGCCGCAGTCGACCGTGAACGTACCCGTGGTGGCGCCGTTCTGCTGCTTTGGTTTCTTGACGTTCGGCTTCACCTTGGTGATGTCGACGAATTCTGACTTGTCGGCACCGTCGGCGAGCGCGGAGCCGTCGGAAGATCCGATTGCCACCACCGCGGCACCGCCTGCGACCAGGGCCATCGCCGCTGCGGCGGCGGTCAGCCAGATCGTGGATTTCCTCCGGTGAATAGCCATTTGCCACCTCGTGGTAGTCCGATAAAACGGCATGGTGAAGCTGACGGCGGTAAGCCGCTATCTTCGGGTTGAACCTGGGTGTGCGATTAGAACGAACGAGATTTCCGCCGTGTCGGTGTTTTCTTCTTCGATCGGGATATCACTCGCATCCCCACCAGCGCGAGCGCGAGCACCGCTATCGCACCGAAGAAGACACCGTTGTTCTCGCCGAACACGCCTTTCTCGGCGGTCCGGGTGAACTTGGTGCCGTCCGGCACGGTCGGGGTCACGCCATCGGTCGGGTTGGCTGTGGCGTTCGCGTTGTCCCCGGTCGGTTCCGGAGTCCCGGAGGCAGCCGTCGCCGGTGCGAGCGGCTGAGGGGATTCCAGACCGGCGAAGTCGACGCGACCGGTGTCCTCGATCACCTTGATGTGGTCGAAGACGGTGATCATCGCCTGCGTGGAGAGGATGCGGATGAGCTCGTTCTTGGTGCCCGCCCGGATCTGCGCGGCATAGGCGTACACCTTGCCGTGCGCCGCGCGGAGCCGGTTGGCGAAGACGGCGTCGAATTCGTCGCCGTTCGCCGCGTCCATCTCGGCCAGCCAGCTCTTCTGCTCATCGGTGGGCTCCGTGGGCAGCTCGTGGCCGAGCAGGAGACCTGCCCGGTTCACGACGCCGTCCAGCAGCGTGTGCCCCTCGATGAGGTGCTTGCTGGCTTCCTGGATCTTGGGCTGGTCCGGCCTCTTGGCCTTGCCCTTCTCGCCCGCGGGCTTCTCCCACAACCCGGCCTGCTTGACCCGGTCCATGAAGTCCCGGTCGGCAGGTCCGAGCGGACCCCACTGGGTCTGCACGACCTCGTCGCCCTTCCCGCCACTACCGGGCGGCGGGGTCGAGATTGGGGTCGACGGCGTGCTGGGCTGGCCGATCGCGCTCCCGGTGTTGAGCAGCACGGCCAGCACACAGCCGGCCAACGCGACGAGGAGTCGCGTCGGCGTTGCCAAGTCCATGGGGAGTCGCACGATCGGGACTACGGCCAGGAATGCGCACCCGCCTCAGTTCGAGACCCCGGCGTTATTGAAACGTTATCGAACCCCGCGCAACCGTCGCGAGAACCCGCGACCTAAAGTCCTGAGCATGAGCAAGCGTTTTGTGGCGTTGGGGGACTCGTTCACCGAGGGGGTGGGTGACGAAGACGCTGGTCGTCCCAATGGTGTGCGGGGATGGGCCGATCGCGTCGCCGACGTCCTGGGTGTCGCCGACCCGGAGTTCACCTACGCCAACCTGGCGGTGCGCGGCCGGCTGCTGCTGCAGGTGCTCGACGAGCAGCTTGAGCCCGCTCTCGCGATGAACCCGGACCTCGTCTCCCTCTATGCGGGCGGGAACGACCTCATGCGGCCGAAGGTGGACATCGACGCGTTGATGCGCCGGTACCGGAACGCCGTGGCGCGTGTGGTGGGGTCCGGTGCCCAGGTCATCCTCTTCACGGGCGTCGACGGGGCGGACGACCCGGTGTTCCGCAAGATGCGTGGTCGCGTGGCCATCTACAACGAGCACGTGCGCGCGATCGCGGCCGAACACTCGTGCGTGCTCGTCGACATGTGGGCCATGCGGCAGCTGCGTGACCGTCGCATGTGGTCCGAGGACCGGCTGCACCTCAACGAGCTCGGGCACAACGAGGTCGCCATTTCGGTCCTCGACGGCCTGGGCGTGCCGCACTCGCTGGAGCGGACCGTGCTCGGCGCGGCCCCGCTGGTCGACCGTCGCGTCCGCCGGGCCGAGGACTGGAAGTGGGCGCGCGAACACGTCGTGCCGTGGGTGATGCGGCGGCTGCGCGGGGAGTCGTCCGGTGACGTCATCCGGGCGCGCCGGCCGGAGCTGTTGCCGCCGTCCTAGGTAGAACGTGTTACTTGGCACGAGGTGGTCTAACGACGCAACTGCCGTCTGGTGACGGTTTTCGCGCGGTTTCTTTGCAGATAGAACGCGTTCTAAATTTTGTGTCGGCCACCTGGGTGAAATCGCTGGTAGCGGGCCTGGGCTGAATTGATGCAGTGGCCTAGCGTTCGTCCGCATGCATCGCAGGGTCGCGCTGATCGCTCTGGTGGTCTGCGCGCTGGTCGCGGGCTGCGGAAGCAGGCTCACCGCCGAGCAGCGTGCGGCCCTCGTCGTGCCGCAGGGCGGCGGATCGGGGACTCAGGAGGGCACCGCGCCGGGCGAGGACGGCGGGGTGCCCGGCAACGACGGCACCGCGGGTCAGCCCGGCGCCACCAACCCCCAGCAGCCCAACCAGCAGCCGAACCCGCCCGGCAGCATCGCGGGCGGGTGCCAGGGCACCGGTGGCGCCACGGACAAGGGCGTGACCGCGGGCGAGATCACCATCGCCAACATCTCCGACATCAGCGGCCCGGTGCCGGGCATCTTCCAGTCGGCGCAGCAGGCCACCAAGGCGTTCGTCGAGTACTTCAACGCCACCCAGGGCTCGGTGTGCGGGCGCAAGCTGAAGCTCGTCTCGTTCGACTCGCGCACCGACAGCGGCGGTGACCAGCAGGCCACCTCGCAGGCCTGTGAGCAGGCGTTCGCGCTGGTCGGCTCGATGTCGGCGTTCGACCAGGGCGGCGGCCCCGCGGCCTCGGCATGCGGGATCCCCGACCTGCGCGCCTCCACCGTGACCGCGCAACGCCAGCGCACGCCGGTGAGCTTCGGCGTCGCCTCCAACGTGGTGAACCTGGTGTCGTCGGCAGGTCCGGACCTGGTGAAGTCGAGCTTCCCCGGCTCGATCGGCGCCGCGGCCTACCTCTACCTCAACGCCGACGCGAGCGCGCAGAACGCCAAGAGCATGCAGAAGGCGGCCGAGGCGCGCGGGATCAAGTTCGTCTACTCGCAGGCCATCGACATCACCGACGTCAACTACGCGCCGTACGTGGCGAAGCTCAAGGAGACCGGCGCCAAGATCGTCTACTGGATCGGGTCGGCGCAGTACGCGGTCCGGTTGCAGCAGGCCATGCGGCAGCAGGGGTACACGCCGGACGCGTTCATCACCGACCCGTCCGCCTACGACCCGCAGTACATCCGGCAGGGCGGCGCGGCCGTCGACGGCACCGTCGTCTACACGAACGGCGCCCTGTTCGAGGAGAACAACGCCCAGGTGGCGTTGTACAAGCAGTGGCTGGGGCGGGTGGCACCCGGTGCGGCGCCCTCGTACTTCGGGATGTTCGCGTGGGCGGCGGCGCGGTTGTTCGTGACGACGGCGGCGAAGGTGGGGCCGCAGCTGACCCGCAAGGCGATGCTCGACGCGGTCCGCGGGGTGCACGACTTCACCGCAGAGGGGATGGTCGCGCCGCAGGACGTGGGCGGGAAGCGGACCTCGGCGTGCATGTCGCTGGTGCGGCTCAAGGGCGGGGCGTGGAGTCGGTTGGCGCCTGCCTCGGGGTACTCGTGCGGGTCGCTGATCGACACGGGGGTGGGCGGATGACCGGGCGGCAGGTGGGTCGGGGCTTCGGTTTCGGCAGTGACGGCGGGTACGGGGGTCTCGCGTGACGGCGCTCCTCGCTTACACCATCTTCGGCCTGGTCACCGGCGGCGCGTACGCCGTCGTCGCCGGCGGCCTCGTGCTGACCTACAGCACCTCCAAGGTGTTCAACGTCGGTCACGGCGCCATCGGCATGGTGATGGCCTTCCTCTACTGGGAGCTCGCCGAGAACCGCGGCCTCCCGCAGTGGCTCGCGCTGCTGATCGTGGTCGGCGGGTGCGCGCCGCTGTTCGGGCTGCTGATCGAGCGGTTCGTGATGCGCAGGCTCGCGGGCGCGCCGGTCGGCATCACGCTCGTCGCCGGGGTCGGGGTGCTGGTCGGGCTGATCGGTGCCGCCCAGGCGATCTGGCCGCCGCAGGCGCGGCCCGTGCGGCCGTTCCTCGACCAGTACGGCGTCCACATCGGACAGTCGTTCGTCAGCGGCCACGACCTCGTGACGCTGGCGTGCGCGGTGCTCGTCGCGGGCGGGCTCTACCTGCTGCTGAACCGGACGCGGACCGGGCTAGCGATGCGGGCGTGCGTGGACGCGCCGGAGCTGGCCGCGCTGTACGGCACGCGGCCGCACCGGTTGTCGGCGTTGAGCTGGGCGATCGGGTCGTCGTTGGCGGCGTTGGGCGGCATTCTGCTGACGCCGGTGGTGCAGCTCGACTACGTGACGATGACGTTGCTCGTGATCACCGCCTACACCGCCGCGCTGGTCGGGCGGTTGCGCAGTCTGCCGTGGACGTTCGTGGGCGCCTTGGGGCTCGGTCTGGTGCAGTCGTACGCCGTGGCGTATCTGCCGTCCTCACCGTTCTGGATCGCGTTCCGGGCGGCGATTCCGGCGTTGCTGCTGTTCGTCGTGCTGCTCGCGATGCCGCAGTCGCCGCTGCGGATCGGTGGCGTGCGGGGGTCGCGCGGGGTGGCGGTGCCGAACGCGGTGACGACCGGGGTGGGCGCGGGGCTGTTCCTCGGGGTGGTGGTCGTGCTGGCGCTGCTGGTGGACTCGGTGGTGGCCGGGCAGCTCGCGCTGGCGCTGGTGTTCGGGATCGTGCTGCTGTCGATGGTGCTGCTCACCGGGTACGGCGGGGTGGTGTCGCTGGGGCAGTTCACGTTCGTCGGCGTGGGCGCGGTGACGGTGGCGCGGCTGGGGTCCTCCTCGCCGGTGACGTTGCTGGCCGGGGCGCTGGTGGCGGCGGCGATCGGCGCGCTGATCGCGTTGACGGTGTTGCGGGTGAGCGGGCTGTACCTGGCGCTGGCCACGCTCGGGTTCGCGCAGCTGATGGACAAGCTCGTGCTGCAGTCGCCGATCGCGTTCGGCGTGCGCGGCAGTCTCCAGGTGCCGCCGGCGGTGTCGTCCCCGACGGCACAGCTGATCCTGGCCGCGGGGGTGTTCGCGCTGGTCGGCGCCGGTGTGCTGGCCGTCAGGCGCGGACGGCTCGGGCGCCGGATGATCGCGGTCAAGGACAGCTCGGCGGCGTGCGCGACGCTCGGCGTGAACGTGCGCTGGATCCGGGTCGGCGTGTTCGCGCTGTCGGCGGCCATCGCGGGGCTCGCCGGCGGGTTGTTCGCGCAGCTGCGGGAAACCGTTGCGGCGAGCGACTTCCAGCTGTTCAACAACCTGCCGTTGCTGCTGTTCGCGGTGATCGCGGGCGTCACGTCGGTGTCGGGCGCGGCACTCGGCGGGCTGCTGCTGATGCTGCTCCCGGTGCTGCAGAGCGGCTTCCCGGCGTTCGCGGGCGCGGCGGTCGTGCTGCTCGGCGTGGCGGCGGCCGGGCTCGCGCGTGACCCCAACGGCCTGGTCAGCTGGTTCTTCCGGGCGTGGTCCTGGCGGCGCGCATGAGCACGTTGCGGGTGGAGGGCGTGACGGTCCGCTTCGGCGAGGTGACCGCGGTCAACGACGTCTCGCTGACGGTCTCGCCGGGCGTGACCGGGCTGATCGGGCCGAACGGCGCGGGCAAGACGACGTTGTTCGACGTGATCAGCGGGCTGCGCCGGCCGTCGGCGGGCCGGGTGCTGCTCGACGGCGCCGACATCACCGCGAAGGGGCCGCACCAGCGGTCCAGGCTGGGCGTGGCGCGGACGTTCCAGCGGCTGGAGGTGTTCGGGTCGCTCACGGTGTGGGAGAACGTCGTGGTGGCGCTGGAAAGCCGGCGCCGTCCCGCTCGGCTGGCCTCAGGATTGCTGGCACGCGTGGGCATCGCGGAGTTCGCGGCCAACCAGGCCGATACCGTGCCCACCGGCGCGGCGCGGCTGCTGGAACTGGCCCGCGCCCTCGCCACCGACCCGTCCCTCCTGCTGCTCGACGAGCCGTCGTCGGGCCTGGACCGCGCCGAGACCGACGCGTTCGGCGCGCTGCTGCGGGAACTGGTGGAGGAGGGGCGCTCGGTGGTGCTGGTCGAGCACGACATGGACCTCGTGATGGGCTACTGCGACGTCGTGCACGTGCTGAACCTGGGCAGCCTGCTGACGTCCGGCACGCCGGCTGAGATCCGCGAGCACGAGGGTGTCCGGGAGGCGTACCTCGGATGATCGACCTGATGGACGTCCACGCCGGGTACGGCCGGATCGAGGTGCTGCGCGGCGTCTCGCTCTCGGTGCCGCGCGGCACGGTCACGGCGTTGCTCGGCCCGAACGGTGCCGGCAAGTCGACGCTCGTGAAGGTCCTGAGTGGACAGTTGAGGGCCACGTCGGGGCATGTGCACCTGGGCGGGGTGCACGTCAACGACGCCGCCGCGGACGAGCTGGCGCGGGCGGGCCTGTGCACGATCCCGGAAGGCCGCGCGATCTTCCCGAACCTCACCGTCGCCGAGAACCTGCGGCTGATGCGCGGTGATCCGGCCGTGGTCTACGAGCGGTTCCCGAAGCTCAAGGTGCGGCACCGGCAGCTCGCGGGCTCGATGTCCGGCGGCGAGCAGCAGATGCTCGCGTTCTCCCGCGCGTTGATCAGCGACCCGGCGGTGATCGTGATCGACGAGCTGTCGATGGGCCTGGCGCCGGTGATCGTCACCGAGCTGTACGACGTGGTGAGGGAACTGGCCGCGGGCGGCGTCACGATGCTGATCGTCGAGCAGTTCGCCGAGACCGCGTCGGCCGTCGCGGACCAGGTCGTCGTGCTGGCGCACGGCGAGATCGCCGCCGAGGACGACCTGGCGTCCGTCTACTTCGGAGGGACGACATGAGGTACGCGCTCGTCGTGCTGCTGCTACTGCTGTCGCCGGCACCGGCGCGGGCGGCCGAGATCGGCGGCTTCACGCTCTCGGCGCACGCCGCGCCCGTGTCCGTGCTGCTGCACACCGACCTGATCCCGGTGCCCGCGGAACCGCAGGGCGAGGTGCACCTGTCCTACACGCAGACCGAGCTGGGCTCCGGCCCGATCGGCCGCTCGCTGGCGAGCTCGGTGTGGCCGGGCGCCGCCGTCGGCACCGGCCTGCCGCAGCTGCTCGGCTTCGCGTATCCGGTGCAGGCCAACGCGGCGCACCCCGGTGGTCCGGCGGACGAGTCGAAGCCCGGCATGCGGGCCACCGCCGGTGCCGCGAAGGCCGAGTCCTACGCGGGCGCTCGACAGGAGGTGCCGTTCCTGCTCACCGCGGACGGCCTGTCGTCGACCAGCAACAGCGCCGTGTCGGCCACCGAGGCCCGCTCCACCGCCGTGACGTCCGCGCAGACGATCTCACTGCTCGCCGGTCTGGTCGTGCTCTCCGGGGTGAAGTTCGAGTCGGTGGCGGTGAGCGACGGCGGCAAGGGCAGCGGCACCAGCACGTTCTCGATCGCCGAGTTCACCGTGCTGGGCCAGAAGTTCCCGGTCAAGGCACCGGCCGCGCCGCCGGACGGCCTGCTGAAGGCGTTGGAACCACTGGGCATCACGCTGACCTGGCCCACCTCCGCCACGAAGACCGAGGGCACGGGCGTGACGTCGACCAGCCGCGGCCTCACGCTGACCGTCGACGTGCTGGCGTTGCGCACCAAGCTCGGCCTCGGCGGCATCCTGGACGGCGTAGTGGCACCGCTGCTGCCCAAGGAGCTCGTGCCGCTGCTGAACCCGCTGCGCAAGATGGTGGTGATCGTCGGCGACACCGAGGCGGTCGCGAACGCTTCCGCCGCGGCGCCGCTGACCCCGCCCGACGCCCCCGCGCCGCAGGCACCCCTCGTGCCGCCGCCCCCGGCCGGTGGTGTCCAGGCCCCGCTGCCCGGCACGCCGCCGGTGGCCGGGACCGCGCCGCCCAAGGCCGTGACCCCGGTGGCGTCGGTGCGCGCGAAACCCCGCTCGCTGCTCGACTTCCCCGGCGTGCCCGCCCTGGTGGTCCTCGCCGGCCTCGGCGTGGCGGCGGCGTCCGCCTTCGGCCTGCGCTCGTTCGGCACGTTCCTGCTCGGCGGCGCGCCCTGTCCGTCCGGACACCCGACCGGTGTCCCCGACCTGCGCAACGGGTGAAGCGATGACCATCCAGGACCGGCGCCGCGCACGGATGCGCAGCGCACTCGGACTCGTCGGCACGATGCTGATGACCGCGGGCATCGCGGCGATCCTCTTCGCCTGGTGGGGCGTCGCGCACACCGGGTACGTGTGGGAGCAGGTCCCGTACGTGGTCTCGGGCGGGATGCTCGGGGTGGGGCTGATCGGGGTCGGCGGGTTCCTGTACTTCGGGTCGTGGCTGACCAAGCTGGTCGAGGAGCAGCGGCAGGCCACGTACGCGTTGCTGCAGCTGCTCGACGAGCGGGCGGCGGAGCGGGTGGACCAGCTCTGACGGCTCGACCGTCCCGTTCGGACCCGTGGTGAGAACGTTTCCACTGGAAAGTTCCCAGTCCTGGTCCTTTCACACCCTTGAACCAGTGGTTTAGACCAGTTAACGTGCTCCGCATCACGTTCCCCCTGCACGTGAAGGAGCACCA
Organism: Lentzea sp. NPDC004789; assembly: GCF_053601075.1. Lineage (NCBI taxonomy): Bacteria > Bacillati > Actinomycetota > Actinomycetes > Pseudonocardiales > Pseudonocardiaceae > Lentzea > Lentzea sp. NPDC004789. The sequence continues at coordinate 48,359 of NZ_JBSGBE010000019.1, read as the reverse complement.
TGAAGAGGTTTCGCTGGCAGTTCCTGACCATCGGTCTGGCGATAACAGCCGTGGTCGGCGGCGTTCTGGCCGCTCCCGCGAGCGGCGCGACGGGCGTGACGGCGGCGTTCACGAAGACGTCGGACTGGGGCACCGGTTACGAGGCGAAGTACACGATCTCCAACGGTGGCGCGTCCGCGCTCTCGTCGTGGACCGTCGAGTTCACGCTGCCCAGCGGGCAGGCGATCGCGTCGCTCTGGGACGGTTCGTACACCGCGAGCGGCCAGAACATCACGGTGAAGAGCACCTGGAACGGCAACGTGCCGGTCGGCGGCACGGCGAGCTTCGGCTTCACCGTGCGCGGCTCCGGCGGCAGCCCGACCAACTGCAAGATCAACGGTGGGTCGTGCGACGGCAGCGGGCAGCCGCCGACCACCACGACCACCACGACGACGACCACCACCTCGAACCCGCCGTTGCCCGGCACCGGCCGCGGCGCGCCCTACCTGTACCTGGGCTGGGGCGACCCGCAGAACGCGACGCAGGTCATGAGCGCGACCGGTGTCAAGTGGTTCACCCTCGCGTTCGTCCTGTCCGGCGGCGGCTGCTCGCCCGCGTGGGACGGCACCCGGCCGCTGACCGGTGGCGTCGACCAGCAGACGATCAACGCCATCCGCGGTGCCGGCGGTGACGTCGTGCCGTCGTTCGGCGGCTGGAGCGGTAACAAGCTGGGCCCGAACTGCTCGACGCCGGAGGCGCTGGCCGGCGCCTACCAGCAGGTGATCAACACCTACGGGCTGAAGGCGATCGACATCGACATCGAGAACTCCGACGAGTTCGAGAACACGACGGTCCAGGACCGGATCATCACCGCGCTGAAGATCGTCAAGCAGAACAACCCCGGCCTCCAGACGATCGTCACGTTCGGCACCGGCACCACCGGCCCGAACTACTACGGCGCCCGCCTGATCGACCAGTCGAAGGCGCTCGGCGCGAACATCGACATCTTCACGATCATGCCGTTCGACTTCGGCAGCTCGAACATCCAGACCGACACGATCGGCGCGGCCACCGGGCTGAAGAACAAGCTGAAGTCGACCTTCGGCTGGAGCGACGCCGAGGCGTTCAAGCACGTCGGCATCTCCGGCATGAACGGCCTGTCCGACCAGCGCGAGACGACCACGACGGCGACCTGGACGGCCATTCGCGACTGGGCGAAGTCCAACGGTCTCGGCCGGCTCGCGTTCTGGTCCGTCAACCGCGACCGCGGCGGCTGCGACGGCCAGGTGGCGTCGAACTGCTCGGGCATCGCGCAGTCCGACCTCGCGTTCACCCGCATCACCGCCGGTTTCTGACCGACCACGAGCCGTCAGCGCCATTTAATCGGTGGCGCTGACGGCTTAACCTTGTGCCATGCGCCGACGACATTGATCTTCAACTGATCTTTCCCGGACCGCGACGGCGTGGGCGTGGTGCTCGCACCTCATCCCGATCTACGCGCTGTACGCGTTGCTCTTCGCCGACAGCGGGCTGTCGGACGCGTCCATCTCGGTGCTGCTCGCGATCTGGTCGCTGACCGCGGTCGTGTTCGAGGTGCCGTCCGGTGCGGTCGCCGACCGGTTCTCGCGGCGGAGCTCGCTGGTCGCGTCCGGGTTGTTGCACGCCTGTGCGTACGCCTCCTGGGTGTTGTTCCCGTCCTTCTGGGGTTTCGCGGCCGGTTTCGTGCTCTGGGGCCTCGGCGGAACGCTGACCTCGGGCGCGTTCGAGGCCCTGCTCTACGACGGGCTGGCGGCCAACGGGGATGCCGAGCTGTACGGCCGGCTCAACGCCCGTGTCGACACCATCACCCTGATCGCCCAGGTCCCGGTCGCGGTGCTGGCGACCTTCCTGTTCTCGCTCGGCGGCTACGACCTCGCCGGCTGGGTGTCGGTCGCGATGTGCCTGGCGTCGTCGGTGATCGCGCTGCGGTTCCCGGAGCCGCCGCGGGGCTCGTCCGACGACGACATCGGCTACCTCGACACCTTGCGGACCGGTCTGCGCGAGGCCGTGCCGATCAAACGTGCCGTGCTCGCCGTGGCACTGGTGTACGCGATCGACGCGTTCGAGGAGTACTTCACGCTGCTGGTCCAGGACTGGCACGTGCCGACGGTGTGGGTGCCGCTCGCGACGACCGGCGTGCCGCTGCTGGGCGCGGCCGGTGCCGCGCTGGGCGGCCGGTTGCCGTTCCGCGGCTGGGTGCTGTTCGCGTCGGGCCTGGTGCTGATCGCGGCGGCGGTGCTGGCGGTCCCGGCGGCGATCGTCCTGCTGGGACTGTTCTACGGGCTGTACCGGTTCGTGCTGGTGCAGGTGGAGACCGAGCTGCAGCACCGGATCGAGTCCGAGGCCCGTGCCACCGTGACCTCGGTCGCGGCCATCGGGTCCGAGTTCGTGGCGTTCGCGATCTACGGGCTGTGGGTGTTCGGGGCGGCGTTCGCGGTCGGCGTGCTGATTCTGGTGGTGGCGCTGGTGATCTGGCGTCAGTGAGGAAGTGCTCGCCGCTCGGTGCGGCTGGCGAACCGCACGACGTAGGGCCTGTTGGGCCACAACGCTTTCAGCGTCTCGGAGTGCTCGATCGTGCGCGGCAGGCCGTACTCGATTTCCTGGCCGAACCAGCCGAACACCTCGGCCGCGATCGCGAGCTCCACCATCTCGGCGGGCTTCAGGTCGCCCGCGGTGAAGACGCCGATCTGCACGGGTTTCAGTGTGCTCGGTTGAGGCGCAGGGTCCACAGGCAGCCCGCCGCGGCCACCGCGCCGCCCGTGGCGAGCGCGAACGCGATGCCGGCGCCGTTCGCGGTGAGGCCGAGCAGGATCGGGCCGCCGCCCAGTCCGAGGTCGATGAACGCGCTGGCCGTCCCGGACGCGGCGCCGCGCTGGTGCGGTTGCGCGGTGGCGAACACCGCGGCGAAGAACGCCGGGGTGCTGAAGGTGACGCCCAGGCCGAGCACGACGCTGCCGAGGGCGAGGGTGTGCGGGAGGGCGGCCAGGACCATGCCCGCCGTGATGATGCCCAGGGCGACGGCACCGAGCCGCAGCGGTGGCACGCGGTCGGGGATCTTGGCGAACGCCGTTCTGGCCGCGACCACGGTGACGCCGTACAGGACGAGCGGGAGACTCGTGTTGCCGAATCCCTCCTCTCTCGCGTGCAGTGCGGCGAACGCGAGGAACCCGCCGCACGCGGCCAGTGCCGTGCCGAGTCCGATGCTCGGCGGGACGGCCGGGCGGTGGATCAGGTTCGACTTCGTGGTCGTCGGGGTGCCGGTCTCGCCGATGAACGCCGCGGTCGCGGTCGCGGCGGCGCACAGGGCCGCGGCGCTGAGCCAGGCGGTGGGGAACGAGTGCCGCGTGAGGAACTCGCCGAGCGGTGGGCCCGCGGCGAGTCCCAGGTAGAGGCCCAGCGAGTTGAGGCTGAGGGCCTCGCCGAGGCGGTCAGGTGGCGAGATGTCGACGAGGGCGGCGAACCCGGCGACGAAGAACGCGGCTTCGGCGACGCCCAGCAGGAGTCGCAGGGCGACGACCGCGGGCAGGTCCGTGGCCAGTGCGGTGAGGGCGAGGCTGGTGGCGGCGAGGGCGGTGCCGCCGAGCAGGAGCGGCCTTCTGCCGATGCGGTCGGTGAGACGGCCGGCGAACGGGCGGAGCAGCAGCGCGGAGACGGCGAAGGCACCGAACGCGAGACCGGCGGCGGCCTTGGAGTGGTGCAGCGGGCCGGTGACGTGCAGTGGCAGGGTGTAGACCGCGATGCCCATCGCGGTGAAGTAGCCCAGGTCAGCGGCGGTGAGCAGGGCGAAGCGCGGGGTGAGGAGGCGCGCCATCCGATCAGGGTGCGCCCGGACGGCGGATTCCGCGACCGGTGGGCGTCGTCCACTGAGGTCGTCCGGTTGGCGAAAAGGGGTTGCGCGGGCTCGCTAGGTTGACCGTCGACATGCGTTCGACCACAACCCTGATCTCGGCCGTCCTCCTGGCCGCAACCGCAGTTCCCGCCGCTCACGCCGCCGGAACCACCGTCCGCACCGACACCGGATTCGTGTCGGGAACCATCACCGACGCCCAGCGCACCTTCCAGGGCATTCCCTTCGCCGCACCGCCAACGGGGGAGAACCGCTGGCGCGACCCGCAGCCCGCCAGGCCGTGGCACGGCGTCCTCGAAGCCGACCGGCCCGGCCCGCGGTGCGCCCAGGACGGCAGTCCGTCCAGTGACGCGGAGGACTGCCTCTACCTCAACGTCACCACGCCGCTGAACGCCACGAACCGGCCGGTCCTCGTCTGGCTGCACGGAGGCGGTTTCACCAGCGGCGCCGGGTCCGACTACGGCATGGACCAGTTGGCGCGCAACGGTTCCGTCGTCGTCACGATCAACTACCGGCTCGGCGCGTTCGGCTACTTCGGCTTCCCCGGCCTGGAGGGCTCCGGCGCCTTCGGGCTGAAGGACCAGCAGAAGGCGCTCGAATGGGTGCGCGGCAACATCAGGCGGTTCGGCGGAGACCCGCACAACGTCACGCTGTTCGGCGCGTCCGCCGGCGGCCTGTCGACGTGCGCGCAGCTCACCTCGCCGCGGACCGAAGGCCTGTTCCAGCGCGCGATCATCCAGAGCGGACCGTGCCGGCTGGGCCTTCCGGCCGGCGAGAACCAGGTCCAGCACCCCTGGGCCGCGCGCGAGGACGTCGAGCGGGCCGGTGCGCAGGCGCCGCACGGCTGCGCGGACATCGCCTGCCTGCGCCGCCTTCCGGTGTCCGAGGTCAAGAAGCTGACCCCGTTGTTCTCGAAGCCCGCCTACGGCACGGAAGCCCTGCCGGAGAACCCGGTCACCGCACTGCGGCAGGGGCACTTCCACCAGATCCCCGTGCTCGCCGGCACCGCGCGCGACGAGCTGACGGTGTTCGTGGCAGTGGCCTACCCGAAGCTGGACGCCACCGGCTACGAACAGGCCCTCATCCAGGGGTTCGGTGCCGCGAAGGCGCAGCGGATCCTCGCCGCCTTCCCGCCGCGAGGTGGTGACGAGCGCGTACCGCTGTCGGCCGCGCTCACCGCCATGACGTCCGCGTGCACGACGAACGAGCTGAGGAGCCAGACGAACGCGTACGGTTACGAGTTCGCCGAACCGGAACCGCCGATGATCTTCCCCGGCCTGCCGGAGTTCCCCTACGGCGCCTACCACGGCTCGGAGCTGCCGTTCCTCACCCGGTACGCCGGTGTCGAGCTGCACGGCGACCAGCAGCGGCTCTCCGCCGAGATGGTGCGGGTGTGGACCAGGTTCGCGCGGACCGGACGCCCCGGCTGGGAGCGCCAGGACGTCCGGATCTTCGCCACCCGGGAGGTCGCGGCGGCCGACCACCACTGCGATCTCTGGTAGCCGTTGGCTACCGTTGCCGCTGGAGGTGGGTGTTGTTCCGGCTGCTGGAGACCGCGGTCCGCATCGAACCCCTGGAAGGAGACGGGCTCACCAACGTCCTGCACCTCGTGACGCTGGCCGACGGGCGCAAGGCGGTGCTGCGGCAGCCGAAGGTGGCGCGCGACCTGCCGAAGTTCGTGGTGCCGGGTGCGCCGGAGGTGCTGGCCCACAACGGCCGCGGTGACGTGCTGGTCGAGTACGTCGAGGGCGAGACGCTGGCGGACGCGCTGCCGGTGTCCGACGAGGTCTGGCGCAGCATCGGCGCCGCGTTCCGCAAGATCCACCGCGTCGGCCTGCTGCACAACGACGTGAACCTCTACAACATCATCGTCGGGAACGGCCGGGCCACGCTGATCGACTGGGACAACCCCGGCCAGGGCAACCCGCTCGACGAGCTGGCGGCGTTCGAGGAGCACCTCTACCTGCACGGAACCTCACTGCCCCCGGCGTTCTGGACCGGCTACGGCTCGACGCCGGACCTGAACCTGCTGCGGACCCACCGCATCGCCGGCTGCATCGGCTGGCTCGCGAGCGCGGACTGGCGGGAGTGGGAGGACGACCGGACCCTCCGGCCGGAACTGCTCGACCGGGTCCGGAACTGGCGCGAGCTGCTCGCGGGCTGGCTCGCCGACCAGTTCCGGACCGACTACCTGGCGGCTGGTGCCGCTGGTTCGTCAAGAAGCGTGCCTGTAGCCATTCGAGACACCTTGAGTCCTCCGATCGAGTGAAAAGCGCTGCTCAAGCCACCCCTCAACGGTAGTTGAGCGGTTACGTAATGCCATTGTTATGAGCAATCAGAATGAACTCGTTCGCGAGCTGAACCAACCACTCCTATCTCCGCGTTTTCCCTTGTGACACCGTTTCGCCGCGGGGGTCGAATCGGGACGACGAGGAGGTCGTATGACAGCTGGCGCGCACGACGCGGTCACCCTTGGCTGCTACGCGCTCGGCGTTCTGGACGCGCACGAGAGTCATGGCGTGGAGCAGCACCTGAGGGGCTGTCCGTCCTGCCGTGCGCAGGTCGCCGACTTCCATCGGATCCGCATGGTGCTCGACGAGGTGCCCCGTGAGGTTTTCCTGCACGAGCTCGAAGCCGACCTGCCCAAGCCTTCGGACCTGCTGCTGCAGCGCACGCTGCGGCAGATCAGGCAGGAGTCGGTCATCCCGCAGCCGCGGGTGGTCGACCAGCGCCCGAGAGCCAGTCCGCAGGCGGTGGAGGACTTCCCCGAACCGCAGCACGCCAAGCCCCGCCGCTGGCCGGGCTACCTCGCCGCCGCGGCTGTCGCCGCGGTGGTCGCGTTCGGGGGCGCTGCAGTGTTCATGCAGAACCAGGGACCGGGAACCAGCGTGGCCTCGACCCGCACGGGTGAGGCGACGGCCGGTGGGATCAAGATGGTGGCGGAGATCGCGCCGTCGTCGCAGGACCGCTACCAGGTCACGGCCGACATCAACGGTCTGCCGGCAGCGCAGAAGTGCAAGCTGGTCGTGGTCAAGCAGGACGGCACCAAGACCGAGGCCTTCGCGTGGACCTCGACCGAGAAGGGCAGGGTCGAGGGAGCCAAGGTGCGGGGCATGGTCAGCGTCCCGCCGGACCAGGTGAAGTCGGTCGCCGTCGAGAACGCGGAGGGCAAGGCGTTCGTGGTGGCGAACCTGCAGGGACAGTAAGAACGTCGAACAGACGAAGGGCCCGGATTCTGACCGAATCCGGGCCCTTCTTACATTGGTGTAATTCAGACGGCCTGCAATGTGAGCCACGCTCCCACCACGATCACCATGGCGGCGGTGACGACAGGTGCGTATTGCGAGAGCGTGCGGGTGGCACGTCCGTCCAGGAATTTCTCGACCCGCTCACGGGCTTTCACCAGCAGCAGACCGACCGCGGTGAGCGTGCCGGCCATGCCGATGCCGTAGCCGAGGACCAGCAGGACGCCGAACCACGTCCGGCCCAGCGCCATCGCTCCGAGGAGCACCACGAGCGCCGAGGGCGACGGGACGAGTCCGTTGGCCGCGCCCATGCCGATGAGGCTTGCCCGGCTGTACCCGTGACCGTGCCCGGTTCCGTGCCCATGTCCGTGGCCATGACCGTGCCCATGTCCGTGGCCGTGCCCATGTCCGTGGCCGTGCCCATGTCCGTGACCGGTGCCGACGAGGGCGCCCGCGAGGGCGGGTTCGCGGGTCAGGGCCGTGCGCAGCAGCATCACGCCGATGACCGTGATCAGCAGACCGCTGACGAGTCCCAGCCAGCGCAGCACCTGCTCGCCGGCCAGCGCGCTGGAGGCGCTGATGACCAGGCCGAGCACCAGCACGCCACCGGTGTGCGTCGCGGTGACGGAGGCGCCGACGACGAGCGCGTCCTTCGGCGTGCCCTGACGTCCGGCGAGATAGGCGGCGATCAGCGTCTTGCCGTGACCGGGCAACGCCGCGTGCGACGCGCCGAGCAGCAGCGACAGCAGCACAGCAAGAAACCCCAGCCATGGCGTGAGCTCGGCGCTGCCCAGGATGTCGTTCAGGGCGGACGCGGTGACGCTCAACGTCTGGATGGGGGAACCGGAGGCCTTCTTCGGCTCCGACCCGCTGCCGGGGGAGGCCGTGAAGGCGACGGACCGGACGTCCAGCGGGTTGCTGAGCAGGTCCTCCGGGTAGGTCCGCAGCTCGTCGCTGATGCTCTCGGTCGGGACGTTCGAGTCCGTGAGCCTGATGCCGGTGCCGGCCGCGGTGATCTCCCGCCAGCCGATCCGGTCGGTGTTCGACTCGTCGTGGAACTCCAGCCTGGCGGGCCGGTCCAGGTCGACTTTGGCGGTGAACTCGCAGACCAGGCGGGTCGTGTTGAGATCCGCCTGGCCTTTGGGGTGTTCCTTGGTCGAGCTGGAGAGCGTCCAGGTGATCTGCCGGCCGTCCACTGTGGACCGGTCCGTTCTCGCCACCTCGTCGCACCACTGCTTCGCGTCGCGGGCCTTCAGGTTCTCCTGCAGCGTCGGGATCTCCGCCACGTCGACCACGGATCTGAGGTCGATGCGGTCCGGGTGCAGGTGCAGCCCGTGGTAGTGGTTGACGGTGAAGTTGCCGAGCGGGTGCGCGGACGCCTTGCCGTTGATCAGGAAGAAACCCGCCAGCAGCAGGGCGACGACGAGAAGGGGCCGCACCACCCAGCCCGACAGGCTCACCGGCCGCCTCGCAGCTCGGCGAGCTTGCGGCCGGCCTTCAGCGACTGCAGCGGGGAGAAGTTCGCGTTCAGCCGCAACGCCTGCACCAGCGCCTCCTGCGCCTCGGCGACCCGGCCGAGCGCGGCGAGGATCATGCCGCGGTGGTAGGAGAACGTGGCGTTCTGCCAGCCCAGCGCGTTGGCCCGGTCCGAGTAGGCGAGCGCCTCGGCGTCCCGGCCGTTCACGTGCAGCGCCCACGCCATCGCGTCGGCCACGAACACGCTCTGCCGGCGGCTCCACTCGGCCTCCGCCCGGCGCAGCGCCTGCATGCCGTCACCGCGGTCGGCGGCCACGAGCGCGGCGGCCAGGTCGTCGGAGGCACCCTGCGACTCCATCAACCGCTGCTGCTCGGACAGCACGTCGTACTCCCGCGCCGCCTCCTCCGCCTTGCCGTTCGCCTCCAGCAGCTCCGCGTACTCCTGCAGGTACTGCGGCAGGGGAGCGCGGTTCACGAGCTTGCGGTAGGTGTCGAGCGCGACCGGGACGTCGCCCCGTGCCGCCGCGACCTTCGCCTTGCCCTGGGTGAGAGCCATGTCGTCTCCTCTCGCCGCCAGCCCCTGCTCGTAGTGCTGGGCGGCCTCGTCGAGCCGGTTGTGGTCGAACGCGAGTTCACCCAGCCGGTAGTGGCAGAACGCGATCTCTTCTGGGGTCGAGGCGGCGGTCAGGGCGCGCGTCATCGCGTCACGGGCGCCGTCGACGTCGCCGTGGAGCTCGAAGTGGTAGGAAGCGCGGGCGAACGACGCGGTGTTCGGCTTGAGGTCCAGCATCTTCTGCACCGCGTCCTGGGCGCCCGCGTCGTCGCCCAGCTGCGTCAACGCGTCGGCCAGCACGCCGTAGGCCTCCGCGGAGGAGGGCAGTGCGGCGATCGCCTTCTGGGCCCAGTCGCGGGCCGCGTGGAAGTCGTGGCGGGCGTTGGCGAGCGTGCCCATGCCGACGGCGGCGAGGCCGGTGTCGCCCGCGTTCTTCAGCGCGCCCTCGGCCTTCGCGTAGTAGGCCGGGTCGGCCGTCACGCGCGCGAGTTCCACATAGGACGCACCGAGCCTGGCCCAGGACGCCTTGTCCTCGGGCAGTCCGTGCAGTCGTTGCTGCAGCTGGTGCACCACGCGGTGCATCTCGTTCTGCTGCGCGACCACGGGAACCGGTTCAGGTTGCGCGCCTCCGGCCCTGCTGTCGGCAGGACCGGAGGCGGCGAGGTAGGCAAGCGCCGCGGTGGCCAGGAGACCCACCGCGACCGCTTGCCGCACTTGGTACTTCACTTCGAGTGCGACCCGTACTTGCGGATCTGCTGCTGGCGCTTGCGCCACAGGAAGAAGCCGCCGCCGAAGACGAGCGCGGAGCCCACCGCGGTGGTCATCGCCATCGGGTCGAGGTTGGAGATGCTGCTGACCGGGTTCACCGCGACGGTCGCGGTGTTGCCGTTGCTGTTGACGGCCATGCCGTTGTGCGGCAGTGCCACGTACGGGAAGTACGCCTCGGGCGCCTGGTCGGGCGCGTCGACCTTGTCACCGGTGGCGAGCGCGTCGACGAGCTTGCCGGACGCCGCGGCGCCCTCCATCGCCTGGATGGCGATGTCCACCACGTCGTCGGCGAGGCGACGGCCGTTCGGGAAGCCCTGCGTGTCACCGCCGAGCACGCCGAGGCGGTTCGGCTTCGGGTTCGGGTCGATCATCAGGTTCAGCCGCAGCATCTCCGACGCGCGGAACCGCCGCTGGTCGACGTCGGCGTTGTTGACCTGCGAGTTCAGGTCCGCCTGGATCGGCCCGTTGAGCTTCTTGGTGACACCGGTCAGGAAGATCTCGGCCAGGTCGTCGCGGTTGCCCTTCGGCGCCGGGATCTTGTAGATGCCCTCGATCAGCTTCGGCAGCTCCGGGTTCACCACCCGGTCGACGAGCTCCTTCACGCCGGCGTCCTGGTCGGGGCGCAGGCCGTTGAACGCGTCCTTGAGGCCGGCGGGGGCCACGACCTCGTTCACCAGCGGGTTGCCCAGGCGGGAGACCTGCACGAAGTCGCCCTGCGCCTCCGCCTTGCCCGGCGAGAGCTTGAGCGAGCGGCGCGACGTGGCGCTCCAGACGCCGATGTTCGGGTTGCGGTGGACGTCGTTCTTCAACGCCAGCGCGTGCTTGGGCAGCTGGATCGCGATGGTGTTGACGTTGTAGCCGCGCAGCGTGTTCTGGCCGACCTCGCTCAGGTTGCCGCCGTAGAGCAGGTCGAACACCCGCAGGTCGGCGAAGAAGGCGTCGGCCGACGGGCCGACGTAGACCTTGCCGCCGCCGGGGATCTGCACGATCGCCTGGTCGCGCAGCTTCTTGAAGTCCGGCATCGACGCCGGGCCGTTGGGCGACGGGGCGACCTGGGCGTTGTTGACCAGCTTGACCCGCTGGCCGTTCTGGTAGATCGCCTCCAGGTCGTAGCGCTGGCGGAACAGCAGGTTCTCGTCGTCCAGCGAGTGCACGACGCCGTTGGTGTACAGGAACGTGTAGTTCTTGCGGCGGTCCTCGTTGTGGAACATGAACCGCAACGTGACGTCCGGCTTGGCGTCGCCGTCGTTGTCGACGTTGAAGTCGTACTGCGCGTCCTCGGCCCACGGGTAGAAGTTGGGCCCACCGTTGGGCTCCTGGAAACCGGACCAGTTGCCGACCAGCGTGACGGTGTCCTTGTTGTCGGGGCTGACGAACGCGTAGAGGTCCGTGTTGTCGACGGCAGGATCACCCGCGATCAGCGGTGCTTCGCGGTGCGATGAGGCGGTGGCACCGTTCGAACCGAACAGCGCCGCGTTCAGCAGTGTGGCGGCCACCAGCGCGGCCGCAGCCACCTGGCCGCGCCGACCGCTGAGGACGTGCGGTGATGACATCTCTGGACAACCTTTCGGAGAAATGAGGCTTCAGGCGCTGTGCATCAGCAGCGACGGTGCGCTGGCATGGCGGGAAGGGCTGGTGTGGCTGGTCCACCTCGCTCGGGTGAAGTAGCGGATGCCGGGCGCGGCCGCGTTGGGCCGGATGGACGCCTCCGCCGCGCTCTGCGGCGTGCGCTCGACCTCGAAGCGGGACGGGCCGTGCGCGGTCTGCCGGGGAAGACCCGAGTCCACACCGTGCCGCATGCCATCACCCCGTCCCTCGCTCCGCTTCCGACATCGGGGCATACGTGCGGGTGTTCATCACGGTTCACGGGTCAATTGCGGCTAGGTCTCGACCAGGTCACGCGCGCAACCTCGGCCCGGTTCGCCGCCGGGGGACTCCTCGTGTCCACAGTGGACGATCAGATGGCCCTGATCCCGGCGTCCGGTTGGCCCCGCACGTGCTCGGGTACCCGGCCTTGAGGCGCGCTCGGGCGTGTGACCTGTGCCAACCCGTTGGCCGGGCCGGTGTCGTTTGGGGCGGTTTCCGCCGCCTTCGCAGGTCAGCAGGGTTGTGGTGAGGGGTGAGGTGCTCGCGGGAGGGCTTCGCGACGCGTCGTTCAGGGCGGATTCCACGTCGGTGACGGGCGTCCTGCGAAAAATTGTCGGTCCGTGCAGATACCCTGCTGACAGTCCGCACACAACCAGGGAGAAATACCCGTGACCGCAGAGACCCTGTACGGGGCCGACGACCTCACGCATCTGGAAGGTCTGGAGGCCGTCCGCAAGCGGCCAGGCATGTACATCGGGTCGACCGACAGCCGGGGCATCAACCACCTCTTCAGCGAGATCGTCGACAACTCCACCGACGAAGGCGTCGCAGGTCACGCCACGAGGATCGTGGTCACGCTGCACGCCGACGGCAGCGTCCAGGTCGACGACGACGGCCGCGGCATCCCGACCGACGTGCACGCCAAGTCCGGTCTGTCCGGTGTGGAACTGGTGCTGACCAAGCTGCACGCCGGCGGCAAGTTCGGCGGTTCCGGTTACAAGACCTCCGGCGGCCTGCACGGCGTCGGCGCCTCCGCCGTCAACGCCCTCTCCCTGCGCTACGACGTCACGGTGCGGCGTGGCGGCAAGGTGCACGAGATGTCGTTCGCCCACGGCGTGCCCGGCGTGTTCGACGGCCCGGGCCCGAAGGCGAAGTTCACCCGCCAGGCCGGCCTGCGCGTCACCGGCAAGATGAAGCGCAACGAGTCCACCGGCACCTCGACCCGCTACTGGCACGACGCCCGCTACTTCGAGAACGGCGCGGCCCTCGACGTCGAAGCCGTCCGCATGAAGCTGCGCAACACCGCCTTCCTGGTGCCCGGCGTGACCTACGTGCTGCGGACCGCGCTGGAGGACTCCATCTCCGAGGAGGTCTTCCACTACCCGAACGGCCTGACCGACATGGTCGACTTCCTGGCGCCCTCGGGCGACCGCGCCGTCTCGGGCACCCTCGTGATCACCGGCAAGGGCACCTACTACGAGAACGCCGCCGACGAGAACGGCGTGATGCGGTCCAAAGTGGAGCGTCAGGCCGAGATCGAAGTCGCACTGCGCTGGGGCACCGGCTACGAGCGCACCGTCGAGTGCTTCACCAACACCATCCGCAACATGCACGGCGGCACCCACCGCCGCGGCTTCGACCGCGCGGTGCTGAAGGCGATCCAGGACGCGATCTCCAAGACGCGCGGCCTGCTGAAGCCCAAGGAGGACCCGCCGACCCTCGACGACGTGCTGGAGGGCATGACGGCCGTCATCCACGTCCGCATCCCCGAGCCGCAGTTCACCTCGCAGACCAAGGACGAGCTGTCCACCGCGGGCATCACCAAGGTGCTGCAGGGCATCGTCGACGCCCAGGTGCGCGCGTGGACCGAGGACCGCAAGACCAAGGTCGAGGCCAAGACCGTGCTGCAGAAGGTCGTCGACGCCTCGCGCGTCCGGCTCACGCAGAAGCAGCAGAAGGACGCGGCCCGGCGCAAGACGGCGCTCGAAGGTGCGGCCATGCCCGCCAAACTGGTGGACTGCCGGACCACCGGTGTTTCGCGCAGCGAGCTTTTTCTCGTGGAAGGCGACAGCGCCCTCGGGAGTGCGAGAATGGCTCGCGTTTCCGAGTACCAGGCGCTGCTTCCCTTGCGCGGCAAGATTCTCAACGTCCAGAAGGCCTCGCTCGCCGACACCCTGCGCAACGCCGAGATCGCCTCCATCGTCCAGGTCCTGGGCGCCGGCACCGGCCGCACGTTCGACATCGGGCAGATGCGGTACGGCCGCGTCATCCTGATGGCCGACGCGGACGTCGACGGCAGCCACATCCGCACGTTGCTGATCACGTTGTTCGCCAAGTACATGCGGCCGGTGATCGAGGACGGGCGGCTGTACGCCGCGATGCCGCCGTTGCACAAGGTGATGACCCGCGGCCGCAACGCCGAGACGCACTTCACCTTCACGCAGCGCGAGATGGAGCAGAAGGTCGCGCAGCTGGAGAAGGCGGGCAAGCAGGTCGTCACGCCGGTGCCGCGGTTCAAGGGTCTGGGCGAGATGGACGCGGACGAGTTGTGGGAGACCACGATGAACCCCGCCACCCGAAGCGTCCGGCGCATCACGATGGACGACGTCGACGCCGCCGAGACCGCGCTGGAACTGTTGATGGGCGAGAAGGTCGAGCCGCGCCGCAACTGGCTCGTCGAGTCCGCCGCACGGGTCGACCAGTCGGCCATCGACCTCTAAGCCTCACAGAAAGAGTCAAGAAGTGGCACGCCGCAAGGGACCCACGACCAAGGTCGACCCGGCCGCGTTCGACCGGGCCGGCGCCCAGGTGCTCGACAACTCGCTGAAGACGGAGATCGAGGACTCGTACCTGGAGTACGCGTACTCGGTCATCCACTCGCGGGCGCTGCCGGACGCGCGGGACGGCCTCAAGCCGGTGCACCGCCGCATCCTGTACTCGATGCACGAGCAGGGTTACCGGCCGAACCACGCGTACGTGAAGTCCGCCCGTGTGACGGGCGACTGCATGGGCAAGTACCACCCGCACGGTGACACGGCGATCTACGACGCGTTGGTTCGGCTCGCGCAGGACTTCAGCCTCAACGAGCCGCTCATCGACGGGCACGGCAACTTCGGTTCCCCTGACGACGGGCCGGCGGCGGCGAGGTACACCGAGTGCCGTATGTCCCCGGTCGCCATGCAGCTCGTCGGTGAGCTCAACGAGGAGACGGTCGACTTCCGGCCGAACTACGACGGTTCGCTGCAGGAGCCGAGCGTTCTTCCGGCGGCGTTCCCGAACCTGCTGGTCAACGGTACGTCCGGCATCGCGGTCGGCATGGCCACGAACATGATCCCGCACAACCTCCGCGAGGTGATCGGGGCGGCGCGCTGGCTGATCTCGCACCCGGACGCGAGCCTCGACAAGCTCATGGAGTTCGTGCCGGGGCCCGACCTGCCGACCGGTGGCATCCTGCTCGGCCTCGACGAGGTGCGGAAGGCCTACGAGACGGGCCGCGGTGTGGTCAGGATGCGGGCGAAGGTCGAGATCGGTCCCCTGGAAGGCAGCCGGGGGCGGCAGGCGATCACGGTCACGCAGCTGCCGTACGGCGTGGGGGCCGAGCGGATCGTCGAGAAGATCACCGACGAGGTCAACAAGTCCAAGCGGCTCACCGGTATCGCGGACGTCAAGGACCTCACCGACCGCGAGAACGGCATCCGGCTCGTCATCGAGTGCAAGGTGGGGGTGAACCCGCAGGCGCTGCTCGCGGACCTCTACCGGTTGACGCCGATGGAGCAGTCGTTCGGCATCAACAACCTGGTGCTGGTGGACGGGCAGCCGCAGACGCTCGGGCTCAAGGAGCTGCTGGAGGTGTTCCTCCAGCACCGCTACGAGGTCGTCACGCGGCGCACCAGGTTCCGCCGCCGCAAGCGCGAGGAGCGCCTGCACCTGGTCGAGGGTCTGTTGAAGGCCCTGCTCGACATCGACAAGGTCATCCGCCTGATCCGGGGCAGCGAGAACGCGGCGGCGGCCAAGGACGGCCTGATGAAGCAGTTCAAGCTGTCGGAGATCCAGGCCTCCTACATCCTCGACACGCCGCTGCGCCGCCTCACCAAGTACGACAAGCTCGAACTGGAGGGTGAGCAGGACAAGCTCACCAAGGAGATCGCCGAGCTGACCGCGATCCTCGAGGACGAGAGCGTGCTGAAGAAGCTGGTGTCGTCCGAGCTCGCGGAGGTGGCGAAGGAGCTCGGCGGCGACCGGCGGACCAGTTTGATCGACGGTGACCTCAAGGAGGTGCTGGCGGCGTCCAAGCCCGCCGGTCCGCTGGAGGTCGCCGACGACCCGTGCCAGGTCATCCTCAGCGCCACCGGGCTCGTCGCGCGTACCGCGGCGGAGTCGGAGGAGGTGTCGGAGGGCAAGCGCCGGGCCGGGCGGGTGAAGCACGACGCCGTGTCGGCGGTGGTGCACTCCACGGCGCGTGGTCAGGTCGTCCTGATCACGAACCTGGGTCGCGCGTTCAAGACCGACGTGCTGCCGCTGCCGGTGTTGCCCGAGCAGCACGGCACGGTGTCGCTCAGCGGCGGCATGGCGGCGAGTGAGCTGGTGCCGCTCGACAAGGGTGAGAAGGTCATCGGCATCGTGCCGCTGGAGGCAGGGGACTCGCCGGGTGTCGCGCTCGGTACGAAGCTCGGCACGGTGAAGGTGTGCGTGCCGGAGTGGCCGGTGCGGTCGGACGAATTCGAGGTCATCACGCTCAAGGACGGCGACGAGGTCGTCGGGTGCACGTGGCTCACGGACGGCAGCGAGACGCTGGCGTTCGTCAGTTCCGATTCGTCGTTGTTGCGTTACGACGCGAAGCTGGTGCGGCCGCAGGGTCTCAAGGGCGGCGGCATGGCGGGCATCAACCTCAGCGGTGACGCGCACGTGGTGTTCTTCGGGGCGATCCGCACGGACGACGACGAGCACGGTGAGCCCATGGTCGTGACGTCGTCCGGGCAGAGCGTCAAGGTCACGCCGTTCAGCGAGTACCCGGCGAAGGGCCGCGCGACCGGTGGTGTCCGGTCGCAGCGGTTCCTCAAGGGCGAGTCGCAGCTGGTGCTGGCGTGGATCGGCAGCAGGCCGGCCGGTGCGGACCGGAAGGGTTCGCCGGTCGAGCTGCCGGAGGTCGACCACCGGCGGGACGGCTCGGGCCACGCGCATCCCGGGCCGGAGGTCATCGGGCACCTGGTCGAACGGGACTAGCGGCGGGTTGCGCCGGGCCGGGTCAGCGCGACTCGGCCCGGCGCAGCACGCGGTCGAGCACCTCGGCCTCCGCGCCGCGCTCCTCGTCGGAGGTCGTGAGGGCGAGCAGGAACACGATGATCACGCTGAAGCCGACGCCGCTGATGATCAGCGTGGTGATCAGGTCCTCCGAGTTGTCGGTGAGGATCGGCGCGCCCTGTCTGACCTTGATGTTCATGGCGTGCATGCCGGTGTAGTGCATGCCGGTGACGGCGAGTCCCATCACCAGCGAGGCGCCGAGGACGGCGAGCGGGCCGCTCACGTTCCTCGTGAACCACAGCGCCGCGGTCGCGGCGACCACGGCGATCAGGACGGACACCGCCACGACGACCGGGCTGTAGGTCACGTCGGCGTTCATCACGATGCCGGACATGCCGGTGTAGTGCATCGCGGCGACGCCGAGGCCCGTGACGAGGCCGCCGGCCGCGAGCGGCCAGAAGCGTTCGTCGCCGTCGTGGCGCAGCGTCAGGAAAAGCCCGAGGCCGACGACGATGATCGCGACCACCATGCTCAACAACGTGGTGGTGATGTCATAGGCGACCTTCACCCCCATCCACGTGCCGAGCATCGCGGTGAAGTGCATTCCCCAGATGCCGAGGCCGCCGATTGACGCGGCGGCCACCGCCAACCACCATTTCCGTGATCCCCCGGTGGCGTTCCGTGCGCGTTCGCTCGACAGCAGACCGAGTGCCGAACCGAGGCACGCGACCAGGTACGCCGTGATAGGAGTGACCGTCCCCATGTCCATTGCGGAATAAAAACATTCCGAAACTATGGGGTGCAAGGTCTTTGCGGGTGAATAGGGAAAACGAATATGTGAAGGTCTGGCCGGGATTCTTCGGGTATTCCGGTCCGGCTGTGTTCAAACGAAATTACGGAGCCAGGCCGAATCACGGGCGGGCTGCCCGCGGAATTGTCTAGTCGATTCTGGCGCTCTGCACCTTCGCTTCCGCGATAATGCGCTCCGCCTCGTCGAGGGCGACGTTGCGCAGTTCCGCGAGGGCGCGCATGGCCTCTGCCCGGCGTGCCGACATGGCGAGCCGGAAGTCCTCGCGGATCTCCTCGCGCTTGCGCGCCGCCTCCTCGTCGAGCACGCGGGCGCGCTGCTCGGCCTCTCCGACGATCATCAACGCCTTGAGCTGCGCGTCCCTGACGACGTCCCGGCGTTCTTCCTCGGCCAGTGCGACCATGCGGGCGAGCCGTTCCGGCAGGCCCTTCGGGTCGATCGGGGTCAGGCAGATGCGGTGCAGGCCGTCCTGCAGCGCCGCGTTCTCCTCCTGAACCGCCATCAACCTGCTGGCCAGCGCCTCGGCGCGGGCCTCCGACGCGTCGCGGTCCGCGGTGACGAGGCGCAGTTCGGCCTCGAGCTCGGCGACGTAGTCGTCCACCTCGTCGCGGTCGTAGCCGCGCCACCGCAGCCCGAACCACGTGCGCAGCGGTACGAGCTCAGTCCTGCTGTCCACACTCACGTGCCGTCTCCTCTGCCTCCCGCGAGTCAGTCTTGACAAGGTGTACGTACGAGGTGGGGCATCGGTTCTAACGGGTTCACCAGGCACAATGTGTGCGTGAACAACAAACTGTGCCCCTGCGGTACCGGCGAGTCCTATGTGGACTGTTGCGGTGCGCTGCACTCCGGAGCCCGCACCGCGGCCACGGCCGAGCAGCTGATGCGGTCGCGTTACAGCGCTTTCGCCGTGTCCGATGAGGACTACCTGCTGCGCACGTGGGCCGCGAAGCACCGCCCAGCGAGCGCCGGAACCGACGCGGGCGACCGCTGGCTGAAGCTCGAAATTCTGGCAACGGAGAACGGCGGACTGCTCCAGAACGAGGGTGTCGTCGAGTTCCGCGCGCACTACGTCGGGGGCGTCGTGCACGAGCGGAGCCGGTTCGTCCGCGAGAACGGCCAGTGGGTCTACGCGGAGGCCCTGTGATGACCACCGTGACGGTCGGCAGCCGGTTCAACGGCCCGCCCGGGATGGGCAACGGCGGCTACTCGGCGGGCCTGCTCGCCGCGCACGTCGACTCGGCGGCGGTGAGTGTCCGATTGCGCAAGCCGGTGCCGCTGGACCGCGAGCTGGAGGTCCGCGGCGGTGAGCTGTTCGACGGCGAGACGCTGATCGCCTCCGCCGAGCCCGCCGTGCTCGACCTCGACGTTCCCGCCGCGCCGACGCACGACGAGGCGCGGGAGGCCGCCGCGAAGGTGCCGTGGCGCGACAAGCACCCGTTCCCGACGTGCTTCGGGTGCGGGCCCGGCCGGGAGGACGGCGTCGCGGCCCTGCTCGGCCCGCTGGACGGGCGGCCGGAGTGGGCCGGCCTGTGGCGGCCGACCGGCGTGCTGCCGAGCGACGGTGTGAACGTGCTGCCGGAGATCGTCTGGGCCGCGCTCGACTGCCCGTCGGCGCAACCGGTGGCCCCGGACGGCGGTCCGGCGTTCGTGCTGGGCACCTTCGTCGCCCAGGTGGAGCAGCCCGTCCGGCTGGAGGTGGACCACGTGCTCCTCGCGTGGGAACTTGGCCAGGACGGGCGCAAGGCATACTCGGCGTCCGCGATCATCGGTCCTCACGGAGTGTGTGGAAGAGCGCGCGCCGTGTGGGTCTCGATCGGATGAGATCAAATAACCCGACTGGGTGACGCGAGTGCGCCGTGTCTTGATAGCGTGCACGACCGTTGCCCGGTTAAGCCGAAAGGGCGAGTGAACGGGATGGCACGGAGGTGATCAGGCGCTTGATGGGCCGACGTGCCGCCGCCCACGGCGACCAGCTAACGCAGACCCAGAGTTCGGGCGAGACTCAGAACACGGTTCTGCCACCCGTCGAGCAGCCACCGGCAGCAGCGCCGCCGCCGGAGCCATTGCCGCAACGAACGCCGTTCGCGGCGAACTTCGTCGGCGCGACGCTCGTCGTCTCCGCACCGGAGGGGCCCGGCCAGGCCGCCTCCGGCCTCGCGAGGACCCTTCCCGTCGACCGGGGCCGCACCGTGGTCGTGGTCGACTTCCCCAGCGGCGACCAGAGCACCTTCTGGCCGCACGTCGTGACCGCGCTGAGCGGTCGCGGCCCGATCCGGCTCGCCGTGTCGCACGCGGGCACCATGCGGCCCACCGCGCCCGCGCAGTGGCTCGCCGAGCAGCTGCAGGCCGAGGTCGTGGCGCCGGACGGCGTGCTGACCACCGTGCCCGGTGCCGCGTTCGTCGTCGGCGCCCAGGGCTACGGCAGCTGGGTGCGGTTCCAGCCCAACGCGTCGCCGATGCCGTTCGGGCGCCGTTTCCCGGTGCCGCAGTGGGAGGCGATGGACCCGAACTCGCCGTGGCCGACGGGCGAGATCGGCATCTCCGAGCCCATCCCGGCCGGGCTGTGGCTGCGCGCGCAGCAGCCGCCGTTCGACCCGGCCGCCCAGGACGCGCGCCCGATCGTGGCGCTGCCGTGCCGCGACAACGTGCTGACCGTCGTAGTCGGTGGCCCCGGCCAGTCGGCGATCCCGACCGACGAGGTCTGCCGCCTGCTGACCGCGCTGCCCCAGGCGGCCCGGTCGCGCGTGCGGCTCGTGCCGTACGGCATCGACACCGCTCTCGGACGGCTGGTCGCCGACCAGCTGGGCGAGCCGATCGCGATGTTCACCGGTCTGCCGGTGGGCAACCTGCGCACCGGCGGGCCCGCGGTGGTCGCGGTCGACCCGCGCGGGCAGCAGACGTGGCGCCCGTTCGTGACCGAGGTGCTGTGCTCGCCGCACGAGGCCGTGCCGGCGGTGTCCGGCTATCGCGCGCCCGTGCAGGGACTCGCCGAGGTGTCGCCCGGTGTGTTCTCTCTCGGCGACGGCGTTGTGCTGGAGGTCGTGCCGTCCGGCCTGTGGGTGCGTGAGCACGACGAGCCGTACAACGCGGCCGAGGTGCGCTCTCAGCCCGTTGACCCGGAGTGGGCACGTCTGACCGTGGGCACGCCTGGGCGCACGACGCCTGGTGCGGTCGCGGTGCATGGCGCTGCTCTCGTGGAACGCCTTGAGCCCGAGGTGCGCAAGCTGCTGCGGGTCGTGTTCTGCGACGCCAAGGTGACCCCACCGCCGCCACCGGCACCGCAGCACGCCGCACCCGCGCACGCCGCACCGGAGCCGCCCACGGCGTCGTTCGGCGCTCAGGGGGGCAGCCCCTCCGCGGTCGCCGCCGCGCTCGGTGCGGCCGCGCAGGCCCTGTCGTCCCGCGACTCGGCCGGCACGGGGTTCTTCTCCCCGGTCACCCCGGTCGAGGAGGAGCCCGCGTACGCCTCGATGGCCGCGTCCGAGGCCGCGACCGTGACCGTGAGCGCGCACGTGCTGGCCGAGGCCGAGGAGGCGGCGTTCCCGTCGTCCGACCCGGACGCGGCGGCCGTGCGGTTCCGCGTGGACGGCCCGCTGCCGGCGCAGCCGCTCGCGTCCTGGGAGGTGCCGGCCCAGAGCGAGGGCGAGCGCGAGACCGTGCTGCCCGACCACAGCAGCACGGAACTGGAACGCGACGCCGTCCGCCGGGCACTGGGCGAGCGCTACGGCGTGCACGCGGCGACCGTCTGCCGCCTGCTCGCGCAGCGTCCGGACGCCGAGGAGGACCCGGCGGCGTTCGAGGCCATGGTCACCGACCTGACGGCCCTGCTGGCGTGCGTGTCGCAGGACGAGGAGGTGGTCGTCGAAACGCTGCGCATGGGCCGGCTCGGCCGCCTGCGCCCGTACGTCGCGTGCATCGTGTCGGGCCTGAACCGCCTGCCGCTGCACGGCGGTGTCGCGGTGGTGTGGGGCCAGAGCGGCCCGACCGGCCCGCGCCGCTACCGCAGCGGTGACGTGCTGGTGGAGCACGGGCTGCTCGACGCCGTCGCGAACCCGACGCAGCGGGTGGAGGGCGCCACCGAGTACCTGGTGTGGTCGGTCACCGGCCGCCGGGTCGAGGTGGCGGACCGCGTCGCCGTGGCCACCGAGGAACGCGTGATCTTCCCGCCCGGCACGGCTTTCCGCGTGCTGGCGGTCGCCGAGGCCGAGGGCGATCACCCGCAGCAGGTGATGCTGCAGGAGATGGCCGGTGCCGCGGCGGACCAGGAGATCGCGGCCATGCGGCCGAGCGTGCTCTCGCAGCTGGAACGGGCGGCGGCGAACCTGCGGGTGCTGCCGTCGTACCAGATGACGGTGGAGGCTTGAGCGGGCTTGGGTGTCGGGCACGCCGGACGGTGGTTCGGTGCGCCGGTCTGCCGTGGTGCGGTGCGAGGGTGAGCGCGGTGCGCGGGTGAGCCCTCACCTGGGCATCCGGTACGCCGAACCCGCCGTCGGCTCGTCGCGCTTCCACCCGCCGGTGGACTGCGACGGCGAGCCGACGGGCGAGTTCGGCGACTCGCACACGCTGAACGTCTGGTCCGCAGTGGACGGTCCGGCGCCGGTGCTGCTGTTCATCCACGGCGGCGCGAACACCGTCGGCTCGTCGGCACAGCCCGAGTACGCGGGCGACGTGCTGGCCGGGCACGGCATCGTGTTCGTGAGCTGCAACTTCCGGCTCGCCGTCGACGGTTTCGGTGCCGTGGAAGGCTTTCCGCACAACCGCGGCCTGCTCGACGTCGTGTCCGCGCTGCGGTGGATCCAGCGCAACATCGCCAGGTACGGCGGCGATCCCGGCAACGTCACGGTCGCCGGGCAGTCCTCCGGCGCGCAGGCCGTGGCGTGCCTGATGGTCATGCCCGCCGCGAAGGGCCTGTTCCACCGGGCGATCGCGCACAGCGTGCCCGGACGGTTCTTCAGCCCCGGGTTCGCGCGCGAGGTCGCGGCGAACCCGCAGCCGGACGTCGTGCTGTACCAGCCGATCGTGGACGGCGACACCTTGCCGGACGTGCCGCTCAACGGGCCGTTCGACGTGGACCTGCTGGTGTGCCACACCGCCGGCGAGGAGGCCGAGGTCTTCCGCCGGCCCACCACGCACCTGGCCAAGCGCGCCAACGCCTTCCGGTCGATCTACTCGCGCCCGCCCGCTCACCACGGCGCCGACGTCCCGGCCGCGCTGCGCGGGGACATCGCCGAGGCCTGGGCGAGGTTCGCGCGCACCGGCGATCCCGGCTGGCCGCGCGACGAAGTCCGCTGGTGGGGGCCCGAAGGTGAGGTCGAGTCGTGGCCCGACGGGGTCTACCTCGCGATCCTGGACTGGCACGAGGCGCGCACGACGAGGTTCGTCAGCTTTCCGTGGTGAGGCCGAGCGAGCCGTCCAGCCGCGGCACGCACGCGCCGTCGCGCTTGTCTGCCGCCAGGAACTCGGTGAGGCAGCGGCCGAACTGCTCGTGGCCGAGAGCGTTGGGGTGGAACGACTCCTGCAGCGCGTGCGACGAGCGCTTCTCGTTCTTCAGGCCGGCCCAGTCGACGGTCAGCCGGGTGAACCACTCGGTCTCCGGCCTGCCGGCGCACGCCTCGTGGCCCTCCCCGGCGCGGGACAGGTCGAGGAAGCGGGCGTTGACCTTGCCCGCGGCGGTGCGCAGGCCGTTCGACAGCTCCGGCACCGCGTCCTCGACCACCCACTCCAGGTCGCTGGTGCGCAACGGGCACCCGGACAGGTTCTGCAGCGAGCGCGCCATCTTCGGCGACACCGGCGCCGCGTACGACTGGACCACCAGCTGGTAGGCGGAGTCGAGGTAACCGGAGTCGCGCATGGTCTGGCGGATGGCGTTGAGCGTGTTCTCGACCTTGGGCACCATCCGGCGCACGCGCTTCGACCACTCCGTCGCCACGGACGACGTGCAGTCGCCGCGCTTGCCCCACGCCTCGAAGCACTTGTTGAGGACCTCCGCGAAGTGCGGGTCGTCGTTCGCGCCGATGGCCACCACGATCGCGACGACCCGGTTCTGCCCGGCGATCCTGCGCAGCTGCGGCAGCTGTTCGTTGCGCAGCTTGTCGGAGTTCGCGCCCGAACAGGCCAGGTTGATCTTCTGGTCGGCCTGGATCCGAGCCTTCATGATCGACGCCACGCGGGATCGGTGGCACCAGTTGCCGCCGTCCTCGCCGTCGGTGCCGGGTTCGTAGCTGCCCGCGCCCTCGCCGGACATCGTGCTGTCGCCGAGCGCCACGACCGCGGTCCTGGACTCGCGGTCCGGTGCCGACGGCGGCGGGAACGGGTGGTCGCTCACGACCAGCAGGATCGCGAGCAGGCCGATCACCGCGAGGGGCAGGACTCTCCGCATCGGACACCAGTTTACCGACGCCGCGCCGTGCTGTTCGCCGCTGTGCGGTGGCCGAATGCGAGGGGGATAAGTCGTTGCCGCCACCAGCCGTGATGAGGAAAGTGGAGGTGTGGGGAATCTGAGGGAAATAGTCGTGGTCGGTTACGACCGCACGGCGTTGCTGGATCTGGCGGGACCGATCGAGGTGTTCCAGGCGGCGAACCACGGCCAGGAGAGGTACCGGGTCACCCTGGCGACGCTCGGGGGCGTGCCGTTCACCGCCACCGCGGGGGTGCGGATCGAGGCCGGGGCGGACCTGCGCACGCTCGACCGGGACGTCGACACGCTGCTGGTCGTCGGCGGCTGGGGGTACGACGAGGCCGCGACGGACGCGGTGCTCACCTCGAACCTGCGGCGGCTCGCGCTGCGGTCGCGGCGGGTCGCGGGCGTCTGCACGGGCGCCGTGGTGCTGGCCGGGGCGGGGTTGCTCGAAGGGCGGCGCGCCACGACGCACTGGGCGTTCACCGGCGAGCTCGCGAACCGCGGGGTCGAGGTCGAGCCGGACGCGATCTTCGTGTGCGACGGGCAGGTCGCCACGTCGGCGGGGGTGACGGCGGGCATCGACCTGGCGCTCGCGATGGTCGAGCAGGACCACGGACCGGCGCTCGCCCGCCGGATCGCGCAGTACCTGGTCGTCTTCCTGCAGCGCTCGGGCGGCCAGTCGCAGTTCAGCGTGCACACGCGGTCGAAGCCGGTGTCGGACGACTCGCTGCGGGCGTTGCTCGACGACATCCACGCCGACCCGACGCGCGAGTGGACGGTGCCGGTGATGGCGCGCAAGGCGATGATGAGCGTGCGGCACTTCGCCCGCGTCTTCTCCCGCAACGTCGGCGTCTCGCCCGCCCAGTACGTCGAACGGGCTCGCGTCGAGGCCGCGGCCGACCGGCTGGCGAGCACCGGTGACCCGCTGGACCTCGTCGCCCGCGAGGCGGGGTTCGGCTCGGCCGAGACCCTGCGCCGGGCCTTCCTGCGCGTGCTCGGCGTGTCGCCGGGCAGCTACCGCGCCCGTTTCCGGACCACCGGGGTTGCCTGATGGACGCGACTTTCGTGCTCTACCCGAACATGACCGCGCTCGACTTCGTCGGGCCGTTCGAGGTGCTCGGCTCGGTGCCGGCCGTGTCCACGCGGTTCGTGGCCGCGTCGCCGGCACCGGTGAAGTCCGACAACGGCTTGGTCGTGATGCCGACCGACACGTTCGACACGCTCAGGTCGACCGACATCGTGGTGGTGCCGGGCTCCGGGTACTGGCGCGAGCTGCTGAAGGACTCCGGTGGCGTGGTCGAGTGGCTGCGGGCCGTGCACCCGACGACGAAGTGGACGACGTCGGTGTGCACCGGGTCGACGCTGCTCGCCGAGGCCGGCCTGGTGACGAGGGCGACCACGCACTGGGCCGCGCGCGAGGACCTCTCCGTTCGCGGCGTCGAGGTGTCGACGGACCGGGTGGTGTTCGACGGCAAGATCGTCACCGGCGCGGGCGTGTCCGCGGGCATCGACATGGCGTTGCGGCTGGTCGAGGCCGAGTTCGGGGAGGTGGTGGCGCAGACCCTGCAGGCCGCCATCGAGTACGACCCGCAGCCGCCGCGCGCCTACGACTCGATCCCGCCGGAGATCGCGCAGGGCCTCAAGGCGGTGTTCGACTCACGTCAGGCCTGACTGCACGGCGAACACCACGAGCTGGGCGCGGTCGCGTGCGCCCAGCTTCACCATCGCCCGCGACACGTGCGTCCGCACCGTCGCGGGCGAGATCACCAGCCGGGCCGCGATCTCGTCGTTGGACGCGCCGGACGCCACGTGCCGCATGATCTCCCGCTCGCGTTCGGTCAGCTTGTCCAGGTGCGGCACGGGCCGCGCCGACGCACCGGAGGCGAACCGGTCGATCACCCGGCGCGTGACCGACGGCGAGAGCAGCGAACCGCCGTCGGCGACGACGTGCACCGCGCGCAGCAGGTCCGTCGGATCGGAGTCCTTCACCAGGAACCCGGACGCGCCGGTGCGCAGCGCCTCGAACACGTACTCGTCGAGGTCGAACGTCGTCAGCATGACGATCCGGACGTCGGCGCAGGACGGGTCGGCCGAGACGCGGCGCAGCACCTCCAGGCCGTCCATCAGCGGCATCCGGATGTCCAGGAACACCACGTCGGGCTTCACCGACTGGATCAGCGCCAGCGCCTCGCGCCCGTCGGCGGCCTCACCGGCGAACCCGACGCCGTCCTCGGTCTCGATCAACGTCCGCAGTCCCATCCGGACCAGCGGCTGGTCGTCGGCCACCACCACGCGAATCATGAGGGCAACGGTATCCGGGCGGTCACCCGGAAACCGCGGGTCACGTCGACTTCGAGCGTGCCGTTCAGCGCCTCGGCCCGCGAGCGCATGCCGGTGATGCCGTGGCCCTCGGCGAACGGGCCGGGCGTGCCGGTGTCGGCCACCTCGACGACCAGCTCGCGTCTGACCGAGTACACGCGCACCGACGCCGTGACGCCGGGGGAGGAGTGGCGCAGCACGTTGGTCAGCGACTCCTGCACGATCCGGTACACGGCCAGCTGAACGTTGTCCGGCAGGTCCGGCGCGTCGACCTCGACCGAGACCACCAGCCCGGCCTCGCCCATGCGCGAGGCCAGTGCCGGGATGTCGGCGAGCGAGATCGCCGGCCGCAGCGGTGCCGAGCCGCGCAGGGTGTCCAGTTCGGACCGCAGCCCGTCGAGCGCTTCCTTCGACGTGTCGCGGATGGCCTCCAACGAGGCGCGCGCCTTCGCCGGATCCTTGTCGAGCACGTACAAAGCGACGCCCGCCTGCATCGCGATCACCGACAGCCCGTGGCCCACGACGTCGTGGACCTCCTGGGCGAGCCGCAGCCGTTCGGACACCACGGCGTGCTCCCGAGCGTCCACAAGGGACCGTCGGCGCAGCTTCATCAGCACGCCCGCCGCGGCCGGCAGCAGGATCCAGCCCGCCGCCCAGGTGATCCACGAGGTCACCGAGTCGTGCCACCACGGCAGGATCGCCAGCGCGTACAGCACCGCGCACCCGGCGGCCAGTTCGAGCGACGAGTACAGGGCCACGGCGTACGTCGCGGCCACCCCGCTCAGCAGGATCGGCCCGAACGGGTAGCCCAGCGCCAGGTACACCGCGATGGCGGCGGTGGTCAGCCCGAACGTCCACAGCGGACGGACCGAGCGGAACAGCAGACCCCCGGCCGCCACCGCGACGAGCAGGAGGGCGAGGACGTCGAGGGGAGCCGCGCCCTGCAGGCGTGCGGCGAACCGCGTGCCCACGAGGCCGAAGAACAGCAGCGCCACCGTCAGCGCGATGTCCTGCCACTTGATCCTGAACCGCATGGTGCCGACGATACGACCGCCGGCGTACGCAGATGTGCGTATCTTCATGACGCTCCGGAGCGGACGACTCCCGGCGCTCGCGGGACCACTGTTGGACCCATGATCGTGACGACGGAGAAGCTGACGAAGCGCTACGGCGACCGCGCCGTGGTGGACGAGGTCAGTCTGTCCGTGCGGCGGGGCGAGGTCTACGGGTTCCTCGGTCCCAACGGCGCGGGCAAGACGACCACGATCCGCATGCTGCTGGGGCTCGTGCGGCCCACCAGCGGCACCGCGACGGTGCTAGGTGAGGCACCGGGCACCCCCGGGGCGTTGCTCAAGGTCGGGTCGCTGATCGAGGGACCGGGTTTCTACCCCTACCTGTCCGGCCGCGACAACCTGCGCGTGCAGGCCGCTCGCCGGGGCGCGGGCAGGACTGAGGTGGAGGCCGCCCTGGAGCAGGTCGACCTGGTGGCCGCCGCGGGGGAGAAGTTCCGCCGCTACTCGCTCGGCATGAAGCAACGGCTCGGGGTCGCCGCCGCGCTGCTCGGCCGGCCGGAGCTGCTGATCCTGGACGAGCCGACCAACGGCCTCGACCCGGCGGGCATGGCCGACATGCGCGACCTGGTGCGCGCGTTGGCCGCCCAGGGGCAGACGGTGCTGCTGTCGAGCCACCTGCTCGGCGAGGTCGAGGAGATCTGCGACCGGGTCGGCGTGATCTCGCAGGGCCGGCTGGTCGCCGAGAGCACGGTCGAACAGCTGCGCGGCGACAGCGTGCTGCTGGTCCGCGCCGACCCGATCGAGAAGGCGCACGTGCTGATCGAGGGCAGCTCGCGGCACGGCGACGTGCTGCACGTGCGCGAGTCGGACGCGGGAGCGCTGGTGCGCGCGCTGGTCCACGCCGACGTGGACGTGCAGGAGGTCCGGCCGCTGCGCCGGACGTTGGAAGAGGTCTTCTTCGAGATGACGGGAGCGGCGTGATGGGCAGCGTGAAGGCGGAGCTGCTGCGGTTGTGGAAGTGGCCGGCGACGTGGGTGCTGATCGGCGTCTGGCTGGTGATGACGCTGACGTTCGGCTACGTGTTCAACTACCTGGCGCTCAACGGCGGCACGAACACACGGGCCATGTCCGGGCAGCAGCTGATCAGCGCGATGCAGCCGGAGAACGTCGGCGCGGCCGTCGTGCGCGGCCTGCCGATGTTCGGCGGCGCGATCATCCTGGTGCTGGCCGCGCTGGCGGTGGGCAGCGGTTACGGCTGGGGCACCTGGAAGACCACGCTGACCGCCGGTCCGCGCCGGGTGTCGGCGATGGCCGGCACGCTCGGCGCGCTGGCTATCATCGTGGTGGTGCTGGTGGCGCTGACGTTCGTCGTCGACCTGGGCGCGGCCGTGACGGTGGCGTCGGTGGAGGGCTGGGACTGGAGCCTGCCGGGTGTCGACGTCTTCGAGGCTCTCGGCGCGTCACTGCTGATCGCCGCCATGTGGACGGGGTTCGGCGTGTTCCTCGGCGTGGTCACCAAGGGTCCCGCGCTGGCCGTCGGCCTCGGCCTGATGTGGGCGATCGTCACCGAGAACCTGTTGCGCGGCGTCGGTTCCCTGCTCGGGCCGGTCGAGTCGCTGACCGACGTCCTGCCCGGTGGTTCCGCGGGCAACCTGGCCGGTGCCGTCGGCGGATCCGGCGCCCCCGGCGTGCTGACCTCGCTCAGCGGCACCACCGCGGCCCTGTTCCTGGCCGGCTACGTGGTGTTCTTCGTCGGCGCGGCGACGTTGCTGAAGGTGCGCCGCGACCTCGTATAGGGCCACGGCGGCCCAGACGACGCCGAGCACGACCGCGACTCCGGTGGGGTAGTCGCGGTCGTGCAGCCCCGGGTTGACCGGGCCGCCGTACCGCCGCCACAGCAACGGGACCGCGAGGATCGCGACGACGCCGGTGGTGACGAGCCCGATGCCGATGGACGCTCGTTTGACGACGAAGCCGGACGCGCCGACCAGCGGGGCGATCAGGAAGTCGTGCAGCACCACGCCGCCGGCCAGCCAGACCAGCAGTTCGACGGTGACCTGGGGGAGCAGCAGCCAGGCGCCCCACGCGCCCAGCGCCACGCCCGCCGCACCGAGTGCGGCCCTCGCGACAGTGCTTCCGCTGACGTGGGCCCCGCCCGCGAGCCGAGTGCGGTCCTTCATCCCCGCACCTCCAGCGACGTGACCCACTTCGTCTGCAACACGCCTGGCCGGTTCGGGGCGATGATCCGGCACGGGTAGCCGTGGTCTGGGCTGAGCTCCTCACCGTTCAGCCTCAGGGCGAGCAGCGTCAGCGGGTCCTGCGCGAACGCCTCGGGCAGCGTGGTCGCCCGGTACAGCCCGTCCTTCTCCAGCGACTCGACCCTGATGTCGCCTCCTCCGACGAGATCGGCGACCCGGACGCCGGTCCACGTCGCGTTCTGGCTCCACCCCTCGACGCACGCGATCGGCAGCTCGACGGTGGTCTGCGGCAGGGCGTTGAGCTCCGCCAGCGAGTAGGTCCTCGCGCCGGCCTTCAGCCGCCAGTCCGGAGGCACCACGATGTTCGCGGCTTTCGCCGTCCGGTTGACCGGCAACGCCTTGTTCGAACGCCACGCCAGCACCGAGATGTCGCGCAGCCACGGCACCGTGACACCGGCCGTGGCGACGACCGCGACTCCGGTGGTGAGCGCGGTGGTGCGCAGGAAGGCCCGGCGGGACAGGACGGTCGTCTCCTCGGACCGCGGTTCGAGTGAGCGCCGGACGAGGGGGATCTTGACGGCGATGTGGACCAGCAGCGCGCCGATCGCGATGTACGCCACCGCGTAGTGGGTGGTGGGGAAGTAGAACGACCACGGGTAGTTCTGCGCGGCGTTGAACAACCCCGTGGTCAGCTCGAAGAACGACGCCGCGACCAGCACGAGGATCGAGCCCCGCTCCAGCGCGTGCGGCACGGACTTCACGAGCGGCCGTTCGAACAGCTTGGGGTAGACGGTCCACAACTTGGCCAGCAGCAACGGGATCGACGCGACCCCGGAGATGACGTGCACCCCTTGCGTGACGCGGTAGAGGTCGACGGGCCGGGTCGGCCACGGCCAGTCGTGCTGCACCCCGTGGCTCGCGAGCCCGGTGACGAAGCACAACCCGAACGTGATGCCGAGCCACGTGCCGACGCGGCTCGTGACGCCCGTGTGGTGGGCGGGGGACCGGAATCTCACAGCTTCTCCCAGCACGCGAACCAGCGCCCGGCGCTTTCCCGTTGCCACAGCAGGAAGAACCCGTCGGCCGGCAGGGACTCCGCGTCGCTGCAGGCCCACGGGAACCACCGGCCGAGCGAGCCGCGCGTCCGCACCCGGGCCCGGCCCGTCGTCAGCCCGGACCCCGGCTGTTCCACCTCGGCGACGACGGTGCCGCTGGGTTTGAGCAGTTGCCGCACGCGGCGCAGGAGTGCCGCCGGGTCGCCACCGATGCCGATGTTGCCGTCGGCCAGCAGCACGTGGTGCCAGCGTCCCTCGCCGGGCAGCGGGTCGAACACGTCGCGCCGGATCGCGGTGCCGCCGCGGGCGGTGGTGCGCCGGATCGCCTCGGCGGAGACGTCGACGCCGAGCGCCTGGACGCCGCGGCTCAGCAGGGCGGCGACGAGGCGGCCGGGACCGCAGCCGACGTCGAGGGTGGGGCCGGTGCAGGCGTCGAGCAGGACGGCGTCGCCGCCGGTGGCGTCGGCCTGCCAGCGGGCGACGGAGAGCTCGCGGGGGCCGGAGGGCAGGTCGAGCCAGCTGGGGTGGCCCTGGAGGGCCTGGTCGAACATCATCGCGGCACCGCCGGGTGGGTGACAGCCGAAAATTGTCGGTGCCGGCTGGGAGAATGGAACCAGGGGACCCCTCCGGAGGGGACCCCTGCGCGAGCGTGCGGGGCGGACTTCATCGGGTCACCGCCGCGATGTCCGCGAGCGCCGTGGCGAACCGGCTCGCCGGTGCCTGCGCGGCGACGGCGCGGGCGTCGGCCATCGTGTCCACATCGGACAGCATCGGCAGAGACTCCACCCGCACCCCCACACCCCGCACCTTCAGGCCGCGCAACGCCGCCAGCGTCCGAACGCCCGTGTCCGCGCGCGACATCGGCACGTCCCGCAGCACCTCGGCCCCCAGCGGGTCTCGCAACCCCAGCGCCCACCACCCTCCGTCCAGCGCGAACCCGAGCGCCGCCTCCTCGAACTCCGCGCACGACGCCAGCAGCGACGGCGTCACCTGCGGCGTGTCCATCCCGATCTGCAGCACCGGCATCCCGAACCGCGCGACGTCCGCGTGCGCGTTGGCCAGCCGGTCCGCGAACGCCAGGCCCCGCTGCGGAATCACCACGCACTCGGCCAGCGCGTCCCGCACGTCCGGGCGCCGCACCTCCCCGGCCAGCGCCACCACCGGTACCGCGCCCGGCGCCGACACCGCGGCCGACAGCGTGTCGAGCAGTGCGGCCGCCGCCACCTCCGCCGCCTCCTCCGGCGACAACGGCGGGCACAGGCGCGTCTTGACCGCGCCGGGGACCGGGGACTTGGCCATGATCAGCAGGCAGAACCTCATCGCAGCACCCCCGCCATGTCCCGCGCCGCCCGCAGCGTGCCGCGCACCGAGCCCGAGACCTTGGACCGCGTCCCGGCCGCCCGCGGGCCGTACGTCACGGCGACCTCGCGCACCCGCCACCCCGCCTCCGCCGCGCGCACCAGCAGTTCCAGCGGATAGCCGAACGCGCGGTCGCGCACGTCCAGTGCCAGCAACGCCTCACGCCGACACACCCGCAACGGCGCGATGTCGTGCACGGCCAGACCGCGGCGGCGCAGGAGTGCGGCGATCACGGCGTTGCCCGCACGCGCGTGCCAAGGCCACACACCAGGGGACACCGGCATGCGCCGGCCCACCACCAGATCGGCATCGGCCAGCAGCGCGGCCATCGCGGGCAGCTCGCCCAGGTCCAGCGAACCGTCGGCGTCGGCGAACGCCACCAGCTCCGAGGTGGCCGCGAGCAGGCCGGTGTGCACGGCGGCGCCGTAGCCGCGGCGAGATTCGTGCACCACGAGGGCACCATGAGAGGCGGCGACCGCGGGCGAACCGTCGACAGAACCGTTGTCCACGACGATCGCGCGGTAGCCGGAAGGCAGGGAGGCGAGGACCGCGGGCAGTGCGGCGGCCTCGTCCAGGCAGGGCAACACGACATCCATGCGTCCACCCTGGACCATCGGAAAGTGTTGTGGTGCTTACGGAATTGTGACGCACGAAAGAGTTCTTACGATTGTCTTGCGTGGCCTGCGCGCACCCGCGCGACCCCCTAGGTTGGGCGCGGTGCGTCTAGTCATCGCCGGTCTGCTCGTCGCCGCGGCCGTCATCGCCGGGCTGGTCATCAACGCCCACGACCAGAACCTCATCTACGCCGCCGCAGCCCCGCTCTTCGGCAACTGGCAGCCCCACGTCGGTCCCGGCACGCCCGCGGCCGTCCTGATCGCGTTCCTCGTGATCGCCAAGGGACCAGAGCTGGCACAGCACCGCTGGGCGCTGCCGATCGCCTACGCGACCGCGACGGCGTTCACCTTCTCGCTGGCGATGATCGACGGCTGGGACCGGTTCGTCACCCGGCTCACCACCGAGGACGAGTACCTGCACGAGGTACCGGGCGTCACGGACATCCCGGCGATGCTGCGGGGGTTCGCCGCGCGCATCCCGGACTTCCAGCCGGACTCGTGGACCACGCACGTCTCCGGGCACCCGCCGGGCGCGTTGCTCACGTTCGTCGCGCTGGACCGCATCGGGCTCGGCGGAGGGGCGGCCGCGTCGATCTTCTGCGTCCTGATCGGGGCACTCGCCGTGGTAGCGGTTCCCAAGGCCATCAACGACAACGCGGTGCTGCCGTTCCTCGTGCTGTTCCCCGGCGCGGTGTGGGTGGGGGCGTCGGCGGACGGCATGTTCCTGGGCGTCGCGGCCGTCGGGATCTACCTGCTGACCAGGTGGCCGCTGCTGGGCGGCGTCGTGCTGGGCTGGTGCGTGTTCCTGTCGTACGGCCTGGTGCTGCTCGCCCCGCTCGCGATCGTCGCGGTGGGCAGGAGGATCGGCTGGGCGGTCGCGGGCGCGCTCGCCGTCGTCGCCGCGTTCGCACTGGCCGGTTTCTGGTGGCTCGACGGCTACGAGCTCGTGAAGATCCGCTACTACCAGGGCATCGGCGCCACCAGGCCGTACTGGTACTGGGTCTGGGCGAACCTGGCGGCGCTCGCACTGGTCATCGGCCCGGCCGGGATCAGGGGACTGCGCAAGGACAAGTGGATCGTCGCGGCCGGGCTCGCGATCCTCGCCGCGGACCTGTCCGGCCTGAGCAAGGCCGAGACCGAGCGGATCTGGCTGCCGTTCGCGATCTGGCTCCTCGCCGGCACGGCGAAGCTCGGCCACCGGAGGAGGTGGCTCACCGCCCAGGCCGTCACGGCACTGGCGGTGAACCACCTCGTGCTAACGAACTGGTGAGCGCTGCGCGGAGAACGCGAACTCCCGCACACCCTCGGTGAACCCGACCCGGGCCTCGAAACCCAGCACGTCCAACGCCTTCGCGGGGGACGCGACCACGTGCCGCACGTCGCCCGGCCGCGCGCCGCCCACGATCGACGGCGTCGGCCCGTCGCACGCCTCGGCCAGCGCGAACGCCAGCTCGCCGATCGTGTGCGGTGAGCCGGAGCAGACGTTCACCGCCTCGAAACCGGGCCGGGGCGAGGACAATGCCAGGAAGTTGGCCCGCGCCACGTCGGTGACGTGCACGAAGTCCCGCCGCTGCCGCCCGTCCTCCATCACCCGCGGCGCGTCACCGTTCTGCAGGGCCGACCGGAAGATCGACGCGACCCCGGCGTACGGGGTGTCGCGCGGCATCCGCGGGCCGTAGACGTTGTGGTACCGCAACGCCCACACGCTGCCGCCGGTCTGCCTGGCCCACGCGGCGGCCAGGTGCTCCTGCGCCAGCTTCGTGGCGGCGTAGGTGCTGCGCGGGTCCAGCGGCGCGTCCTCGGGCACCAGTTCGGGCACCAGGAAGTCACCGCAGAAGCAGCGCGGCTCGTAGAGGCCCTGGGCCAGATCGGCGGCGGACCGTTCCGCCCGCACGACGCCGTGCGACAGGCACCGGTACCGCCCCTCGCCGTAGACGACCATCGACGACGCCAGCACCAGCCGCGACACCCCCGCCCGGTGCATCTCGGCCAGCAGCACCGCCGTGCCCAGGTCGTTGTGCCGGGCGTACGAAGGCGCGTCGAACGGATCGACGCCGTGCCCGACCATCGCGGCCTGGTGGCACACGGCGTCCACAGTGGACAGAAGTGGTCGCAGGACCTCGGGAGACGTGACGTCGCCGACCACCAGTTCGTGGTCCAGCGACGGAACAGAGCCGTGCGCCTCGGGCAGCAGCGCGTCGAGCAGCACGCACTCGTGCCCCTGGCCGGCCAGCTCGTCCGCGACGTGCGACCCGATGAACCCGGCCCCGCCGGTGATCAGTACTCGCATGGCACGACCGTAGGGCCGCAAACGACCCCCGACGCTCCCCGAGCCGATGACGTCAGAACTCCGTAAGCTCCACGACGAACCGCGAACCGCGCGGCGAGCGGTCCTCGACCCACACCCGCCCGCCCAGCCGGTGCACGTGCTCGCGGACCAGCGCGAGCCCGAGCCCGCTGCCCGTGTCGTCACCCCTGCTGCCCGCCATCACGCCGCGCGCGAACCGCTCGAAGATCTGCTCCCGCAACTCCGGCGGCACCCCGGGCCCGGCGTCCTCCACCTCCAGCCGCACCGCCCGGCCCCGGCTTCGCACCGACACCAGCACCGCTCCGCCCGCGTGCCGCTCGGCGTTGTCCAGCAGGTTCGTCAGCACCCGGTCCAGCCGCCGCCGGTCACCGCGCACCACCGCGGGTTCGAGGTCCATCGGCACCTCGGTGCGGGTCGCGATCACGTTGCGCACCAACGCGTCCAGCGCGATCTCCTCCGGCGGCGGGTCGTCGGTCTGGTCGGCGCGGGAGATCTCCAGCAGGTCCACGACCATCCGCGCGAACCGGTCGACCTCGGAGGTGAGCAGCTCCAGCGCGGTCCCGGCGGTGCCCGGCAGGTGCTCTCGCCGGCGCCGCAGCACCGCGCCCGCGTTGACCATCGTCGTCAACGGCGACCGCAGCTCGTGCGACACGTCCGAGGCGAACCGGGCGTCCCGCAACGCCCGTTGCTCCAACGCGTGCGCCGTCGAGTTGAACTTCGCCGCCAGCGCGGCCAGGTCCGGGTCGTCCTGGTCGGGCAGCCGGGCCCCGAGATCGCCGCCCGCGATCCTGCCCGCGGCGGAGCTCAGTTCCGCCAGCGGTTTCAGCGCCCGCTTCGACGCCCACGAGCCCAGCGCGGCCCCGAGCAGCGCCGACCCGATCGTGCCCGCGATCAGCACCGCGCTGAGGAACCCGAACGTCCGGTCCAGCTGCTGCAACGGGAACAGCTCCACGTAGACGGCGTTGCCCGCCACCGGCAGCGTCACGGCGATGACGGACAGCCCTTCCACGGTGATCCGCTCCTGGCCGGGTGGATGTGCCACGAGCTCCGCCGGCAGCTCGGACGGCTCGACCTCGCGGCCCGCCGACACCAGCCCCGTCGGGGTGAGCACCAGGATCGACGAGTCGGGGCCGGTGGTGAGCCCGGTCAGCAGCTCGTCCAGTCCCGGCGAGGACAGCGACTTCTCCACCAGCCGCACGTTCACCTCGGCCTGCCGCGTAGCGCTGGCCTCCCGTTGGCGCAACATGTACCCCGAGGCGAGGTTCCAGGTCGCGAACGCCAGCACGCTCGTCACGACCAGCAGGCCGAAGCCGAACGACAGCGTCACCCGGCAGCGCAGCGTGAGTCTCACGAGCGGATCCGGTACCCGGTGCCGCGCACCGTGAGCAGCAACGCCGGCTCGTCCGGGTTCGCCTCTATCTTGCGGCGCAGTCTCCTTATGTGCACGTCGAGCAGTCGGGTGTCACCGAAGTAGTCATATCCCCAAACCTTTTGCAGCAACTGTTCCCTGGTGACGATTCGTCCGCCCGCACCAGCGAGTTCGAGCAGCAGCCGGAATTCGGTTCTGGTGAGGTGAACGCGTTCGCCCGCTCGGTGCACGAGTCCTTCCTGCGGACGGATTTCCAGATCACCGATCCGAACGGCTTCCCGGCCGGGTCCGCGCCGGCGCAACAACGCGCGGATCCGGGCCGCGAGAACACTCGCCATCAACGGTTTCGTGACGTAGTCGTCCGCGCCCGCCTCCAGCCCG
Organism: Lentzea sp. NPDC004789; assembly: GCF_053601075.1. Classification (NCBI taxonomy): domain Bacteria; kingdom Bacillati; phylum Actinomycetota; class Actinomycetes; order Pseudonocardiales; family Pseudonocardiaceae; genus Lentzea; species Lentzea sp. NPDC004789. The sequence goes on along the minus strand of NZ_JBSGBE010000019.1, from coordinate 11,800 downwards.
GCGATCACGTCACGGGCGTCGGTGCGAGCGGTCACGACGATTATCGGCAGGTCACCGCGGGATCTGAGGGTTCGCACGACCTCCAGGCCGTCCATGCCGGGCAGCGTGAGGTCGAGCAGCATCACGTCGAACGACTCCGTCTCCAAACGCCGTAACGCCTCTTCCCCCGAACCGGCCTCGTCAACGGTGAAATCCTCGTCCGACAAGGCGAGGCTCAACGCCTGCCGGATTCGCTCGTCGTCTTCGACCATCAGGACCTGTACGCACACAACGACTCCACTGTGTGAGAGCCGCGGCGACGGCGTCTCATCACAGTGGAGCGAAAGTCGATCAAAAGCAAGAAAGCTTCGGTTCAGAATGCTGTCAGCGTGACTTTGGCCGAACGCGGGTTCGGTTCGTGAACAAGCGACTCGAACGCGCCGACGTCGTCGAACGCGAACCCGTACGCCTTGCCGTCGACCATGTTGGCGTGCACGATCCGCGAGTAGTGGTTGGTGGTCGACCGCGTGTAGAACTGGCTCGCGTCGTACGTCGGCTGGGTGTGGATGAACCCGAGCGTCGAGCGGTTCAGCGCGGCGCACAGCGACCGGGAGATCGCGCCGACGTCGTTGTTCGGCGCGGCGAGCCGGCCGTCGCAGTTGAAGACGTCCCGCGTCGACGGCTGCTCGAACGACGCGACCTGCTGGCCCGCCGTGTCGGTGAAGCGCAGCACGCCACCGCTGGTGCGGCCGGTGAACTTGCGGTTCGGCTCGTTCTGGTACGGCACCACGGTGAGCGGCGTGTTCTGGTAGGTCGCCCAGGTGCTGCTGACGTAGCTGGAGAAGTACGAGCTGGAGAACACGCCCGCGTCGAGGCCCTTGCTGGGGTTCAGCACGCGCAGGCGGGTGCCGTCACTCCGGGTGTAGATCAACCGCGCCCAGTCGCCGCCGAGCTGCTGGTGCTGGTCGAAGACGCGGTTGCGTCCTCCGGCGACCAGCTGGCCGGTCTTCTTCGTGGTGCCCGCCTGGGACGTCGCCTCGACCGCGTGCGGGACGGCGAACATGTCGACCTGCGAGCTGTTCAGCCACAACCCGCCGCCGTTGTAGGTGAACTCGCTCCAGTCGAACAGGATGTCGCGGTTCGGGTCACCGGCGGCCCACGGCGCCGGCTGCACCAGCCCGCCCGGCACCAGACCGAACTTCAGCTTGTCCCGGAAGGACATGTAGAGCCGGCCGCCCGCGAGGTTGATCGGAATCTGCAGGGTCCGGCTGCCGCCGTTGGCCGGGCCGGGGATCGAGACGTCCGGCGCGGGGACGGGCGGGACCGCCCCGCCGGACCAGGCGGTGAACTGACCGTTCGCGTTGACGTACCCGAGCCTGCCGTTCATCTCGCCGGTGACGTACAGGAAGACGGCGTCGCCACGGCCGGAGTTGTTCGTGACGGTGAGCGGGAGCAGGTTCGGTGGTGCCGCGTGCACTGGTGCAGACATCGTTGTCAGCCCAAGTAGGGCCGATGTCGCGAGCAGCAGGAGCTTGCGCATCGGACTATCTCCTCACTGAGACAGGGTCGTGAGAGCGCTCCCATGGTCAGCGTGATCGTGTCGATATGTCAAGAATGGTTCTCATGCGCGCGTTGACGGTGGATCTTGCACGACCCGGCTCTTTGTCGTTGACCGAACTGCCCGATCCGGAGCCGGGACCAGGTGAGCTGCTGGTCGAGGGTCTGGCCATCGGGATCTGCGGGACGGACCGCGAGATCGTGCGCGGCGAGTTCGGCACGGGCGGGAAGCTCGTGATCGGACACGAGTCGCTGGGACGGGTGATCAGCGGGCCGGGCTTCGAGCCGGGGTCGCTGGTGGCGGGGGTGGTGCGGCGGCCGGACCCGGTGCCGTGCGTGGCGTGTGCGCGCGGGGAGTTCGACATGTGCCGGAACGGGCAATACACCGAGCGCGGTATCACCGGGATCGACGGCTACGGCTCGACGTTGTGGACGGTCCCGTCCGAGTACGCCGTGGGCGTCAGCTCGTCGACGGGTGTGCTCGTGGAACCGGCTTCGGTGGTCGTCAAGGCCTGGGAGCGGCTGGATCGGCTCGCCCTGGTCCCGTTCGAGAGCGTGCTCGTGACTGGGGCCGGCCCGATCGGGCTGCTGGCGGCGTTGATCGGCGTGCAGCGAGGGCTCGACGTCCACGTGTTCGACCTCGCGGCGGACGGCCCGAAGCCCGAGCTGGTGGAGTCGCTCGGCGCCACCTACCACCGCGAGCTGCCCGATCACCCGGTCGTGATCGAGGCGACCGGGGCACCCCGGCTCGTGGCCCGGTTGCTCGGGCGGGACCTGGTGTGCCTGACCGGGGTGCCGTCCACCGAGGTCGTTCCGGTCGACCTCGGCCAGGCGAACCGGGATCTGGTGCTGCGCAACGGGATCGTGTTCGGGACGGTCAACGCCAACGTGCGGCACTACCGGGAGGCCGCCGCCGTGCTCGACCGCGCGGACGACGCCTGGCTGTCCGGGATGATCACTCGGCGAGTGCCGCTGGAGTCCTGTGCGGAGGCGTTCGAGCAGCGGCCGGGAGACGTGAAAGTGGTGCTGCAGCTGTGAGGACGATCGCCGCGGCCAGCAGCAGGGCCCGGTCGTAGCCGTGGTGCAGCAACGGGGCGGCGAGCAGCGGACTGGCGATGCCGAGGAACGTGCCGCCGAAGAGGACCACGCCGAGCAAGGCGGTTCCGTCGACGAGCGCGGGCAGCGCGATGCCCACCGCATGCACGGCGCGGCCCCGGCCCGCACGCTCACGAACGGCCCGGATCGTTCGGGTGGGACTGGACGGCGGTGACGTGGAAGGTCATCCACGGGCTCAGCGGGAGCGTGCCGAGGACGTTCGCGTGGAGGTCGTCCTCGTCGTCGGCCCGCCACAGGCCGATGCTGCGCATCTCGCCGATCGGCCGCCACAACCGGACCAGGTGACCGCTCGCCGCGAGCTCCTTCGCCCGGACGGCTTCCCGTGCCCGCAGGCGGTCCACTTCGGACTGGCTCGTGCCGTCGGGGAGCTCGGTGGTGATCTCGACGATGAACTCTCTCATGCGCCCATCGTCCGACCGGCGCGCCGCGGTGGCCACGACCGGCTTTCTCCTGCGTGGGAGGCTCAGCCTCCTAGGATGCGGGGCGTGGAACTGCGCCAGCTCCGGTACTTCCTCGCGGTCGCCGAAGAGCTGCACTTCGGCCGGGCCGCGGCGCGCCTGCTGATCGCCGGACCGTCGTTGTCGCAGCAGATCAAGGCCCTCGAACGCGACCTCGGCGTGCCGCTGTTCGCCCGCGACCGGCGCACCGTCGCCCTCACCGCCGCCGGTGCCGCGCTGGTGCCGGAGGTGCGCGCGTTGCTGGAGCGGGCCGACGAGCTGCAACGCCACGCGCAGCAGTTGTCCGGGTCGCAGCCCGTGCGGATCGGGTACGTGAACTGGCTGCCGCCGGACCTCACCGCGCGCACGGCCGGGGTCGCGCAGCTCTACGTCGACGCGTGGGTCGTGCCGTCGCACGCGCAGGCCGCGCGGGTCGCGGACGGCAGCCTCGACCTGGCGGTCTGCTGGATCCGCGGGGCCGACGTCGCCGAGCTCGGCCTGGCCGCGCGGCTGCTCGGCGCCGACCGGCTCTACGCGGTGTCGGTCGGCACCGACACGAGTCCGGTGCGCGCCGAGGACATCGCCGTGCTGGTGGACGACGACGTCACGTCGTGGCAGTCGTGGAACTCCTACGCCCAGGAGTTCGCCGGGGACACAGGTGCACGGGTCGTGCGCATCCACAACGGCGCGATCACCGGGCCCGCGTTCTTCGACCACGTGCGGTCGTGCACGACACCGGTGCTGAACTCGCCGAAGGGCCAGACCTCGCCCCTGCCACCGGATCTCGTGCAACGGCCGGTCGTCGACCCGGAGCCGCTCTGGACGTGGTCGCTCGTCCGTCGCGCCGACGAGGTGCGGACGGCCGTGCTGGCGGCCGCCGAGGCCATCACGCGGGACGTCGGCGATCTCGGCCTGCACCGCGACGGCGTCTGGCTGCCCGCGGACGACCCCTGGCGTGCGGTGGGAGGCTGAGCCTTCCACGAAGGAGAAAACAGGTCGCAATTCCGCGAAATGCGGCGGAAGTGCGGGCCGTTGTGGCTGTCAGTTCCACTTCTTCTCCTTTGAAAGCGAGTCGGAAATGACGAACAAGGTTGCTGTCGTCACGGGTGCTTCTCAGGGAATCGGCGCGGCACTCGTGCCCGCCTTCCGGAAGCTCGGCTACTCGGTCGTGGCGGTGTCGCGCTCCGTCGAGCCCTCGGACGATCCAGAGGTGCTGACGGTCCGCGCCGATCTCGCGCGGCCCGGCGAGGGCGCACGGGTGGTGGAGGAAGCGCTTGCGCGGTTCGGCCGGGTCGACACGCTGGTCAACAACGCCGGGATCTTCGTCGCCAAGCCGTTCACCGAGTACACCGACGAGGACTTCGCCGCCGTGATCGGCACGAACCTGGTCGGGTTCTTCGACATCACGCGCAGCGCGGTCGCCGCCATGGACGACGGCGGCCACGTGGTCAACGTGTCGACGACGCTCGTCGACCACGCGTTGTCCGCGGTGCCGTCCGCGCTCGCGTCGCTGACCAAGGGCGGTCTGAACGCCGTCACCAGGTCGCTCGCCGTCGAGTACGCGACGCGGAACATCCGGTTCAACACGGTCGCGCTCGGCATCATCCGCACGCCGATGCACGCACCGGAGACCCACGAGGCGCTGGCCGGGCTGCACCCGGTCGGGCGGATCGGCGAGATCTCCGACGTCGTCGACGCGATCACCTTCCTGGAACAGGCCGGCTTCGTGACGGGCGAGATCCTGCACGTCGACGGCGGCCAGAGCGCGGGGCACTGATCATGATCAAGACCGTGATGGACCGGTGGAAGGACGCCGTGGACGCGCACGAACCCGAGCGCGTGGCCGCGAACTTCACCGAGGACGCGATCTTCCAGGGCCTGCACCCGTACGGGGTCGGCCGGAACGCCGTCGCCGAGTACTACGATTCCCAGCCCATCGGGATGAAAGCAGAGTACGAGGTCGTGGAAACACGACAGCTCGCCGACGATCTGGTCCTCGGTTATCTGGACGTCGAATTCTCGTTCGCCGACCGGCCGGCGATCAACGTGAAGCTGAGCGTGATCGTCAAGGGAGACCTGATAGCGCACTACCAGGTCTCCCGCCTGACCTAGTGCCGGCGCGGCTCCCGGCCGAACGGCGACTTCGGTCGTTCGAGCTCGGGAGCCGCCGGGATCGGCACGGTCACGGGCGCGTCCGCGGTGATCGTGATCGGCTCGCCGTGGTGCCTGGTCTTCAGCTCGGTGCCGTCCACGATCCGGTAGGTGGCCTCGGATCCGGTCACGTCCACGGAGATCCTGGTGCCGCGGAAGCACATCCGGAACGAGAACCGCGTGAGCGACTCCGGCAGGCGCGGCGCGAAGGTCAGTTCACCGCCGTGGTCCCGCATGCCGCCGAAGCCTGCCACCAGCGCCATCCACGCCCCCGCCAGCGAGGCCATGTGCAGGCCGTTGTTGACGTTGTCGTGCAGGTCGTGGAGATCGGTGTAGGCGGCCTCGACGAGGTAGTCGAACGCGAGGCCCAGGTGGCCGACCTCGGCCGCCAGCACGGCCTGCGTACCCGCCGACAACGACGAGTCGCGCACGGTCCGCGCCTCGTAGTAGGCGAAGTTGCGGGCCTTCTGGTCCTTCGTGAACGCGTCACCGCGCACGTGCATGGCGAGCACGAGGTCCGCCTGCTTCACGACCTGCCGCCGGTAGAGGTCGAAGTACGGGAAGTGCAGCAGCAGCGGGTACTTCTCCGGCGGGGTGTTCTCGAAGTCCCACTCCGCGTGCTTGGTGAAGTTGTCCGCCTGCGGATGCACCTGCAGCATCTCGTCGTACGGGATCGCCATCGCGTCGGCAGCCCTCCGCCACGCGGCGATCTCCTCTTCCGCGGCATCACCGGGGTTGCGTTCCGCGGCGTCGGCGGCGGCGCGCAGGTTCTGCTGGGCGATCAGGTTGGTGTAGACGTTGTTGTCGACGATCGCCGAGTACTCGTCCGGGCCCGTGACACCGTCGATGCGGAACCCGTCGTGCTGGTCGTGGTGTCCGAGCGACATCCACAGCCGTGCGGTCTCCACGAGGATCTCGGTGGCCTGGTCGCGGTCGAAGCACTCGTCGCCGGTGGCGTTGAGGTACTGCTGGGTGGCGTACGCGACGTCGCCGGAGACGTGGAACGCGGCCGTGCCCGCCGGCCAGTACGCGCTGCACTCGGCGCCGTTGATCGACCGCCACGGGAACGCGGCTCCCTTGAGCCCCAGCACCTTCGCGCGGTCGCGGGCTTTGTCCAAAGTGGAGTGACGCCAGCGCAGCGCGTCGCGGGCGGCGTCGGGCAGCGTGTAGGTGAGGACCGGGAGCACGAACATCTCGGTGTCCCAGAACGCGTGCCCGTCGTAGCCCGGTCCGGTGAGACCCTTGCCCGGAATGGCACGGGTTTCGCCGCGGGCACCGGCCTGCAGGATGTGGAACAGCGCGAACCGGATCGCCTGCTGCAGCTCGTCGTCGCCCTCGATCTCGATGTCGGCGACCTGCCAGAAGTCGTCCAGGAACGCCCTCTGCTCCTGCAGCAGGCCCTCCCAGCCGGTCTGGCAGGCACCGGAGAGCGCCGCCTCGACCTGGGCGCGCAACGCCGGTGTGGAGCGCTTGCCGGACCAGCCGTAGCCGAGGTACTTGGTGAGCTTGAGGCAGCTGCCCGCCTTGACGTCCACGGCCGCGGTGAACCTCGCGAGGTCGGCCTCGGCGCGGATCTCCGTGCGGATGTCGAGACCGCCGTCGACGTCGATCTCGTGGTCCATCGCCGCGGCCATCCGCAGACCGGACACCTTGGTGTGGTGGCACAGCACGGCCCGCGACTTCTCGGCCATCGTGAAGTCGTTCACCAGCGGGGCGTCCAGCGCGGCGGCGACGCGGGGATCGTTGGTGCGGTGGATGGTCGGCTCGTTGGCGAGCAGGTCGGACTGGACGACGAGCTGCACGTCGTCCATCGGCTCGACCTCGTAGCGGATCGCGGCGACCGCGCGCTGGGTGAACGACACGAGCCGTTCGCTGCGCACGATCACGCGGCGGCCGGTCGGTGACTCCCAGACCGTGCGGCGGCGCAGCGTGCCGGAGCGGAAGTCGAGGACGCGCTCGTGCTCGATCGCGTTGCCGTAGCGCATGTCCAGCGGCTCGTCCTCGACCAGCAGCCGGATGATCTTGCCGTCGGTCACGTTGACGACGGTCTGGCCGGCCTCGGGATAGCCGTAGCCCGCTTCCCCGTACGGCAGCTGGTGTTCCTCGTAGTAGCCGTTGAGGTACGTGCCGGGCAGACCGCGCGGTTCGCCCTCGTCCAGCGTGCCGCGCAGGCCGATGTGCCCGTTGGCCAGCGCGAACGTCGACTCGGTCCGGTGCAGCTGGTCCACGGCGAGGCCCTGCCAGCGCAGCGCCCACGGTTCGATCGTGTAGCTCATGACAGCAGCTCGTCCAGCTCGTCGACGACCACGTCGGCGCCGTTGGTCTTGAGCGCGTCCGCCTGGTGGCCGCGGTCCACGCCGACGACGAACCCGAAACCGCCGTCGTGCCCCGCCTTCACGCCCGCGAGCGCGTCCTCGAACACGGCGGCCTGCTCCGGTGGCGTCTTCAGCCTTCTGGCGCCTTCGAGGAACGAGTCGGGGGCGGGCTTGCCCCGCAGGTTCGACGCGGTGATGACGTTGCCGTCCACCAGCGCGTCCACGTAGTCGAGCAGGTTGCCCGCGCGCAGCACGCGCATCGCGTTGGCCGACGACGTGACCACCCCGATGGGGATGCCGGCCTGGCGCACCGCCTGCAGGTAGCGCACGGAACCGGGGTAGGGCGTGATGCCCTCCTCGTCGATGATCCGGTTGACCAGGTCGTTCTTCCGGTCGCCGATGCGGCGGATCTCGTCCTCCGGCGGCGTGAGGCCGCGCGAGGCCAGGAAGCTGCGGACACCGTCGTAGCGCGGCTTGCCGTCCACGTAGGCCAGGTAGTCCTGCTCGCTGAACGGCTGGCCCATGCCCTCGAACGTCTGCTTCCACGCCTTGCGGTGCAGGACCGCCGTGCTCGTGAGCACGCCGTCGAGGTCGAACAGCAACGCCGTGATCTTCTCCGGGATGCCGAGGCTCATGCTTCGATCATGCACCCGTCTCGTCGTCCTCGCCGCGCTCTTCTGCGCGTTCTTCCGGGCGCTCTTCCGCGAGCCGTTCATCGAGCGGACGCGGGTGGGCCTGCTCGTACTCGGTCATCCCGTACCGGTTCGACTCGGCCCAGCCCTCCTCCGGCTCGGTCTCCAGAGGGTCGTGCTTGATGTTGTCCTCGTCCAGGGCCTCGAAGTCGTCGGTGTCCTGGGAGACGTATGCGCCGCGTTCTTCACTCATGCGGTGGCAATACCCAGTTCGGCGCTATCCGATGCTTTGGCCGACCAACGCGCCGATGGCGTAGGTGACACCCATGGCGATCAGTCCACCCACGACGTTGCGGATGATCGCACGCTGCCTCGGCGCGCCGCTCAGCCTGGCGCTGACGAAGCCGGTGAGCGCGAGGGTGAGCACGGCCGCGACGACCGTGACCGGGACGCGCAGGGTGGTGCTGCTGAGGATGATCGCCGCCAGCGGGAGCAGCGCGCCGATCGTGAACGAGATGAAGCTCGCGATGGCGGCGCCCCACGGGTTGGTGAGTTCGTCCGGGTCGATGTGCAGCTCGGCCTCGGCGTGGGCGGCCAGGGCGTCGTGTTCCGTGAGCTGCTTGGCGACCTTCAGCGCGGTCGCCTCGTCGAGTCCCTTCTGCTCGTAGATCTCCTTGAGCTCTTCGAGCTCCTCATCCGGCATGTCCCTGAGCTCCTGGCGTTCCTTGGCCAGCAGGGCGCGTTCGGCGTCGCGCTGGCTGCTCACCGAGACGTACTCGCCGCTGGCCATGGACATCGCGCCGGCGAACAGGCCGGCGAGACCGGCGACGAGGATCTGCGCCTTGTCGGTGGTGGCGCCCGCGACGCCCACGACGAGGCTCGCGGTGGAGACGATGCCGTCGTTCGCGCCGAGGACTCCCGCGCGCAGCCAGTTCATCCGGTCGCCGGTGACCTCGTCGTGGGGCTCGTGGTGGCTCATTTCCGCAGGCTAACCTGGAGATCGTGCTTTCGTGGCAGACCACGCCGCTGCGTCTGGCCGACGTGCCGGTGCCGTCGCCCGCGCCGGGTGAGCTGCTGGTGCGGGTGCTCGCCTGCGGGGTGTGCCGGACCGACCTGCACGTGGTGGACGGGGATCTGCCCGTGCACCGGCTGTCGGTCGTGCCCGGACATCAGGTCGTGGGTGAGGTGGTGGTCGCGGCGGGGGATTTCCGCGTTGGTGAGCGGGTCGGAATCGCCTGGTTGCGGCACACCTGCGGGGTTTGCCGGTTCTGCTTGCGCGGTTCCGAGAACCTTTGTCCGTCGTCGTTGTACACCGGGTGGGACGCTGACGGCGGTTATGCGTCTTATGCGGTCGTTCCGGCTCCTTATGCATTAAGGCTGCCTTCCGGGTATTCGTCGGAGGCTTTGGCGCCGTTGTTGTGCGCCGGGATCATCGGGTACCGGGCGTTGCAGCGGGCCGAGGTTCCCGACGGCGGACGGTTGGGGATCTACGGGTTCGGCGGGTCCGCGCATCTGGCGTTGCAGGTCGCCGTCGCTCGCGGGTACGAGGTGCACGTGGTGACCCGGTCCGCTTCGGCGCGGGCATTGGCGTTGTCGCTGGGTGCGTCGTCGGCGTCGGCCGAGGTGCCTCCGGTGCTGCTGGACTCGGCAGTGCTGTTCGCGCCGGTGGGGACGCTGGTGCCGGCTTGCCTGGAGGCGCTCGACCGGGGCGGGACGCTGGCGATCGCCGGGATCCACCTGTCCGATGTGCCGGTGCTGAACTACCAGCGGCACCTCTTCCAGGAGCGGCAGGTCCGATCGGTCACCGCGAACACCCGCGCCGACGCCGCCGAGTTCCTGTCGTTCTGCGCCTCGCACCGGTTGTCGGTGGCCGTGCAGCCGTATCCGCTTCGTTCGGCGAACCTGGCCCTGTCGGACCTCCGCGCGGGCCGCGTGACGGGTGCGGCAGTGCTTGTCACGTGATGTTCTGCCTGCTCAGAGGCCAGATGTTCCATTTTTGTCAGACCTCCGTGGCACCATGTCGAACAGATGTTCGTCTGTGGTGTAGGAGGTAGGTCCAAGATGCAGATCGATCCCCGTCGCTGGCCGGGCCGCGTGGTGCCTTCCACCGACGCCGACGTGGACATCGCCGTCGAGTCGCTGTGCACGCGCGCCTCGTGGCCCGACGCCGACCGCCGGTGGGTGCGCCGCACGCTGGAGCCGTGGTTCAAGGTGGGCTGGAGCGTCGACGCCGTCCTGGTCGCGATCGACAAACGCCCCGACGGCACCCGCCAGGGCCGCCCCCGCTCGCGCGCGCAGGTGGCGCACGAGTTCCTGCGCGCGCGGATGATGGTGTGGACCGACGACGGCGCCCGCCTCGCCCGCCCACCTTTAACCGGCATGTCGCTGGGCGAGTGGTTCCGCGTGAACCGCCGCAACGCGCTGGTGAACTCGCGGCGTTCCCGAACCGCCCTGACCAGCGAGGGCGAGCGTGCCCGAGCCGAGTCCCGCGCCCTGGCCCACCGCCGAGACCCGGTGGAACGCAGCCGCGAGAAGGGCCGTCGCCGCGTGGAAGCACTCGACAGCCTGCTGCTGCCCGGCCAGCAGCCCCCGTCGTTCGCCGACTCGTGGCGCCTGGTCGCCGACCTGATCCCGGTCCAGCGCGTCTGCTCGACGTGCGGCCACGTCCGCAGCGAGGCACCCCGCCCAGCACACCGCGTCGCCTAGACACTTCGCCGAAAGGTGGTTGAAGCTCGGTCGGGCAGGGAACACCGGACGAGTTTCTTGTTTCCTGCCTGAAGGGGCCGACATGCTCGAAGTGACGCCGATGGCTGCCGAGGTCATCAACGAGCTGACCTCACAGTCAGCCGCCCCCAACGACGGCGTCGGCCTGCGCTTCGCCCTGGCCACCGACAACAACAGCCAAGCCGCCCTCGAACTGTCCCTGGCGGAGCCCGTCGACGGCGACGAGGTGGTGGCGGCACCCGCGGGCGCCAAGGTCATCATGGAACCGGCCGCGGCCCACTACCTGGAGGACAAGGTCCTCGACGTGCGCGAGGACTCGGAGGGCAACCCGGCCTTCGCCATCGCCCGCCAGGACCCGGAGGGCTGACGGTTCGCGCGGTTGGGCTGGGTCGGGTTGATCGCTCGCGTGATTTGGGCCGGTCGGGCTGACCGTTCGCGCGATTGGGCTGGCCGGGCCGCTCGCTCGCGCGGTGGGCTGGCCGGGCCGACTGGTCGTGCGGTTCGGCTGGGTCCGGCCGATCGCTCGCATGGTTGGGCTGGCCGGGCCGGGCTGATCGTTCGCGCGGCCGAGGTTAGCCTGCTGGGAGCGCGCGGTTGGGCCGGCCGGGTCGAGTGATGCCGTGATTGCGGCTGGCCGATGACGGCTCTGCGGCCGGGCGGGGCGATCTGCCTGTTGCTGCAGCTCTGCGGTCGGCCCACCACGTCGTCGGCTGGCAACGGCGCTTTGCCGGATCCTGGCTGGGCTGCTCACCGCATTCCGCCGGGGTGGTTGCGTTCTAGGGCGGTGACGGGTGTTGGTTGCGTCATCGCCGCTTCGCGACGATAGCGATTGGGGCTTGACTTCGGGGCCCTTGCGAGGTGCTGGTCGGCCTTCAAAAGCCGGGCTGAA
>NZ_JBSGBE010000018.1:0-213664 GCF_053601075.1 Lentzea sp. NPDC004789 | reverse complement strand
GCGCGATTTCCTGGTCGACTGCGCGAAGGCGAAGGGCACGGGTCTGCGGGACCAGGACATCGCCGGTGACGTGAAGACCTACTTCGACGGCCAGGCTCACGGTGTCGCGCCGACGAAGGGCGAGACCACCAAGACCGAGGCCCTGAAGTCGTATGTCAACGGCACGGCTTCGTATCTGACGGAGTCGCAGACCGAACGCGACGCCTACGGGCGGGTCACGAAGCTGATCGACCCGAAGGGCACCACGACCACGGCCTACACCCCGGCCGCCGGCGGACCGGTGACGCAGCTGACGTCGACCAACGTGTTGGGCTGGGTCACGACGACCGAGGTGGAACCAGCGTGGGGATCGCCGCGGTCCACAACGGACCCGAACCAGCGCAGGACAAACATCACCTACGACGGTCTTGGCCGTACGACCGAGGTGTCGGCTCTCGGCTTCAGCAAGAAGTTCGCCTATCTGCAACGGTCCAACGGCCCTTCAGTGGTCTCGACGAGCACGCTGAACACCAGCAGCCAGTACGTGACCTCCTACGAGCTGTTCGACGGGTTGTTGCGGCCGCGCCAGACCCAGCAGCCGGACGCGACCGGGAGCACGTCCACCTCAGTTGTCACGGACACGTACTACGACTCGGCGGGGCGGGCCAAGCGATCGAACAACGCCTACCTCGGTAATGCCGCCCCAGGCACGGAGTTGTTCGTGCCGACCGACACCATCCCGTCGGCGACGGTGACCAACTACGACGGCGCGGGCCGGGACATCGCCCAGGTGTCGAAGAAGAACCTGCCGGTGGCCAGCCCCGGCGGTGACGAGCTGTTCCGCACGACTACCTACTACGCCGGTGACCGCATCGACGTGACACCGCCCGCGGGCGGCGTGGTGACGTCGACGTTGGTCGACGCGCTGGGTCGTAAGGCTGAGTTGCGGCAGTACCACTCAGGTGTTGTCGCGGGGGCCGCGACGGGCTTCGACGCCACGACGTACACCTACGACCTCAAAGGTCAGCAGACCGAGGTCACGCACGCGTCGGGCAAGAAGTGGCAGTACTCCTACGACGTGCGAGGCCGGCAGGTCCGCTCGGTCGACCCGGACAAGGGCACGACGACGTCGGTCTACAACGACCTGGACCAGCTGGTGTCCACAACGGACGGTCGTGGTAAGACGCTCGCGTACACCTATGACGCGTTGGGCCGCAAGACGAGCACGCGCGACAACACGGCAACCGGTGCGGCGCGGTCGGAGTGGTTCTACGACGTGCTCGCCGACGGCACCGCGGTCAAGGGCCAGCTGGTGAAGTCCGTGCGGCACGGCGAGCTCGGCGACTACGTCATGGAACACACCGGCATCAGGGCGGACTACCAGCCCTCGGCCACCAACTTCACCATCCCGGATGCCGAGACCGGATTGGGCGGCACCTATGGCTACGTCTACACCTACCACAACAACAGCGTGCTCAACACGACCCGCATCCCGGCCACCGGTGACCTCAAGCGGGAAACGCTCCAATACGACTACGACGCACTGGGGCAGATCGCGACCCTGAAGACCGGCTACGGGACATCGGCGCAGACCGACCTGGTCACCTCGACCGGCTACACCTCGTTCGGTGAGCTGGCGTCCTACCGGCTGCAGAACAACGGCGGCAACACCGTCGACGTCGTGCGCAACTACGACCAGTTCACCCGCCGTCTCACCCAGATCTGGACGACGAAGCAGACCGGGCCGACCGACGTTTCGAACGTGTCGTACAGCCACGACTGGGCGGGCAACGTCACCCGCGTCGCGGACTCGGTCAGCGCCGACACGCAGTGCTTCCGCGCCGACCACCTGCGCCGTCTGACGGAGGCCTGGACCCCGAGTTCGGGTGACTGCGCACCCGACCCGACCGTCGCGGGCCTGGGCGGCCCGTCGAAGTACTGGCAGTCCTACAGCTACGACGTTGCGGGTGACCGCACCAAGCTGGTCGAGCACGGCACCAGCGCGGGCGACCGCACCACCGAGTACTTCCCGACCCCGGGCAAGCACTCCGTCGCCAACACGGTGGCCACCGACAACGCGGGCAGCCGTCAGGCGAGCTACACCTACGACGAGACCGGGAACACCCTCACCCGTCCGTCAGCCGGCGGCGGTACGCAGACGATGACGTGGGACGAGGAAGGTCACGTCGCCACCACGACCGACGAGACCGGTCAGTCGTCCTATGTGTACGACGCTGATGGCAACCGGCTGGTCCGCCGTGACCCCGACGGGCGGACGTTGTACCTGCCTGGTCAGGAGTTGCGGTACATCGCCTCGTCGGGTGCGAAGGTCTGCACGCGCTACTACTCGCACGCGGGTCAGTCCATTGCGATGCGGACGTCGTCGGGGTTGACGTGGCTGTCGTCGGATCAGCACGGCACGGCGCAGAGCACGATCAACGCGTTGAGCCAGCTCGTGAGCACGCGACTGACCACACCGTTCGGCGAAGTGCGCGGCAACACGGGCACCTGGCCGGCGCGGATGGACAAGGGCTTCGTCGGCGGCACGCTGGACAACAGCGGCCTGACGCACATCGGTGCGCGTGAGTACGACCCGAAGCTGGGCCGGTTCATCTCCGTCGACCCGGTGATGGATCTCGGGGATCCGCGGCAGTGGAACGCCTACGTCTACGCCAACAACAGCCCGGTCAGCTTCAGCGACCCGACCGGCCTGTACTGCGACTCCTGCGACTTCTACAACTACCAGGAAACCCACTACGAGAAGTCGCCGGCGTCCGTCGGGTGCGGCTACTCGCCCAACGGTCTGTGCGGCCCGGAGGGATCCGGGTATTCCCAGCGGGAGTTCGAACAGCGCTGGCAGTGGGAGACCGGCACCGGTGACGGCTCCAACCAGCCGATCATCTACGGCCACCGGCTACCCACCGCCGAGGAGATGAAGCGAGGCCCCATCTTCGGCGCGCCGGTCATGATGGCTCCTGGCGAGACCTACGCACAGGCCGTCACGCACTGGGCCACCTACCTGTGCCGCAGCAGCAACCCCGGCGCCGGGTTCTGCGAATGGTCCTACACCGTCGGCAACCGACCGGCCAACGGCTGGGACCTCGTCTTCACCGTCGTCGGCGCGGTCGGGCTCGCCGCGGGAGCGGTGGGCGGATCGGCCTTGCGAGGTGCGGCTGCGCCCCTGGCCCGTGAGGCCGTGGCGAGTGCTGTCGGGCGTGCCGTCGCGGTGATCGAGCCGGAGGCGTCGGTAGCGACCAAGGAGATCACGATCCTCGGCCGTACCGCAAACGTGGAAGAGTACGTCGCCGGGAAGCCGGGGTACAACACGCTGAAAGTTCCTTGGGCAGGTCCCGGAAAGTGGAACTGGACGAGGAACAAGAGGTTCATCGACGATGCCATCGCGAGCGGTGGAGAGGTCAGGCTCGTCACCGACCCCTTCACCCCGATATATGAAGGCGGTAACTTCTATCAGCGTGAGCTGAAGTATCTCAAGGACCGGGGTTTCACGTTCGAGGCGCGGGACGACTACTGGGTGGTGAAACGTGGGCGCTAGGCGATCGGCGTCTGTGGCTCGGGCGTTCGGTGACGAGGTCAAGCGCCGGTTCCGGTTCCTGGTCGATCAGGAAGGTTTTCTGGGGCCGGAGGAGGGGGACGGTGTAATTGCCTACCACTGGCCGAATCTCACCATAAGGGTGGCGCTGGACCAGCGCGAGCGATACGCCCTGACCCTGGTCAACGGTGAAGTTGACGGCTTCACCGCCAGGACGGTGCTGTCGTGCCTGTACCAGCGTGCGGGTCTTGGTCCGGCACAGGACGTCCGTGCGTCGGCGGGAACCCTGCACGCCTTGGCGAAAGCCCTGGATTCCCAGGCGGTGGCGGTGCGGAAGATCTTGCCGGCCTTGCGAAGTGAATCCGCGGCACAGCTGCTGCGGGAGTGCCACGGCAAGTAGATCGTGGTGGCGGCCCAGGCCTGGAGCGATCCGGCCTGGGCCGACCCATGTCTGCCCGAGCACAAGAACATCGGTTGGTTATCGAAATAAAAGAGTTTCATGTCGCGCCTTTCTTGGTGGACTGGAATGTTTCACTCGATCGTGTGGCGTTCGCCGGGATGGTTCGGTATCGGCGGCCTGCGGGTAACAATGGCGGTCACTCTTTCGATGAGGGAGAGGTGGCCGATTGGAGTGATCTCTGAGACGTGATTGTCGGGCCGCATTAGATGTTCTCGCGCATGCCTTGGAGCAGTGTCACGTTGATCGGGTCACCGGAGCGTTGAAGGTCGTGGGTAATGCCGGCGGGCTGTTTCATTTGTCCGGCGGCGTCGTGATCGCGGTGGACAGCCCCGGTTCACCGGGAGTGGAGACGCTGCTGCTGACCTCCGGCAGGATCAGCGCGGAGAGCTGGGCCGCGGCACTGGCGGAGAGCGTCCAGAAGCGGTCACTGCAGGAGGTGCTGGTCGCCCGAGGGAACATCGGCGCCGCGGAGGCTCAGGTTCTCGCCGCGGCCGCCTTGCGGGACGGGGCGTTCGCCGTTGCCGTCGGTGACGTCGAGCGATGTGTCGTCGACGAGTCCGCCGACGAGCCGCTCCTGCCGGTGACCGATGGCTTGGCCCCGGACGTGCTGCTGTCGCAGACGGGCCGCCGGCTGGACGCGGTCGCCTCGCTGCCGATTCCCCTGTCGCCGTACCGGGACCGCGTGGTGGCCGCCTCCGGCGCGGAATCGGCTGATTCCACCGCGGAACGGCGGGAGATCATCGCCCACGCCACCGGGCGGCGCAGTGCGCGGGACATCGCGTTCGCGGTCGGCCGGGGTCTTTACCCGGTCACCGTCGAGGTTTCGCGAATGCTCGGTGAAGGGGTGTTGGAGATCGCGTCACCGGCGGCGTCGTTCAGTTTTGCGCACGGCAGCCTGGCTTCGTTGCACGCTCGGGCGGGAGCAGGCTCGCCACCGGCCGGGGTGGAACGACCCGGCTGAACCTTTTCGACCTTTCCGAAGCAGAAGGGAAGTGTGTTGGACTACGACGCCCTGGCCGTCGAGCTGCAGAAGCTTCGCGAAAATGTCACCGGGGTGACCGACACGGTAATTGCCGCATCCGACGGGATTCCGATCATTTCCGATGTGGCGAAGAACGTCGACCCCGCGCACATCTCGGCACTCGCCGCCGCCGATCTCGGCATCGCGCGCCAGGCGGCGGAGGTGATCGGTCTGGGCACGCTCAGTCAGACCGTGGTGTTCGGCAGCACGGGCTACATGGCCGTGTACGCCGTCGGCCGGATGTCGCTGATGGTCGCGCTCGGGGACAAGGGACTGAATCTCGGACGACTGCTCCACGAGTCCCGGCCCGTGATCGAGCGCGTCGGGTCGATCCTGACGCCGTAGTGCGCGATCCGCCGAAATGAAGGAAGAGGTCATATCGTCAGGATGATCGAGGACGCCCTCGGGAATCGTTCTGTTCAATCGGAACAGTGCTGACGGTGGCGCATGTCCACCTTCGGTTCATTGTTCTCATCAATGGCGTCCGTGTGGAGACGTGTTCGCGCACGATCGCCAGTTGACATAGGGAAGTGGGATTTGATGAACATCGATACCGCGTTGAAAGAGGCCATGGCCATCGGCGGTGCCGTCGGTGTCGCGCTGGTCGACTACGACAGCGGAATGTCGCTCGGCACCAGCGGCGGTGGCGACTGGCTGAACCTGGAGGTCGCCGCGGCCGGGAACACCGAGGTCGTGCGGTCGAAGCTCCGGGTGATGTCCACGCTCGGGCTGAACGACACCATCGAGGACATCCTGATCACGTTGCACCGGCAGTACCACCTGATCCGGTTGATGAGCGGCGTGAAGGCCAGAGGTTCGTTGTTCCTGTACCTGGTGCTGGACAGAGAGGTCGCGAACCTCGCGCTGGCTCGGCATCACCTCAAGCGCATCGAGTCCGAGCTGCAGATCTGAGCCGGTGGCGGACGGGGTGGCGGCCGAACCGGGCCTCCACCCCGTCCGCACGCCCGGTGATGGTCCGTCCGGGTGACGCCGGTAACGCCGTGCGGGCGGTGTCCCGATGTGACGGCCGTGACCGCACTCGTGTTCCGGCGACAGCTGCCGAAGAACGCCCGCATCGCCGTGCCCGTGGTGCTCCTGTCGGTGGCCCTCGGGGGTTGCACGTCGCAGCCTGCGCGTGTTGCGGCTTCCACGACCGCGAGCACGACGACGACCACCACTACCACCACCACCACCACCACGACTCCGCCGCCGGTGACCGTTGGGTCCGTTGTGGACGGCCGGACCGTGACGCTGTCGAACGGCACCACGGTGCAGGTGCACGGACTGGCGGCACCCGGTGAGTGCTGGGCCGCGTCGTCGGTCGAGTTCGCGACGAAGACGTTGGTGGGCAAGGCGGTCACGGTTTCGGGTGCACGGCTGTTGCTCGCCGACGGCAAGGACTACGCGGTCCTCGCGGTCGGTCAGGGCGTCGCACGGGCGGTGGCCGGCGCGGACAGCGTGATCCTGCAGGCGGAGGCCGTCGCCAAGCAGGCAGGGCTCGGGTTCTGGGGACCGTCCTGCGGTGGGCTCGACGCCAAGCCCGCGCCACAACCACTTGTGCCACAACCGCAACCGCAACCGCAACTCCAGCCCGCGCCGGCGTCCGCGTACTACGCGAACTGCGCGGCGGCCAGGGCCGCCGGTGCGGCGCCGCTGCACCGCGGGGAGCCCGGCTACCGGCCCGCGCTCGACCGCGACAACGACGGCATCGCGTGTGAATAAGGCCTGACGCCGCGAGTATCGGCGGCATATCGAAAATCGCATACGCACCGGCAACGTCGTGCTGCCTTGACTTGGGGGCATGCACTACCGCGAACCGGCGCGGACGGTTGCCGCGCTGCGAACTGGGATCACGGTCTACGGGTGTGAGCAGGACGAGGCCATCCTGTTCCACGAGCTGGCGCCTCGCTTCGGGGTGGCCCCGACCATCACGCAGGAGGCCGCGACCGAGGCCAATGCCGTACTGGCCTCGGGGAATCGGTGCATCAGCGTCGGCCACAAGACTCGGGTGGCGAACGCCGCACTCCGCGCTCTGAAAGAGGCCGGCGTCAGGTACGTCTCCACGAGGAGCATCGGGTGCAACCACATCGATGTCGCCTACGCGGAGAGCATCGGCATCTCGGTCGAGAACGTCTCCTACTCGCCGGACAGCGTCGCCGACTACACGCTGATGCTGATCCTGATGGCGATCCGCGATGCGAAGGCCGTCATTCGCCGCGTTGATGCGCACGACTACCGGTTGGGCCTGCGCGGCAAGGAGCTGCGCGACCTGACCGTCGGGGTGGTGGGGGCGGGGCGCATCGGCGCGGCCGTCATGAGCAGGCTGCGCGGCTTCGGTTGCCGCGTGCTGGCCTGTGACAACCGCGCTGCCGCCGGGTTCGTCTCGCTGGACGAACTGGTGCGGGAGAGCGACGTCGTCACGCTGCACACGCCGCTCACCGAGCGGACGCATCACCTCCTGGACGCGAAACGCATCGCGCAGCTGAAGGACGGCGCGTTCGTCGTGAACACCGGACGTGGTGCGCTCATCGACACCGAGGCGCTCGTGGGGGAACTGGAGAGCGGCCGGCTCGGTGGCGCGGCGCTGGACGTCCTCGAAGGCGAGGAAGGCGTCTTCTACGCCGATCACCGGGGCCGGACCGTCGAATGCGAACCGCTGTTGCGGTTGCAGGCGCTGCCCAACGTCGTCGTCAGCCCGCACACCGCCTATTACACGGACCACGCGCTGCGCGACACCGTGCAGAACAGCCTCATCAACTGCTTGAACTTCGAAAGCGAAAGGCGGCACTGGATATGAGGATCGGCATTCTTTTCGGAGGTGCCTCCGAGGAGCACCCCGTCTCCGTGAAGTCCGCGCGGGAGGTCGCGAAGCACCTCGACGCCGAGAAGCACGAGGTGTTCTGGATAGGGATCACCAAGAGCGGTGCCTGGCGGCTCTGCGACGGACCCGAGGCGGAGTGGGAGGGCCGTCCGGTCGTGCTGTCGCTCGACAGCGGGTTCCGCGGGCTGCTCGTCCTGGAGTCCGGGCGGTACGAGGAGATCGGCCTGGACGTGGTGCTGCCCGTGCTGCACGGCAAGCTGGGCGAGGACGGTGCCGTGCAGGGGTTGCTGGAGCTCTCGGGCATCCCGTACGTCGGGTGCGACGTCCAGAGTTCCGCGCTGTGCATGGACAAGTCGCTCACCTACCTCGTCGCCGGCAGCGCCGGAGTGGCGACGCCGGAGTTCACGACCGTCCTGGCGAACGAGGACGTCGATCCCGGCCGGTTCACCTATCCGGTGTTCGTCAAGCCGGCGCGGTCGGGATCTTCGTTCGGGGTCAGCAAGGTGTCCGGTGAGGACGAACTGCCCGGTGCGGTGGAGATCGCCAGGCAGTACGACTCGAAGGTGCTCATCGAGGAGGCCGTGGCCGGGCAGGAGATCGGGTGCGCCGTGCTGGGCAACGACGCCGACCTCGTCGTGGGCGAGGTGGACCAGGTCGCGTTGTCGCACGGGTTCTTCCGGATCCACCAGGAGAGCGAGCCCGAGAGCGGTTCGGAGAACGCCACGTTCATCGTGCCCGCCGAGATCCCGGCGCAGTCGCGGGCGCTGGTGCGGGAGACCGCGAAGGTCGTGTACCGGGCGTTGGGCTGCAGGGGGCTCTCGCGGGTGGACATGTTCCTCAAGGACGACGGCACGGTCGTCCTCAACGAGGTGAACACCTTGCCCGGCCTCACCTCCTACAGCCGCTATCCGCGCATGATGGCGGCGGCCGGGCTGCCGCTCGGCGAGGTGATCGACCGGCTGGTCGCGCTGGCGGGGAATGTCCGATGAGGACGGACTTCGTCTTCGTGGACGAGGCGGTGCCGGGCATTCGCTGGGACGCCAAGTACGCCACGTGGGACAACTTCACCGGCAAACCCGTGGACGGGTACCTGGTGAACCGGATCGTCGGCACGACGGCGCTGTGCGCTGCCCTCGAAGCAGCGCAGGAGAAGGCCGCGTCGCTCGGCTTCGGCCTGCTGCTCTGGGACGGGTACCGGCCCCAACGCGCGGTGGACAGCTTCCTGCGCTGGTCGGCGCTGCCGGACGACGGCCGGACGAAACCGCGGCACCACCCGAACATCAGCAGGGCCGAGATGTTCGAACTGGGCTACGTGGCCGCGAAGTCGGGGCACAGCCGGGGAAGCACGGTCGACCTGACGCTCCACCACCTCGACACCGGCGAGCTCGCGGCCATGGGCGGCGGTCACGACCTGATGGATCCGATCTCGCACCACGGCGCGAGCGGGATCACGCCGGCCGAGGCGGAGAACCGCCGGCACCTCTGCTCGGTGATGGAAGCCTGCGGTTTCCGGCGGTACGACAGCGAGTGGTGGCACTACACGCTGAAGGACGAGCCGTACCCGGACACCTACTTCGACTTCCCGCTCGCGTAGCCGAGCCGGACGGTGACGCGCAGGCCGCCTCCGTCGCGCGGGGTGAGGGTCAGGGTCCCTTCGTGGGCCTGGGCGACGCTCTTGACGATGGCGAGACCCAGGCCCACGCCGGGGTGGTCGGTGCGCACGCGCTGGGTGCCGCGCTGGAACGGCTCGGTGAGCGTCGAGATCAGGCCGGGGGTGAGCTTCTCGCCGGTGTTCTCCACGGTGAGCACCACGGATTCGGCGTCCACGCTGGTCGTGACCCACACGGTGCCCTCGTCGGGGAGGTTGTGGACGATCGCGTTGTGCACGAGGTTCGTGGTCATCTGCAGCAGCAGCGCGTGCGAGCCGAGCGTGGGGGCCACGTCGCCCGAGGTCTCGATGGTGAGGCCGCGTTTCTCGGCGAGGGGGAGGAGGGTTTCGGCGACCTCCTCCGCGATGAGGGAGAGATCGACGTGCTCGCGGACGAACGAACGCTGGTTGGCGCGGCTGAGCAGGAGCATCGCCTCGGTCAGGTCGATGGCCCTGGTGTTGACGAACCGAAGGCGCTCCACGAGCTCGCCGGTGTCGCCGTTCGGGTCGTTGCGGGCCACGTCGAGGAGCGTCTGCGTGATCGCCAGCGGGGTGCGCAGCTCGTGCGAGGCGTTGGCGGCGAACCGGCGTTGCTCGGCGTCCTGGGCTTCGAGGCGTTCGAGCATGGTGTCGAACGCGTCGGCGAGCTCGCGGAACTCGTCCGCGCGGCCCTCCAGGTGGATGCGGTGCGAGAGCGAGCCGTTCGCGGCCAGGCGGGTGGCGTTGGTGATGCGGGTCAACGGCGCGAGCATGGTGCCGGAGAGGATCCAGCCGCCGATCAGGCCGAAGGCCAGCAGGAAGATCATCGCCCACTGCGCCTTCGGCAGGAAGGCGCGCTCCAGCTCGGACCGGTCCGGCACGCGCAGCGACGCGTGCAGCTCCGCGGGCACGTAGCGCAGCAGGAACACCCAGACGACCGCGAGCAGCAAGGCGCCCGCGACCATGATGAAACCGGCGTAGCTGAGGGTGAGTTTGAGGCGGACGCTCAAGCCCGGTTCCCTAGTCACGCTCGCCTCCGGTGTCGATGCGGTAGCCGACGCCCGGCACGGTGGCGATGATCCACGGTTCCCCCAGCCGTTTGCGCAGCGACGAGACGGTGATGCGGACGGCGTTGGTGAACGGGTCGGCGTTCTCGTCCCACGCCCGTTCCAGCAGCTCCTCGGCGCTGATCACGCCGCCCTCCGCCGCCACGAGGACCTCCAGCACGGCGAACTGCTTCCTGGTCAGCGCCACGTACCGGCCGTCGCGGTAGACCTCGCGCCGGAACGGGTCGAGGCGCAGGCCCGCGATCTCCCGCACCGGCGGCCGGTTGTGCGCGCGCCTGCGGTCCAGGGCTCTCAGCCGGACCACGAGCTCGCGCAGCTCGAACGGTTTGGTGAGGTAGTCGTCGGCACCGAGCGCGAACCCGGACACCTTGTCGTCGAGCCGGTCGGCGGCGGTGAGCATCAGGATCGGCATGCCGCTGCCGGACGCGACGATGCTAGCGGCGATCTCGTCACCGGACGGGCCGGGGATGTCGCGGTCGAGCACGGCGATGTCGTAGGCGTTGACGCTCAGCAGCTCCAGGGCCGTGTCGCCGTCGCCCGCGAGGTCCGCCGCGATCGCCTCCAGCCGCAACCCGTCGCGGATGGCCTCTGCCAGGTAGGGCTCGTCCTCCACGATCAACACACGCATGTGCCGATGCTACGAGCGGACGCATATCGCCGGCCTATCGAAAACCGCGTTTCACCGGTGCGCCCGGCTCCACAACGCCTGCCAGCCGCCCTGGCCCAGCAGGGCCGCGGGGACGAGCAGACCGTGGTCGGCGACGCCCTGCCAGAACAGGTCCACGGGTGCGCCCAGCTCGGCTGCCGCGGGCAGTGCGCGTTGCCACGGACCGTGCTCGTCGGACAGATCGCCGGCCGGAAAGCCCGGAATCATGACCTTTCCCGGCTCGGCCACCGGCACGGCGTCGTCCGATGTGGACTGACAGGTGACTGCGATCGCCAGTGCGCACACCAGTTCCGGCGACGGGCGGCGTGCCACCGACCGGGCCAGCGCATCGGTCGCCAAGGTGCCCATGGCGGTGCAGAGGGCTCGTGCCACCACGTCCATCGCGTGCGCCGGGGCGATCTCCGGGCGGCGGACGAGGGCGCGCAACGTCCTGGGCAGTGCCGCGCCGTCGGTCAGCGTGCTGAGACGGTGGTGTTCCCGCAGGTCAGGATCGAGCCGGGCCACCGCGGACGCGAGCGGCCGGACGCGGGTCGCCCGCCAGACCGCCACCGCGTCGAGTCCGTCGTCGAGAGCCGTGCGGAGGACCTCGGCGAGCGAGTCCGCGCGGTTCAGCGCGATCACCGCCGCCTCCGGGTCGAAGTCGGCGTGACGGCCGAGGCTTCGCGCGAGGGTCGCGTAGGTGCGCCGGGCGGAGGCGGTGGCCGACGAGGCCAGCTCGCGTTCCACGGCGGTGGCCAGCGCCTTGACCAGCTCCGCGGGCAGACGGCCTGCCGCGGAACGGCGAGAGCCGCCTCGTGGGCGCACCGGTGGCACGGGCAGCAGCGGTTCCGGAGTGGGCGGCCGGGGTGCCGGGATGCTGTCGACCCAGGCCCTGACCTGCTTTCCGAGCGGGTTCGAGACGTCGTCGTTGAAGCGGGCGCGCAGTTCGTGCACGTGCCAGCCGCCGGTGTGGCGGCGGATGTCGAGGTTCGCGACGATGCGACCGTCGGCCGGGTCGCGGAACGCGATGAGGACGCAGTGGCCCTTGTGGGCCCTGTCCGCGTACCAGGACTCGCCGATGCAGTTGCCCATGTAGCCGGACCACTCGGCGAGCTGCCTGGGGTCGCGGCCCAGCTCGACGGCGCAGCCGCCGACGGACTGCTCCGCCATCGCCACCACCTCTGCGGGGACCGGGAACGCGCCGGTGCGGGCCGCGGTGATCGCGGTGTCCGCGTCGAGGGCGGCGACCAGATCCCGCCAGCTGCCGCAGCGCGGTGGTGGGGTGGCGCCGAGCATCACGAGCTGCGCGGCACCGGCGGCCGCCAGTGGCACGGAAATGGTGCGCTCCGGCGGTGACTGCTCGTACCACGCGCTCGGTACGGGCCGTGCGTGGCCGATCTCGGCGCGTTCGTTGCCGTGGAACGGGGCCAGAGCGTCGGCCAGGTCACCGAACCAGAGCAGGTCGTGCGGGGTCTCGTCCGCGGCCGGGTCCTCGGCGAGGCGCTGGGCCAGCGGCTCGGTCGGGGCGCCGGGGTGGGCGTCGGCCAGCGGCGGTTGCTGCCAGCTCTCCGGCGTGCGCGAGAAACCCGTTGCGGCACGCCACTTCTGCAGCTTCGGGACCTCCCACGGCCGACAGGTGTCGTGGCAGTTGTGCAACGGCTCGCCGAGGTTGTCCACCAGCGCGCAGCGGGCGGCGGCGAGAACGACCTCGCCGTAGTTGCGGGCCATGGCCGCGCGTGTGCGCACATAGGCCTCGGTCTTGGGGGTGACAGTCCTTTCCGGACTCAACCGCTCGGCCAGCTCGTGGACGTAGTTGCCGGGTCGTGCCGGGTGCCTGAGGTCGCCTTCCCTGCGGCGGGCGGCGTTGCCGCGTTCGGCCTTGGTGAGGAGGTCGGCCGCGACGAGCTCGTCACGGTGTTTCGCGGTGGCCGCGGCAAGGCCTTCGTCGGACAGGGTCCTGGCGAACCGGAGCAGCGCGGTGGCGGCGATGGCGTCGTGCACCAGGCGGCTGAACTCCCACGCCGTCCACCAGATCGGCGGGCGCCAGCGCGCCGCCGCCGCGAGTGACGGTTGGAGACCCTCCAACTGGCGCAGCTGCGTCAGGATCGGTTCGTCGAAGTGCTCGTGGTAGCGCGACTCGAGCCTGGGGATGCGGCTCGCGCTGGTCTGCGACGCGGCTCGGAGTGCCCGGCGCCGCCGGTCGAGCAGCTCGTCGCACACGTGGTCCCAGAGGCTGACGACCAGCGTCAGGCGCCGGGGAGGCCGGTAGCCGGCCAGCACGCGGGCCAGGTGTCCGGCCAGAGTGGACGCCGCGCCGCGCGGGAACGGGTCGACGCCGTCGGGAGCGCTCAGGTCCAGCACGCGTTCGAGCTGTTCCGGGCCGAGGAGGTCGGACGCGGCCGAGGCGAGGTGCAGAGCTCCCCAGCGCTCTTCGGCGACCGCCGCGTTCGCCGCCGCACCGACGCGTTTGGTCGCCGCCGGGCCGAACAACGCCACCAGCGTGGCGGTTCGGTCGCCCAGGCGGTGCGCGCCTTCGTCGCCGAGGATCCGCAACGCCGCCAGCACCGCGTCGCGCCGGTCGCCTTGGGCACCCGCCAGCCGTGCCGAGGTGAAGCCACCGCCCAGGTCGACGCCCGCTCCCGCGGCCGTGCCGGCCAGCAGGGCGAGCTGTCCGACCGCTGCCCGCGCGGCCTCGGGGTCGTCCGGCCCGACCGCGACGGCGGCACCCGGAGCCTGTGCGCCCGCCCGGTCGGCCACGGGCACGGCCGTACCACCGGGCGCGGGTAGCCAGCAGCTCACCCCGGGCCCGGTTTTCACCCCGAACGCCAGCTGAATGGACATCGACTCCATGATGACGGACCCGCGCCAGCGGTTTTTACGCGCTGACGGTCCGGTGACGGCGGGTGTCAGCGAGATGTCAGCGGCCGCCGAGATGCTGCCTCCAGCGAAAACAAGAGCTTCCCTGCGAAGCAGGCTCCGGCAGTTCCGGCGGGGCCGGATCCTGCGAAAGAAGAAGGGCACACCGTGTTCAAAAGAATGACCCTCGTCGCCATGATGGGTGCGCTGATCAGCGTGTCCTTCAGCGGTTCCCCCGCGTCCGCGGCCACCGACCGCAACGGTTCCTGTGAGTCGGGCGAATTCTGCCTGTACTACAACAGCAACCAGGAAGGCTCGGTTTCCGACTTCGACTCGTCGATTTCGGACTACGGCGACGAGCAGCCGAGCTGCTACGAGTTCAAGGGCGACGGCAACGGCAAGGGCCTGTGCGTCAAGAACGAGGCCGCCTCGGTCTGGAACCGCACCGGCAACCCCGTCACGGTGTACTTCAACAGCGGCTACGCCGGCCCGCACCAGACCATCGCGGCCGGTGCCAAGGCGAACCTGAACTCCGAGCTCAAGAACGAGAACGCCTCCCACAAGCTGAACGACAGCGGCAGTGGCGGCGGTGGCGGCGGCGGCACCTACGGTGCTCCGGCGGACAACCCGTACCCGTCCGCGGCCACCCGTGCGCCGGCGGCCACCAAGCGCACCCAGTTCGTGGACGACCAGATCCGCTCGCTGACCGGTGAGAAGGACTGCTGGGTCGGCGACTACCGCAACGACGAGCCGTCGACGAGCAACCACAACACCGGCAACGCTCTCGACTGCACCATCTCCAACGCGATCGGCACCTACCCGAACGCGACGCAGAAGGAGCAGGGCTGGAAGCTCGCCAACTGGCTGAAGAAGTACGCGAGCAAGCTCGACGTCCGCTACGTGATCTGGCAGGGCAAGATCTGGAGCGTCGCGCGGTCCTCCGAGGGCTGGCGCACCTACACCGCCGGCTCGGGCGTCACCGGTGGTCACTACGACCACGTGCACGTCTCGATGCAGAACCCGTACGGCGACTGATCTGATCCACTTCTGGAAGGCCGCTCACCACTGGTGGGCGGCCTTTCCGCTTGTCAGACGCGGCCCGCGCGACGGGCCGCCGCGCCGTCGAACAGCTCCCAGCCGTTCATCTCCGCGGGTGCGTTCGAGCTCGCGTCCCAGCCGCGGGCAACGGCCTCGGCGAGCACCGCCAGTGCCACGCCGGGCTCGTGGAGGTTCAGCGCCCTGCCGTCGGCGTGCCGGACGAGACCGCTGTCCAGCAACCCGTCCTGGATGCGGTAACCCTCTTCGGGCATGCCCTTGAACAGCACCAGCAGGTGCCCGTTCGATCCCATCTTGCGGAACCGCAGCACCTCGTGGCACTCATGGCACCGGTGGCTGACGTACCAGAGGAACTGGTCTTCGCCCACGGTGAGCTTTCGGTTCTTGCGGCGCCCCATGCGGTGAGCGTAGGAACGGCGGCAACTGCTTTAGGACCTGCGCGCGTGACACCTTCGTCGCAGCCGCCGAAGACCTTCGCGGCTCGCGGCGCACCCTCCTTCCGATGTGGACTTGGCGCCACGACTGAGGGGGTTGTGGTGGAACGACGATGGCTGGTGCCGCTGGTGGCGGCAGCGCTGGTGGCCGGTGCGACGACGGCGGCCGCGGCGGACGGATCCGTTGTGCGCACGGGATATGGGGCCGTGCGCGGAGAAGTGAGCGGGCACACGCGGGTGTTCGAGGGCATCCCGTACGCGGCGCCGCCCGTGGGGGACGGGCGGTGGCGTGACCCGCGGCCACCGCGGCGCTGGGACGGCGTGCGGGACGCGACCGCGCCGGGGCCCGCGTGTGCGCAACTGCCGGGGGAGTTGCCGACGGGCAGCGACAGCGAGGACTGCCTGTACCTCAACGTGACGGCGCCGTCGAAGGGCGGCCGCAAACCCGTGGTGGTGTGGGTGCACGGTGGCGGGTTCTTCTTGGGTGCCGGGAGCAACTACGACGCGCGGCGGTTCGCCGAGCGCGGCGACGTCGTCGTGGTGACGGTCAACTACCGGCTCGGGGTGTTCGGTTTTTTCGGCCTGCCCGGCCTGGCCGGGTCCGGCACGTTCGGGTTGCGGGACCAGCAGGCCGCGTTGCGGTGGGTGCGGGGCAACATCGCGGCGTTCGGCGGGGATCCGCGCAACGTGACGCTGGCCGGGCAGTCGGCCGGGGCGATGAGCGTGTGCGCGCAGCTCACCTCGCCTGGTGCGGCGGGGTTGTTCGACAAGGCCGTGCTGCAGAGCGGGTCGTGCGAGACCGGGTGGCTCGACAACTTCGAGTACCGGCACGAGCAGGAAGCGACGATCTTCCAACCGTTGGGCGTCGTCACGGCGCACGGGGCGGAAGTCGCGCGCGAGCTGGGGTGTGCCGATGTGGCCTGCCTGCGCGGGAAACCGGTGGGTGACCTGATGGCGCAGCAGACGGCGTTCATCCAACCCGCTTACGGCACGCCGGTTCTTCCCGCTTATCCGGGTGACGCCGTCCGGAAAGGACAGTTCCACCGGGTGCCGGTGCTGAGCGGGACGACCCGGGACGAGGCCAGGCCGTGGATCGCCGTTTACGACAACGGCGCGCCGATGAGCGCGGAGACGTTCGAGACGGTGCTCAGGGAGACGTTCGGTGCGCGGGCAGCGGCGGTGAGGGCCGTCTACTCGCCGGAGAGGTACGGGTCGCCGGCGCTGGCGTGGGCCGCGCTCGTCACGGACCGGATGTGGTCCTGCGCCCAGAACTCGACGGCACGCGGGCTCGCCGCCCGGACGAAGGTCTACGGCTACGAGTTCGCGGATCCGGCACCACCGAAGCTGTCACCCGTGCCGCCGCAGATGGACCTCGGCGCTCAGCACGCGTCCGAGCTGTGGGACTTCTTCGACCTCGGCGGACATGCGCCCCAGTTCACCGAGGCTCAGCAGCGGCTGTCGGAGCGGATGATCCACGACTGGGCGGCGTTCGCGGCCACGGGGGACCCGGGCTGGCCGCGGTCCGGGTACGTCCAGTCGTTCGCGCCGGACCGCGTCGGCCCGGTCGACCTGGCCGCGGAGCACCACTGCGGCTTCTGGGATCAGGGGCGCAGGTCGTGAACGATCAGTGACGCGGCCAGCAGCCGGACGTCCGCGGGGTCGGCCGGGTTGTAGCCGGTCAGCTCGGTGACGCGGCGCAGGCGGTAGTTCAGCGTGTTGCGGTGCAGGTGCAGGCTTTCGGCCGTCCGGTGGCGGTTGTGGTCGCAGTTGATGAACACCCTGAGCGTGTGCAGCAGGTCGGGGTGTTCGGCCAGGCGGTCCATCACGCGGGCGAGGCGCTTGCGGCCTGGGCCGGGACGGCAGAGCTGGTACTCGAGCAGCACGTCGTCCAGCACGTACGCGCCGGACGGGCGGCCCAGCCGTTGCGCGAGCTCGGCGATGTCGGCGGCCTGACGTGCGGCGGTGGGGACGTCCTCCCGGCTCTCCGCCGCCGCGATCCCGCCCACCAGCCCGGTGCCCGCCGCGGTGTGCAGCCTGCGCACCAGTTCGGCGGCGTCGGCGAGCTCCGCGTCGAGCGCGTCGGGCGTGGTGGGCAGCAGGACGGTGCCGCCGTCGTGGTCCAGCGCGGCGAGCGCGTGCTTCGGCAGTTCGGCGCGCAGGCGGCGCACCAGCGAGCCGTGCGGCCCGGTCTCGACGCGGACGGCCAGCACGACGTGGTGGGTGGACAGTTCGAGGCCGATCCGCTCGGCCAGCGGTTCGGCCTCGCGGCCGGTCAGCAACGCGGCCACCAGCGCGCGGCTCGCCTCGCGGCGTTCCGCGTGCAGGGCCTGCTGCTCGGTCAGGTAGGAGGCGGCGACCGCGGGCACGGCGGCGCTCAGGAACTGCAGCAGCGCCGGCACGGTCGCCAGCAGGTCGCCGACCTCGTCCTCCTCGGTGACGGCGGCCATCGCCGTCCAGCCGACGTGCGCGGCGACGTGGTAGGTGCTCAGCACGACGTCGAGGGGCACGCCCTGCTGAGCCCGGCGGACGGCCGTGGCGATCTGGTCGGCCAGCTCGTCGGGCGCCGGCGGCCGTTGCTCGCGCAGGGCCCGCAGGAAGACCTGCAGGTTGCGGGTCACCGCCTCGGTGATCTCGCGGTCGACGAGCTGGTGCGGCAGCTGCCGGTAGGCCGCCGATCGGGCGAAGAACGCCTCCAGCACCTTCTCGGCGATGCTGGGAATCTGCGTCGCGGCCCGCTCGTACAGCGGCGCGTGCGGGTCCGGTGCCTGGATGTCGACCACTCGGCAGAGGCTCGCGCATGCGGTTGGCCCTTGCCATCGCCCGAAGCGGTCGAATTCGTCGGCACTGTGCACGAACGAGGACCACCGATGTTGTGCATCTGCCCGAAACATTTGACCTGATCGAGTGATGGACGATGGGGGCCACGCGTGCGTGCCGTCAGAATCGGTGGCTCGTATCGGCTGGGGCAGGGTGACTTGGCACAGAACCCGAGCAGTGTCCAGGAGTGCATGAGGCTGTTGCTGCGGCGCGGATTTCAGCGGACGGTCATCCAGGACCGGCTGACGTGCGTCAACGCCGTGATGTTCCGCAGGTTGTGGCGCGGCACGAACGAGACCGTGCTCGCGTACTCCGAGTCGGAGGCGCTCGCCTACCGCGTGCGTCAGGACGACGTCGACCCGGCGGACCCGTTCGTCGTCGATCCCGACGTCACGTTGTGGCAGTGCGGCGGCGCGTTCGTCGACGTCGCGGGGCAGCTGCTCGACCTGCCGCCCGCGCCGGGGCACTCCACGTTGGCCTAGGTGGCGGGGAAGGCCTGTGGCCGGTGCTGTGGCGCCTGCCGTCCGAGCCGCGCACGTCACGTTGGCCTGGACGGTGGTGAAGTCCTGCGGCCCGTGCCGCGGCACTCCACGTTGGCCTAGGTGGCGGGGAAGGCCTGCGGTCGGCGCTAAGGCGCCTGCCGTCCGAGCCGCGCACGCCACGTTGGCCTGGACGGCGCACGAGGTCCGCGGCTGAGCGGCGGATCGAACCGGCCGCCGAGCCCGGGGTGAACAATGTCCCCTCCGCCGAGCGAGGTCTCGGTGGCCTTGAGCGGACTCCGGAGGGGGAGCCGGTGGTGGAGTTCGGGCTGCTCGGCGCGGTCGAGGTCCGGGTGGACGGCCGGGTCGTGGACGTCGGCCACGCCCGCCAGCGGTGCGTGCTGGTGGCGTTGCTGGTGGACGCGAACCGGTTCGTGCCGGTCGACGTGCTGGTCGACCGGGTGTGGGGTGAGCAGGTGCCGCACCGGGCGCGCAACGCCGTGGCCGGGTACGTGTCGCGGCTCAGACACGTGCTGCCGGACGACGTGCGCGTCGTCGGACGGCAGGGTGGCTACGTGCTGACCGTCGACCCGATGTCGGTGGACCTGCACCGGTTCGGCCGTCTGGTCGAACGCGCGCGTGCCGAACCGGGGCAGGCCGTCGCGTTGCTCACCGAGGCGCTCGGGTTGTGGCGGGGCGAACCTTTCTCCACTTTGGACACACCCTGGCTGAACGGGGTGCGGGCGTCGGTCGAGGGACGCCGGCTGGCCGCGTTGCTCGACCGCAACGACCTGGTGCTGGACCAGGGCCGGCACACCGAGGTGCTGGCCGAGCTGGAGGCCGCGGCCGCGGTGTTCCCGTTGGACGAACGGCTGGCCGGGCAGCTGGTGCTGGCGCTGTACCGGTCGGGACGGCAGGCCGACGCGTTGCTGCGGTACGAGCAGGTGCGGGTGCGGCTGGCCGACGAGCTGGGCACCGATCCGGGGCCGGCGTTGCGGTTGCTGCACAAGCAGATCCTGACCGCGGACGCCGCGATCGGCTTCGTGCCGGCGGCCCGGCCCGTGCCGCGTCAGCTCCCGGCGCCGCCGCGGTCGTTCGCGGGGCGGGAGCGTGAACTGGCCGTGCTCGACGCGATCGCGGACGGCGGGCATCCGGTCGTGCTGTCCGGTACCGCGGGAGTGGGCAAGACCGCACTGGCGGTGCACTGGGCGCATCGGCTGGCCGAGCGGTACCCGGACGGGCAGCTGTACGTCAACCTGCGCGGGTTCGACCCCAGCGGTGCGGTGATGGCGCCGGGCGAGGCGGTCAGGTCGTTGCTCGACGCGCTCGACGTCGACCCGCAGCGGATTCCGGCGGGCCTGGACGCGCAGGCCGGGCTCTTCCGCAGTGCGCTGGCCGGCAGACGCGTGCTCGTCGTGCTGGACAACGCCCGTGACGCGGACCAGGTCCGGCCGCTGCTGCCGGGCAGTCCGGGTTGTCAGGTGGTCGTGACCAGCCGGAACCGGTTGGCGGGCCTGGTCGCCACGCACGGCGCGTACCCGCTCGCGCTGGACCTTCTGTCCACTGTGGAGGCTCAGGCGCTGCTCGCCGGCCGGCTCGGGGCAGCGCGGGTGCGGGCGGAGCCCGAGGTGGCCGACGAGATCATCACCCGGTGCGCGGGGTTGCCGATCGCGCTGACGATCGTGGCGGCTCGGGTGGCCTGCACGAGCTTTCCGCTGCGGGCGATCGCGGCCGAGCTGCGCGGCGGCCTGGACCCGTTCGACGGCGGTGACTCGGCGACCGACGTCCGTGCCGTGTTCTCCTGGTCGTACCACGCGTTGACGCCTGCCGCGGCCCGGCTGTTCCGGTTGCTCGGCCTGCATCCCGGGCCGGACGTCTCGGTCGCGGCCGCGGAGAGCCTGTTCGGTGCGGGGCCGGTGCGGCCGTTGCTCGCCGAGCTGACCCGCGCGCACCTGCTGACCGAGCACCAGCCCGGCCGGTACGTCTTCCACGACCTGTTGCGCGCCTACGCGGGTGAACAGGCGCAGCTGCACGACTCCGACGCGGAACGACGTGCCGCGCTGAGCCGGTTGCACGACCACTACGTGCACACCGCGCACGCCGCGACCCGGTTGCTGAGCCCGACGCGGGACGTGATCGCCCCGCCGTCGCCGCGGCCCGGCGAGCACCTGGCGGACTTCGCGCAGGCGCTGGCCTGGTTCACCGCCGAGCACCACGTCCTGCTCGCCGCCGTCGACCAGGCCGCCGCCACCGGGCTCGACACGCACGCCCGGCACCTGGCGTGGGCGCTGGCCGAGTTCCTCGAACGCCGCGGCCACTGGCCGGACCTCGCCGCCGTCGGCCGGGTCGCGCTCGCCGCCGCGGTCCGCCTCGCCGATCCGCTGGCGCAGAGCCACGCCCACCGCTACCTGGCCCGCGCGGCCACGCAGCTGGACGACCTCGACGACGCCCACACCCACCTGCAGCGCAGCCTCGACGTGTCCGGCGAACCGGCCGGGCAGGCGCTCACCCACCGCGAGCTCGCCTACGTGTGCGAACGGCAGGGGCGGCACGACCAGGCGCTGCACCACTCGTCGCAGGCCATGCGCCTGTACGCGGCGGCCGGTCACCGGCGTGGCCAGGCGGGTGCGCTGAACGCCGTCGGCTGGTACCAGGCGTTGCTCGGCGACCTGGCGCGGGCGTTGGCGTCGTGCCGGGCGGCGCTGGAGCTGCTGGAGCCCGACGACCTCGGCGGGCGGGCCTCCACCTGGGACAGCCTCGGCTACATCCACCACCACCGGGGCGATCACCGCGAGGCCATCGCCTGCTACCAGCGGTCCCTCGACGTGTTCCGGTCGCTGGGAGACCGGTACTGGACCGCCGACGTGCTGCTGCACCTCGGCGACAGCCATCTCGCGGCCGGTGGCCCGGCGCCGGCGCGGGCGGCCTGGCAGGAGGCGCTCGCGATCCTGGAGGACCTCGGCCATCCGCACGCAGACGCGGCCCGGTCCCGGCTCAGTCCTCTGTAGACTGATCCAGTGCGGCGAGGACCGGGCACTGCTCCTGCACGCCGTTGGCGGCCACCTCCAGCAACGCGCGACGCACGCGTTCGAGGTCGCGCACCCGTTGCTCGATCTCGGTGACCTTCTCGGTGATCACGTCACCGAGGTCGTCGGTGTCGAGCCCGGACACGGCCAGGATCTGCTCGACCTCGGTGAGGGTGAAACCGAGCCGCTGGGCGCGCCGGACGAACTTCAGCCGCCGCAACGCCTCGTGGTCGTAGTGGCGGTAACCGCCGTGGGTGCGGGTGGTGGGCGTGACGAGGCCGCGGCGCTCGTAGAACCGCACCGTGCTGATGCCCACGCCGGCGGCGCGGGCCAGTTCGGAGATGCGCACCACGGGAAACTACCTCCGGACCAGGGCGCGGAGCTGCGCCGCGCCCCAGAACAGCTCCAGCACCAGGAAGACCGCCAGGACGTGGGTCTGCCCGTGCCACAACGCCCAGACGAACCACAGGCTGAACAGGGCACGTCCGGCGGTGTCGATGCCGATGAGCAACGGCTCGGGCCGCCGCCACCGGGCGATGGACCACATCACCACCACCGTGCCGAACAACGTCGCGAACAGCAGCGTCATCGGGTCGGAGGTGGGGGTGCCGAACAGGCTCAGCATCCCGGCAGCGGTCCACGGCGTGAGGAAGGCGGCGCTCGCCACCAGGTCGTACAGGGCACCTGCCCGGCCCCACCGGGCCACGTCTCGCGTCATGGCGATCACGATGGACCCTGCACCGCGGTGCAGGGTCAAGCCCGGCGGGCCCGGCGGCGGGCGAGGGCCGGCAGGAACCACATGTAGACACCGGTCCCCATCAGCACGAACAGGGGCAGCAAGGGCACGTAGGACACCCACACGACGGAGCTGTCCACCGTCAGCGCCACGGCCGTGAAGACCACCGTGGCCATGAAGAACATGCTGACCACGCGGTGGAACTGCCGGATCCGCTTGTTGCCGCTCATTTCGCCGTCCTCTCGGGTCGTTGATGTGGACAACGGTAGGAGCGCGGGGTCAGCGGTGCTTCTCGATTCCTGACCGGATGATCGCGCGGGCTTCCCCGGCGGTGAGGTTGCCGGTGAGGGTGAGGTTCGCGAGGCAGCCTCACGGCACACGCGGTGATGGTGGTGCTCGGGCTGGCCGTCGTCCGGCGGTTCGGGTGGAAGTGGTTCAAGGACTAGGGTCGCGGGTCATGCAGTTCACGTCCCCCGTACTGGTCGGCCGGAGCGAGGAGACATCGGCACTGCTGGCCGCGCTGACGCGGGCCGAGCACCAGCGCGGTGGCGCGATGTTCCTGGTGGGAGAACCGGGGATCGGCAAGTCGCGGCTGGCTTCGGAGATCGTCGGGCACGCCGGGCGGCGCGGGTTCCGCGTGCTGCGAGGGCGGGCGAGCCGGGCGGTGCCGTTGCGGGCGCTGTGCGAGGCGGTGCTGTCGGCCTTCCGCGGGGCCGGTGCGCCGGACGAGAGGCAGCTCGGCGCGTACCTGCCCGTGCTCCTGCGGATGACACCGGACGCGCCCGCCGGGGTGCCCGATCCGGCCGTGGTCAGGGCCGAGGCGGTGCTGCGGCTGCTCACGGCCGGGAAGACCCTGGTGCTGCTGGAAGACCTGCACGACGCGGACGGCGAGACGCTGGCCGTCGTGGACTACCTGCTCGACAACCTCGCGGACGCGCCCGTCCTGCTCCTGGCCACGTTGCGGCCGCATCCCGATGGCGCGCAACGACTCGCGCACGAGGCGGCCGCCAGACGGGTCGCGGGTGTGTTGCGGCTCAACGGGTTGACCGATGCCGAGGTCGCCGAGCTGGCCCGGCACTGCCTCGGTGAACCGGCGCCCGCCGATGTGCTGGCCACGCTCACCAGGATCGCCGACGGCGTGCCGTTCGTGGTCGAGGAGCTGCTCAACGGCGACCTGCAGGCCGGTGTGCCGCCCACGGTCGCCGCGGCCACCCTGCAACGGGTCGACGCGCTCGGACCCGAGTGCGTGGCGTTGCTCGAAGCCGCCGCGATCTTCGGCACCACCTTCCCGCTCGACGTCGTGGCGGCCGTCGCCGACGCCGCGGACGTGACGAAGCTGTTGCAGGACGCCGAACGCGCGCAGCTCGTCACCGGCCACCGGTTCCGGCACGCGCTGACCGCCGACGCGATCCGCGGCCGGCTGACGCCGACGGCCCGCGCCGCACTCGCCCGCACGGCGGCCAGGACGGCGGAGTCGTTGCGCCCCAACGAGTTCGAGCTCATCGCCGAGCTGTGGGCGGCGGGGGAGGACAACCGGAGAGCCGTCGGCTGCCTGGTGCGGGCCGGACGGCACGCGGCCGCGCTGGGACGGTTCGGCACCGCCGTCGAGCTGCTCGAACGCGGGCAGGCGCTGCTGGGCGACGACCCGGACCTCGCGGCGGACCTCCTGGACGCGCTCGCCGCCGTGCTGCCGCTGGCCGCGGTCGTCGTGCCGGCCGACCACGGCGCACGGGCCTTCGCGCTGGGAGAACGGCTGCAGCAGGCCCTCACCGCGTCCCGCACCACACCGCAACGCCGTGCCGCCGTGCGCCTGGCACAGGCCAGGGTCGCGGCCGTCGCGGGACAGTGGGAACGCGGGCTGGACCTGATCGCGGCGACCAAGGAGCCCAGCGCGGCCGTCGACGTCGTCAAAGCCGCGCTGCTGCTCGGACTCAACCAGCTCGACCTGCTGCCCAAGGCCCGCGAGCTGGCCGAACGCGCGGCCGCCACGGGCACCCCGGAGATCGTCTGCGAAGCCCTGGAAGTGCTCACCCGGTGCACGCGGGGCCAGGACCTGGCCGAGGCGCGGCAGCACCTCCAGCGCTGGTTGCAGGTCGCCGAACAGCACGGGCTCGCGGCGTGGCGGCTGCGGGCGTTGCTGGAGCTCGGCATCACCGACAAGTACCTGACCATCGGCGTCGACGCGCTGCTGGCGGCGAGGCGAGCGGCCGAGCACAGCGGCGCAATCGTCATGCTCGTCGCGGCCGACCTGCACCTCGGCGCGACCTGCATCGTGCGCGGCGAGTACGACGAGGCCGCGAAGTACGGCGCCAGCGCGGGAGCGGCCGCCGAGAGGCTCGGTCTGCACGCGCTGAAGGCGCTCGCGGTCGCCATCGAGGCGGGCATCGCGTCGGTGCACGGCGACCGCAAGGCGACCGACCAGGCGTTGGCGCAACTGCGCGACCACGGCGGATCCGAGGAGATCTGGTCGTACACCTCGGCGATCTGCGCGCTCATGGAGGAGCGGTACGACCGCGCGCTCGCCGAGTTCGACGAGCTGGAGAAGTCCGTCACGGAACCGCGGATCCTGCGCGGCACGTTCTACCAGGGCCCGCGGCTGCTCGTCCGGGTCGCGCACGGGCTGGCGGGCTGGCCGGAGCACGACCGGCTCGCCGAGTCCCACCTCTCCCAGGTGCGGTTGCACCGCACGTACTTCGCGTGGAGCCGCGCGATCCTGCTCGGCCGGGACGGTCAGGCCGACCGGGCGAACGAGGCCGCGCGGGAGGCGCTCGACCTCAGCACCGGCCTCGGCCTCCCGCGTCACCTGGGCCTCCGGCTCGCCGGCCCGGCCGCGCTGGCCGACGGCTGGGGCGAGCCCCTGGAGTGGTTGCGCGAGGCAGAGGAGCACTTCCACCAGCTCGGGGTCAGCGCTGTCGCCGCCGCCTGCCGCGCGGTGCTGCGCGAGGCAGGCGCACCGAAGCAACGACGGCGGCGCGACCACGACACCGTGCCCGCCGAACTGCGCAAGGCCGGCGTCACGGTGCGGGAGTTCGAGGTGCTGCGGCTCGTCGTGGAGCGGTTC
Source organism: Lentzea sp. NPDC004789 (assembly GCF_053601075.1). NCBI lineage: Bacteria > Bacillati > Actinomycetota > Actinomycetes > Pseudonocardiales > Pseudonocardiaceae > Lentzea > Lentzea sp. NPDC004789. The sequence continues at coordinate 188,028 of NZ_JBSGBE010000018.1, read as the reverse complement.
GGCAACGCCGAGATCGGCGAACGGCTGTTCCTGTCCCCCCGGACGGTCGAACGGCACGTCGCCAGCCTGCGCGTCCGCACCGGTCAGGGCTCCAGGGCCGACCTCATCCGGTACGCCGGGCCACTAATTGAGGGGTCCGCCCGCATGTAGGTGCACACGAGGGCCGGAACACTCCTTCCCAGCCCGAGCGATGCCGGGCGTTCGAGAGGGGGAAGCAGGATGAGAGCGAACGGCTGGCCTGGTCCGGTGCGGCGCTGAGGCGACGGCGGCGCTGGACGCGGTGGGGTGTCCAGCGCCGCCGGAACCGATGCCGGAAACTTTCCTGGAGCGAGATGTCGATCCCGGGCATCTCCCGTTCGACGCACTGATGACAGCACGTCAGAACACCCCAAGGAGAACTCCGATGCGCACCCTGATCGCCACCGCGTTCGTCTCGCTCGACGGCGTCGTCGAAGCTCCCGGCGGCGAACCCGGCCACCGCAGCTCCGGCTGGACCTTCAAGGACATCGAGTTCGACGAGGCCGCCTACGAGATCAAGGGCCGCGAGCAGGACGAGGCCGCGGCGATGATGATGGGCCGGGTCAGCTACGAGGCGTTCTCCCCGGTGTGGCCGACGCTCGACTACTTCCCGAAGTACAACGTGATGCCGAAGTACGTCGTGTCGAGCACGCTCAAGGAGGACCAGCTCGTCGACAACTGGGGCGAGATCACGATCCTGCGCTCGCTGGACGACGTGGCCGCGCTGAAGGAGACCGAGGGCGGCCCGATCTCCGTGCACGGCAGCGCGACGCTGAACCGAAACCTGTCCGACGCGGGCCTGATCGACCGCTACCACCTGCTGGTGTTCCCGCTGCTGCTCGGCGCGGGCAAGCGGCTGTTCAGCGAGACCGACAAGGACAAGCAGATGCTGAAGCTGGTCGAGAGCGAGTCGTACTCGAACGGCATCCAGAAGCTGGTCTACGACGTCGTGCGCTGAAGCTCGCGCTCGGGCCGCTTGGCCGCAGTCAGCTGCACCAGCACGATCGCGGCGACCAGGGTCAGCGCGCCGACCAGCTGGAGCAACGACAGCGTCTGGCCGAGGAAGACGTACCCGAGCACCGTGGCCACGATCGGGCTGACGAACCCGAGGAACGACAACCCGATCGCGGGCACGCGATCCGTGCCGCGGAACCAGACCGAGTAGGCGAAGAGCGAGCCGAGCACGATCAGGTAACCGAAGCCGAGCGCGTTGGTGCCGGTGATCGAGCTCGGCAGGCCTTCGAGCAGCACCAGCGCGGGCAGCAGCACGATGCCGCCCGCGGTCAGCTGCCAGCCGGTGAACAGCAGCACGTTGACCGGGCGCTGCCACCGTTTCGTGAGCACGATCCCCGACGCCATGCACACCGCGCCGCCGATCGCCGCGAGCACGCCGACGAGATCGAGCTGCACGGTGGCTTTCAGGACCAGCAGCGCGACCCCGGCCGAAGCCGCGGCGCACGCCAGCACGTGCGGCAGGCGCACCCGGTCGCCGAGCAGCACGGCCGCGAGCACCAGCACGATCACCGGCTGGACCGAGCCGACGAGCGCCGCGACCCCGCCCGGCAGGTGGTAGGCGGCCACGAACAGCAGGAAGAAGAACGCGCCGATGTTGAGCGTGCCCAGCACCAGGGCACGCCACCACCAGATGCCCTGGGGCAGAACGCGTCCGAACGCCAGCAGGACCAGTCCCGCGGGCAACGCGCGGACCGTCGCGGCGAGCAACGGCCGGTCCGGCGGCAGCAACTGGGTGGTGACGAGGTACGTGCTGCCCCAGATCGCCGGAGCCAGCGCGGTGATCGCCGAGTCCGCCGGCAGTCGGTTGCCCTTCACGGCCGCCCCCTACCTGTCGGTGCCGAAGAACCGATCTCCGAAGTCGCCGATGCCGGGCAGCATGTAGGCGTTGTCGTTCAGGCGTTCCTCGATCGACGACGTCACGATCCGCACCCGCGGGTACCGCTCGCACACCGCCGTGATGCCCTCCGCCACCGTGATCAGGGTGATGAGGACGATGTTCTCCTCTGCCACACCCCGGTCGAGCAGGACTTGAATCGCGGCGTTGGCGGTGCCGCCGGTGGCGAGCATCGGGTCGAGCAGCAGCACGTGCCGGGACGCGACGTCGTCCGGCAGGTTCGAGTAGTAGAGCCGCGGGAGCTTGGTCACCTTGTCCCGCTGGATGAGGATCTTGCCGATCCGCACGCCCCGGCACACCGCGCGCAGCCCGGACTCCATGCTCTCGCCCGCGCGGATGACCGGGACACCGACGACCTTCTCGGCGAACCGGAGCCCGCGGTAGGTCGCGCCGGCCGGGGTGGTGACGTCGTGCGGCTCGAACGGCAGCAGGCCCAGTCCCGCTTCCACCAGCAGCCGGATGATCCGCTCGCTGTAGAAGACGAAGTCGTCGCGCGGGCAGTCCCGGTCGCGGACGATCGTGTGCAACGCGCGCAGCTGATCGGTCTGCGGCAACAGGTGGACGGTCTTCTCCAGGTACGCGTCGATCGAGGTCACGAGCACTCCCTGACGGTGGCCACGACTCCGGCGAACGAGTCGACGAGCCAGGTGGGGCCGGCGGTGAGCAGCTGGTCGACGCTGTGCACGCCGTAGGTGACGCCGATCGACGACATCCCTGCGCCGTGCGCCATCAACACGTCGTGCGTCGTGTCACCGACCATGATCGCGTTCGCCGGGGACACGCCGAGACGTTGCAGCACTACGAATCCGGACTCCGGGTCCGGCTTGGGCTTCGCGACCTGGTCGGCCCCGACGACCACGGAGAACTCCTCGCGCAGACCGGCCGCGACCAGCAACGCCTCGGCGTTCACGATGAACTTGCTGGTGGCGACGGCGAGCAGGAAACCGTCCTCCCGCAACGTCCGCAGCCCGTCGAACACGCCGGGGAACACCAGCTGCGTCGCCACCGGCAGCACGATCCTGCGGAACGTCGGCTGGTACAGCTCGACGCACCTGGCGACGACGGGCTCGTCCTGCGCGGTCCCGAGCACCTTCGCGAACGCGGCGGGCAGCGGGAGCCCGATGGTGGCGCGGATCGACGACGAGTCCACTGTGGGCAGATCGAGCTGGGCGAACACCGCGGCGAACGTCGTGACGATCCCGCGCGGGGTGTCGACGAGCGTGCCGTCCAGGTCGAAGATCACGCACCGGTTCATCGGCCGAACTCCTTCGCGTGTGCGGCCGCGAGCTCGCCCGCGACCTCGGCCGTGCTGACCAGCACCGCCGTGTTCGCCTTCGCGGAACGGCCCTCGGTCGCGCGGTCGACGGCACGCATGAGGTACTTCGTGATGGCTTGCCCTGACACGCCCTCGCGCTCGGCCCGCGCGATCGCCTCCGCGATCACCGACTCCACCTCGGTGCCGTCGATCGCGTCGGCGGCCCTGGTGGGCGTGGTGACCAGGAACGAGCCGGGGTTGCCGAGCGCCCAGTGGTACTCGATCGCGCGGGCCAGCTCCAACGGGTCGTCGACGCGGTGCGGGCTGCGCAGACCGCTGGAAACGCAGTAGAACGCCGGGAAGTCGTCGGACCGGTAGGCCACGACCGGGACGCAGTGCGTCTCCAGGAACTCCATCGTGAGCCCGAGGTCGAGGATGTTCTTCGCGCCCGCGCACACCACCGCGACCTTGGACCTGGTGAACTGGACGAGGTCCGACGAGATGTCCATCGTGCGTTCGGCGCCGCGGTGCACGCCGCCGATTCCGGCGGAGGAGAAGAACTTCAGCCCGGCCAGCTCGGCCGCGATCACCGACGACGCGACGGTCGTGGCACCCAGTCCGCCGCGCGCCAGCACGACCGGCAGGTCCCGGCTGCTGACCTTCGGGATGCCCGGCGTGGCGGCGAACCGCTCGACGTCGTGCTCTGTCAGGCCGACCAGGATCCGGCCGTTGTCGATGCCGATCGTGGCGGGAACCGAGCCGCTCGCGCGGACCGCGTCCTCGACCCGGCGGGCGGTCTCGGCGTTCTCCGGGTAGTCCAGGCCGTGCGTGATGACGTTGGACTCCAGCGCCACGACCGGTTGCCCGGCCGTGATCGCCTCCGCCACTTCCTCGCTGTACACCAGCGGAATGTTCATCTGCGCCTCAGTAGCTCGGGGTCTTGTGCAGCAGGTCCTTGCGGGCCAGGATCTCCGGCGCGTAGACCTGCTCCTGCCACGCCTGCTGGTCGACCGGCTCCAGGGCGATCGAGACGACGCCCTCGTCGCAGCCGAACGCCTTCGTGACCGCGTCGGTGATCGCCGCGACCAGCTCGGACGAGCGTTCCGCGTCGAGCGGGACGGGGAAGTGCTTGATGTTCACGTGCGGCAAGGTGTCCTCCTCCTCACGGCTGCCCGCCGGCGATGGCGAGCACGACGGCCTTGGTGACGGCCGCGATCAGCTCGGACATCTGCGCGTCGGTGAGCGTCACGGGCACGTGCCGGGCAACTGTGTTCTCGACCTCGCGCTGCTGCCGCATGGACGCCAGCAGCTCGTCGACGTCGGGCTCGTGCAGCAGGCTGTAGTGGTCGGCCCGCAGTTCGACCACGACCGGTTCGGTGACCGAGAAGCCTTCGCTGCCCTCGATGAACGAGTAGTCGTCGCCGTGGGCCTTGAAGATCGTGAGCGGCGCGGTGATCGTGCGCTCGGCCAGCTCGCTGAAGGTGTACTTGAAGGAGAACGTCTCGGTGACGATCCGGATGATCCGCCGCACGAGCTCGCTGTCGAGGTCGCGGAACTCGCCGCTGACGAACGCGGCGAAGCTGTCCTCGTCGGTCGCGACCTCCAGGCACCTCGTCAGCCGAGGGTCGGTGATGCTGCCCGCGAACACCGAGAACAGGATCGTCACGAACGCCTTGTTGTCGTACGACGCCTCGTCGCTGACCCGGTCCGCCCGCACCTTGGGAGAGCCCGGCGCGATCAGGAACAGGTTCGCGACCTCGTGACCGCTCTGTTCGAGCTGGTAGGCCGTCTCGAACGCGACCCGCGCGCCGAAGCTGTAGCCCCACAGGGTGTACGGGCCCTCCGGCTGGACCTCCCTGATCGCCTCGATGTCCGCGGCGGCCATCTCGCGGATCGTCCGGTACGGCGTCTCGCCTTCGTTGATGCCGTGCGCCTGCACGCCGTAGAACGGCCGCTCCGACCGGCCGGCGAGCGTCCGCAGGTTCATCGGGTACCCGCCCAGGCCCGGCCAGCAGAACACCGGAGCACCGCCACCGCCCGGCTGCAGCGGAACCAGCCGCGAGATCGGTCCTTCGTGGACACCGTCGACCCGGCGCGCGAGCTGCTCGATCGTCGGCGACTCGAAGACCACCTGCAGCGGCAGGCCGGTGCCGAAGTCCTTGTTGATCCGGTTGACCAGCCCGACGGCGATCAACGAGTTGCCGCCGGTCTCGAAGAAGTCGTCGTGCGTCGACACGGTCTCGCGCTTCATCAGCTTCTTCCACATCTCGCTGATGCGGCGCTCGGTGGTGGTGCGCGGCGCGACGAACGGCCGGTCCTGATCGTCCACATCGGTCTTGCCGGAGGCTTCGAGCGCCTTGACGTCGATCTTGCCGTTGGCCGTGACGGGCAGCTTGTCCAGCACCACGACCTTGTTCGGGATCATGTAGTCCGGCAGGAAGTTGACCAGGTCGTCGCGGATCAGCTCCGCGGGACCCTTCATGTGGACGACGTCCTCCTTCATGCCGGGGCTGCGGCGCTGTTCGTACGACACCTTGCCGCCCAGGAAGAAGTACGACGGTCCGGCCTCCTCGCCGATGTCCGCGAGGATGCCGTTGATGCGCTTGGCGGACGGCAGGTCGTTGTCGGACTTGGAGCTGTAGCCCGACGACATGAAGCCGAGGTCGACGTCGTTGGCGGACAACCGGTGCATGGTGCGGCCGAGGTCGACGTACTGCCGCCAGGCCTGCGGCGAACGGCTGATCGCGGTGACGCCGAAGCTCGCCCGCTCGTACACGGCCTGGTTGATGGCGATGACGTGCCTGCGCAGCACCAGCTCGTCGGACACCCGCTCGAACTCGCCGTCGCGGTAGCGGTACTGGCCGCCTGGCAGGTTCGCGACCTTGCCCGGATGCGTCTGGACGTAGACGTCGACGTCGTCCTCGCGCACCCCGTCGTACGCGCACAGCTCGAACGTGCCGAGGTAGTAGTCCTCGTCCGCGACGTCGAGCAGTTCCTTGGTGGCCGGTGTGTACCCGGCCGCCCGGACGTCGAGGCCGTAGCCGGGCAGGACCTCCTCGAAGAGCCCGACCATGTGGCCGGTCTCGATCTCCAGCACCTCCTGGACGTTGTTGAGGTACACGGACTCGATCGCGGACCGGCGGCCGATGAAGTGCAGTTTCGCCTGTGCCTCAACGCCTTCGGGCAGGGACCTGATCAGCACCAGCTGGTGGCGCAACGGGTGGTAGTAGTACAGCCCGGCCGGCAGGCCCGCGATGTGGTGCAGTTCGAGGTGCAGCTGCGTCGCGTAGAGCGAACCCGGTGAGGCGTACCCGTACTTCGGCAGCAGCCGCTGGTCGCTGAAGTGCGCGCCGAAGTAGCGCAGGATCTCGCCGAGCTCGGCGAACCGGACGGTCTTCGGGTCCTTCGACCCGGCACCGATCGGCTTGCGCTCCAGCAGCCTGGCCAGGTCGTCGTCGGTGACCTGACCGCCCTCGTAGAACCGGTACGACTTGCGCGAGAACACGACTTTCCGCTGCAGGCACGAGGCTTCCTCGCCGGGCAGCGCGAACGTCTCGCGGCCGCCGAGGTCGTCGCGCACGCCGGGGTTGGACAGCTGTGCGCGGACCTGCAGGCGGCTCGCCTTCGACTGGTGGTGTGCGCCCCCGTTGCCCTGGTCCATCAGGGCGGCTTCCTTGGGGTTCAGCTCGACGCACGCGATCAGGTTCTGAAACCCCGTCCGCGGGTCGGGCTTCACGATCACCGCGGCGTTGCGCACCCAGTCGTGCGTCTCGATGGCGAGCCGGATCTCGTCCAGCTCGACCCGGTACCCGCGCAACTTGACCTGGCTGTCCGCGCGACCGGCGAACTGCACGCTGCCGTCGGCGTTCTGCGTGACGAGGTCGCCGGTGCGGAACATGCCGTCCACGAACCGTTCCGCGGTCAGCTCCGGCTGGTGCAGGTAGCCGCGGGCGACCTGGATGCCGCCGATGTGGAGCTCACCGATCTCGCCGGGGATCACCGGTTCCCCGTTCTCGTTCAGCACCAGGTAGGTCGTGTTCGCGACCGGGCTGCCGATCGAGATCGACTTCGGTGCCTCGCCGAGCTGCGCGGGATCGACCGCGAAGGACGACGAGTTGATCGTCGTTTCCGTTGGCCCGTAGAGGTTGATGAGCCCGACACCCGGCATCGTCGCGACGAAGCTCTGGGCCAGCGTGCGGGACAACGCCTCGCCACCGCTGAACACGTGCCGCAGCGACGTGACCGTGTGGAACTCCTCGGTGTCGATCAACGCCTGCAGCAGCGTCGGCACGCACTGCAACGTCGTGACGCCGTGCTCGCGCATGGTCTCGATGAGCATCTCCGGGTCGCGGTAGATGCCGGGACGGCCCATCACCACGGTGCTGCCGACCGCGGGTGCCAGGATCTCCCACTGCGCCGCGTCGAAGCTCATCGGCGTCTTCTGCACCACGCGCTTCGTGCCGTCGATGGCGTGCGCGTCGTGCAGCCACAGCATCTGGTTCACGATGCTGCGGTGCTCGATCATCACGCCCTTGGGACGGCCGGTGCTGCCCGAGGTGTAGATGATGTAGGCGAGGCTGTCGTGCGCGGGCGAGAAGCCGTCGTCGAACGCCTCGTCGCAGTCGTCCAGCGTGACGACCCGGACGCCGCTCGGCACCAGTTCGAGCAGCCGGGCCTTGAGCGCGGGCTGCGTCACCACCACCTCGGTGCGCGAGTCCTCGATCATGTACCGGAGCCGCTCCTCCGGGTACTCCGGGCTCAGCGGCAGGTAAGCGCCGCCGCTGCAGAGGATTCCCCACGCGCCGGCCACGAGGTCGAGTGACGGTTCCACGAACATGCCGACGCAGTCGTCCGCGGTGACGCCGAGTCTCCGCAGGTGCGTGGCCAGTGCCGAACTCTGCTCGAAGAGTTCGCCGTAGGTGATGGTCTCCTCGCCGAAGACGACGGCCGTGCGGTCGGGGTGCTCCTCGACCTGCTTGCGCAACAGGTCCGGGAGGCAGCCGCCGTCCACTGCAGCTTCGTGCGACATCTCAGAGGTCCCCCAAGCGGTCGGCGGGCATTTGGTTGAAGAACGTACGTTCGTCGCCTCGAAACCCGCTGGAGCACAACCGCTTGCGGACCGGTCAGCCTCGCAGCACTTCGACCAGAACCCGCGGCAGCTCGATGGTGCCGTGGCCCTCGGTGGAGACGGTGGCGTAGACGACGCCACCGCTGCACACCATCTCGCCGTCGCGCCGGAACGCGAAGCCGAGCGTGAAGCTCTTGCCGCCGATCCGCGAGGTGCTGATCAGCACCTCGACGGCGTCCCGCGGCCGGATGCCCGCGTCGAAGTCCAGATCCAGGTGCACGGCGTGGATGTCGAAACCCAGGCCCGGCCAGTCGCGGTGCGGCAGACCGCGGTCGGCGAAGAAGGCGTCGACCGCCTCGGCCACGTGTCCCAGGTACCACATGTAGAACATGACGCCCTGGCCGTCGATCTCGTGGTACCGAGGCGTGAACGTGTAGGTCACCGCATCGCCTGCCCGACCGGCGGGATCACCGAGACCATCGACGCGGCCAGCCACAGCATCAACGCCACGCCCGGCATGATGATGAACGTGCCGCCGTGGTTGATCGTCAGCCGGATCACCGCGAAGACGTAGTAGATCGACACGAGGAACCCGAGCCCGGCGAGCAGCCAGCGCGCGAACCCGAGGCGGGCGAGCAACAGCGCGGTGAACAGCAGCACCACACCACCCGCGATGTAGGTGGCGACGATGGCCGCGTCCCCGTTGCCGACGACGCCGCGCCCGAACGCCAGTCCGAGCAACGCGACGGCGGCCTCCGGGGTCTGCCGGACGCCCTTGCCGTCCTCGGAGTTCAGTCCCGCCAGGACGAAGCACAGCACGGACACCAGCAACCACAGCGCGCCGGCGAAGTACGCGGGCGCGACACTCGGCCGCGGCGCCCAGTTCGGTGGAGGCGGCTGCGGTGGCCAACCCTGATTCGGATGCACGGCCTTCACCATACGAGCCGAAGGGTGATCAACGGTGCCGGTTCACCCAGTTCGGTTCAGCGGCGATCATCCACTTCGGACGGCGGCGAGCGCTATGCCGGTCAGCCGCGCCAGTTCGGCGAGATCGTCGCCGCCCTGGTCGAGCCAGGCGGTGGTGGCCGCGTCGAGGCACGCCAGCGCGGTGGCCACGATCGCCTCGCCGACCAGGCCGGGTGGCGCGTCACCGGTGCCGACGCGCCGTTCCACCTCCGGTGCCAGAACCTGTTGCCAGCGCAGGTGTTTCTCGAGGTGCGCGGCCCGCAGCGCCGGGCTCGACGTGACCAGGCGCCCGATCGCGGCACCGCGTTCCGGGTTCACCAGCGTGCTGAGCACCCCGAACGCGTGCCGCAGCGCGTCCCAGATCGGCTCGTCGTCCGGGCGTGCGCGCAACGCCTCCAGGATCACCGGGCCCTGCTCGGCCAGGTCGCCGAAGACGATGTCCTCCTTCGTGCCGAAGTAGCGGAAGAAGGAGCGGCGCGAGATCCCGGCCGCGGCCACCACCTGGTCGACGGTCGTCTCCTCGAAGCCGTGTTCGAGGAACAACGCGAGCGCGGCGTCCACGACCTCCTCCTGGACGCGGCGGCGGGTGCGGTCCCACAGGCGATCTGACACGTCCTCCACCTTAGTGCCACCTCGACCCTTGGCGTCTCGCGGACACTTGATGCTAACTTGGCACTCGATGCCAAGGAGGACCGAAGTGACAATCGACTACCGGGGCGCACGCATCCTGATCACCGGCGCCAGTGCGGGCATCGGTGCCCAGTTCGCCAGGGAGCTCGCCGGAAGAGGCGCTGACCTGGTCCTAGTAGCTCGCCGGACGGAACGGCTCGAAGCGCTCGGGGCCGAGCTGGCGGGTGTCGACGTGACGGTGCTGCCGTGCGACCTCACCGAACCGGGAGCCGTCGCCGGGCTCGCCGCGCAGCTGCGCCGTCGCGGCCTCAAGCTCACCGGGCTGATCAACAACGCGGGTTTCGGCACGTTCGGGCCGTTCGCGACGGAAGACGCGGAGACGCTGCGCACCGAGATCGCGCTCGACGTCTCGGCCGTGGTGGAGCTGACGAGGACGTTCCTCGACGAGCTGGTGGCGTCCGGGCGCGGGGTGCTGGTCAACGTCGCGAGCATGGCCGCGTACCAGCCCGTTCCGCGGATGGCCGTCTACGGCGCGGCCAAGGCGTTCGTGCTGAGCTTCACCGAGGCGTTGTGGCAGGAGCACCGCCGCACCGGCCTGCGGGTGCTCGCCCTCTCGCCCGGCGCGACCAGCACCGAGTTCTTCGACGTCGCGGGACCGCAGGCCGCCGGGGGAGCGCGGCTGCACACTCCGGAGCTCGTGGTCCGGACGGCGTTGCGCACGCTGGACCGGCGCAACCCGCCGCCGAGCATCGCCGTCGGCAGGGCGAACCGGACGATGGTCGCCGTGTCCCGGCTGGCGAGCAGGCGTCAGGCGGTGCGGGCCATGGGCGCCATGACGGGACGATGAGCGCTACGAGTGTTTGCGGTCGGTGTGGCCCAACGAACGTTCCGGCGCCACCCGGTCGCGCACCAGCTGCTTGAGCACGGCGAGGTCGGGGAAGCCGTCCTGCTCCTTGCGCGACCACACGGTCTCGCCGTCCAGCCGCACGTCGAACACGCCACCGGTGCCGGGGATCAGCGCGACCTCGCCCAGCTCGGTCGTGAACGTGGTCAGCAGCTCCTGCGCGGTCCAGCCGGCTCGCAGCAACCACCGGCACTGGGTGCAGTACTCGATCTCCAGCCGCGGCGTTCTCATGCCTGAGTAGTAGCAGAGGTCCCGGCACGGGTCGCGTCGGTGCCCCAGTTCGCGAGCAGCTGCAGCGCCTCGGCCGACGGGCTGCCGGGCTCGGCGTGGTACGTGCTCAGGAACAGGTCCGGCTCGCTGGGCATCTTCAGCGTCTCGTACGACAGCGTCATCTCACCCACGAGCGGGTGCCGCAGCACCTTGGTGCCGAAGCTCTTCTCCTTGACGTCGTGCTTGGCCCACAGCTGCCGGAACAGCTCGCTCTTCACCGACAGCTCGCCGATCAACGAGGCCAGCTCCGGGTCGTTCGGGAAGCAGCCCGCGTCCATCCGCAGGAACCCGACGACGTCGGCGGCCTTGCTCTCCCAGTTGACGAAGAGGGCCCGGTACTCCGGGCGCAGGAAGATGAACCTCGCCCAGTTCCGGTCGCGCGGTTCCAGCGCGCCCCAGTCGCCGAACAACGCCGCGGCCATCGAGTTCCACGCGAGGACGTCCGAACGTCGTCCGCCGATGTACGCGGGCACGGAGATGCCGTCGAGCAGGTGGGTCAACGCCGGCCGCACCTGCGAGCGCACCGTCTTCTTCTTGCCGCTGGTCGGGCAGTGCGTGAGGTTGCGCAGGTAGGTGTGTTCGGCGTCGTTGAGCTGCAACGCGCGCGCGATCGAGTCGAGCACCTCCGCGGACACGTTGCGCGCGTTGCCCTGCTCAAGACGCGTGTAGTAGGCGACGGAGACGCCCGCGAGCTGCGCCAGCTCCTCGCGGCGCAGGCCGGGTACGCGGCGGGTCCTGCCGTAACGGGGCAGGCCGAGGTCGTCGGGGGACAGCCGCGCTCGACGGCTGCGCAGGAACTCGCTCAGCTCGGTGCGCGGATCGGTCATGGTCCCGAGTATCCCCGGACCGGCCACGACGTGCCTGCTACTGCCAGTGGTAGGCACGGCAGTCGTACGAAAACCAGGTGTCTGGGTGGGTGCCCGCGGTCCCGGCACTGTTCTCGGTGACACGACGAAACCGAGGAGAGAACCAGATGAGCACCGTCGCTGCCTACGCCGCTCCCGCACCCAAGGCACCGCTGGAGCGCACCACCATCGAGCGTCGCGCGGTCGGCGCGCACGACGTTCTGATCGACATCAAGTACGCGGGCATCTGCCACTCCGACATCCACCAGGTCAACGAGGGCTGGGGCCAGGGGATCTTCCCGATGGTGCCCGGACACGAGATCGCCGGTGTGGTCGTCGAGGTCGGCGCCGAGGTCACCAGGTTCGCCGTCGGCGAGCACGTCGGGGTCGGCTGCATGGTCGACTCCTGCCGCGAGTGCGACTACTGCCTGCGCGGCCTTGAGCAGTACTGCGCGAACGGCAGCACGATGACCTACAACGGCATCGGCCGCGACGGCGAGGTCACCTACGGCGGCTACTCGAAGCAGATCGTGGTGGACGAGAACTACGTCGTGCGGATCCCGGACTCGCTCCCGCTGGACGTGGCGGCGCCGTTGCTGTGCGCGGGCATCACGCTGTACTCGCCGTTGAAGCACTGGAACGTCGGCCCCGGCAAGAAGGTCGCGATCGTCGGCCTCGGCGGGCTCGGCCACATGGGCGTCAAGATCGCCCGTGCGCTCGGCGCCGAGGTGACCGTGCTGTCGCAGTCGTTGCGCAAGAAGGACGACGGTCTCGCGCTCGGCGCCCACGACTACCGCGCCACCAACGACCCGGCGACGTTCTCCGAGCTGGCGGGCAAGTTCGACGTGATCGTGTCCACGGTGTCCGCGCCGCTCGACTTCAGCGCCTACCTCGGGCTGCTGAGGACCGAGGGCGCGCTGGTCAACGTCGGCGCGCCGGAGGAGCCGGTCTCGGTGAACCTGTTCGGGCTGCTCGGCGGCCGCAAGACGATCGCCGGCTCGATGATCGGCGGCATCGCGGAGACCCAGGAGATGCTGGACTTCTGCGCCGAGCACGGCCTGGGCGCGGAGATCGAGCTGATCGGCGCCGACCAGATCAACGTCGCCTACGACCGGGTGCAGTCGAGCGACGTGCGGTACCGGTTCGTGATCGACACCGCGACCATCTGATCAGCCGGGCGCGCACGGCATCCCGGACGCGTGGGCCTTGACCGCCCCGGCGATCACCGAGTCGAGCTGCAGGAGCGTCTCCTGCAGCTCGTCGATCTGCCGGATCACCGACGACCGGTGCTCCCGCAGTTTCGCCAGCACCTCCGGTGACGCCACCCCGGTGGCGAGGCACGGCAGCATCTCCAGGATCGACGCGCTGGAGATGCCGGCGGCGTAGAGCTGCTGGATCGTCCGCACCCGGTCGACGGCCTTGTCGCCGTAGTGCCGTTGCCCGCCCTCACTGCGTTCGGACGCGAGAAGCCCCTGCTCCTCGTAGTAGCGCAACGCGCGCACGCTCACGCCCGTCTTCGTCGCCAACTCGCCGATGCGCATGAGACCTCCGCCACAAAAGCTATCTCTGACGTCAGCGTCAGGTTTCTAGCGTAGTCCTCATGCTCCTCACCAGCTACCGACTCGGAAACCTGACCCTGCCGAACCGTCTCGTGATGGCGCCGATGACACGCGCACGAGCCGTGGACGGCAAGCCGACCGCAGCGACGGCCACCTACTACGCCCAACGCGCCACGGCCGGGTTGATCGTCACCGAAGGCGTGCACCCCAACGCGGTCGGCCAGGCCGGTCCGTTCATGCCCGGCGTCCACACCGCGGAGCAGGTCGAGGCCTGGCGCGTCGTCACGGACGCCGTGCACGCCAACGGCGGCCGGATCTTCGCCCAGCTCATGCACGGCGGCCGCATCGGCCACCCCGAGGTCGCCGGCCACCACCCCGTCGGCCCGTCGGCGATCGCGGCCAGGAGCGAGGTCTTCACCGCGGCCGGCGTGGTGCCCGCGCCGGTGCCTCGCGCGCTGTCCTCCACCGAGGCCGGGGAGCAGGCGCGGGCGTTCGGTGACGCGGCCCGCTGCGCGGTCGAGGCCGGGTTCGACGGGGTCGAGCTGCACGGCGCCAACGGGTACCTGATCCAGCAGTTCCTGTCCTCCAACGCGAACCAGCGTGAAGACGTGTACGGCGGCTCGATCACCGGCCGCATCCGGTTCGCCGTCGAGGCGGCCGAGGCGGCGGTGGAAGCCATCGGCTCCGACCGCGTCGGCATCCGGCTCTCACCCGGTGGCCAGGTCCAGGACATCGTCGAGGAGGACGTGCCTTCGCTCTACGGTGAGCTGCTGAAAGCGTTGCCGGACATGGCTTACGTCCACGTGCTCGCGACCGCGGACGACGAGGTGCTGATGGGGTTGCGCAAGGCGTGGCCGACCGCGTTCATCCTCAACCCCGGCGGCCAGATCGGCCCGCACGAGGGCACGCGCGAGCAGGGGGAGCGCTGGCTCGCCAACGGCGCCGACCTGATCAGCTACGGCCGTGCCTACCTCGGCAACCCAGACCTGGTCGAACGGTTCCGGCTCGGGCTGCCGCTCGTGGACGCCGGCCGGGAGACGTGGTTCCAGACCGAGGCCGGGTACGTCGACTACCCCAGCTATCAGCACTGAAGCGCGCGCATGAGGTGGTCGACGAGCCGTTCGAGGTAGTCGGGCTCGACGGCGGCCCGGCGCACGGACAGCCGCCAGTAGACGGGCGCGGCGACCAGGTCGAGCGCGATCTCGACGTCGAAGTCCTTTGGCAGCTCACCACGTTCGACCGCCCGCTGCAGCGTCACGGCGCCCAGTGCGCGGCGCGGTTCGCCGATCGTGGCCGCGATCGCCTCGGCCAGTGCCGGACTGCGGACCGCCTCGGCCGTGAGGTCCGGCAGGATCGTCGCGAACCGCGGGTGGGTCAGCCAGTCGTGCACCGCCGTGACGGTCGCCAGCAGGTCGCCCCGCAGCGATCCGGTGTCCGGAACTTCGGCCAGTGGCACGGAGAACTCCGACAGCGCCGCGACCACCATGTCCTGTTTGGACGGCCAGCGCCGGTACAGCGCGCTCTTGCCGACCTCGGCGCGTTTGGCGACGGCTTCCATCGACAGCCGGCCGTACCCGTGCTCGGCGAGCTCGTCGAGCACGGCCTCGGTGATCGCCTGGGTGACCTGGGGCTGCAGCACGGCGGCGCCGGTCGGGGTGCGCTTGGTCATGACGCACATCATAGGACTGGACGAGACGGTCCCGTCCCGCCTAACGTGGTGGACGGGACGGTACCGTATCGTCCATTTCTTGGAGGAGTCATGACACTCGTCGCACGGGCGTTGCAACTGCTGTTGGACAAGGACATGGCCGGGTTCGCGGGCCTGTGGGCCGTCGACGGCGTGATGGAGTTCCCGTTCGCCCCGCCCGGCTACCCGGCGCGGCTGGAGGGCCGCGCCGCGATCGCGGACTACCTGCGCGACTACCCGAAGACGCTCGACATCCAGGGCTTTCCGCGGCAGGTCGTGCATCAGTCGACCGACCCGGACGTCGTCGTGGTCGAGTTCGACGCGGAGGGGACCGTGGTGCCGACGGGGAGGCCGTACCGGTTCTCCTACATCGCGGTGATCACGACCCGCGACGGCGAGATCGTCTCGTACCGCGACTACTGGAACCCGCTCTACGTGCGGGAGCTGTCGTGACCGCGCTCGTCATCGGCGGCACCGGCACGACCGGCCGCCTGCTCGCCCCGCTGCTGCCCGGCGCCCGCCTCGGCACCAGGAAACCGGTGCGCGCCAACCACGTCCGGTTCGACTGGGACGTCCCGGCGACGTTCGAGGCCGCGCTGGACGGCGTCGACCGCGTGTACCTCATCCCGCCGATCGGAGTTGCCGAGCCGGCCCCGGTGGTCGAGTCTTTCCTCGCTCGGGCGCGGCTCGTGCGGCGAGTGGTGCTGCTGAGCTCGTCCGCGGTCCGGGAGAGCGCCACGGGGATGGGCGCTCTCCCGGCGCTGGTGCGGGCGATGCCGGAGTGGGCCGTGCTGCGGCCGTCGTGGTTCATGCAGAACTTCACCGGCGACCACCCCGTCGCGGCCGGTGTGCGCGCCGGCGAGATCGTCACCGCCACCGGTGCGGGCAGGGTCGCGTTCGTCGACGCCGCCGACATCGCCGCCGTGGCCGCACGGGCACTGCTGGACCCGGTGCCGCACAACGCGGATCACGTGCTCACCGGACCGGAGGCGCTCAGCTACGCCGACGCCGCCGCGATCATCACGGAGGTCACGGGGAGGCCCGTGCGGCACCGCTCGGTCAGCACCGCGGAGATGACCGAGCTGCTGGCCGGGCACCTGCCGCGGGAGTTCGCCGTGCTGCTGGCCCAGCTCGACGAGGACATCCGGGGTGGTGCGGAAGACCGGGTCACCACGACCGTGCAGGACGTGACGGGCAGGCCGGCCCGGTCGTTGCGCGAGTTCCTCAGCTGAACGTCCAGCGCGTGGCCCCACCCGGTGCCGCGGTCGCCACGGCGTGGGCGGACCGCAGCGAGATCCGGTAGACGTACCAGGGCGGCGGGCCACCGCTCGGCGCGGTGAAGGGCGCGGTGAACGTCTGGCCCTCGCGTTCGGCCGGCCACCCGGACTCGCGGTACCTCGCCGCCACCCGGTCCAAAGTGGACTCGTCGGTGACGCGGTGCGCGTCGCCCTCCAGCACGAGGTCGAGGCCGGTGAGCCGCACGGACACCGTGCAGGCGGGGTTCTCCGCGAGGTTGCGCGACTTGCGGGTGCCCGGCCCGCTCACGAAGTACAGGGTGTCCTCGAACCAGACGGCACCGATGCCCACCGAGTGCGGCCGCCCGTCCGGTCGCACGGTGTTCAGGAAGAACGGCACGTCCGAGGTGGCGGACTCGGTGGCGAGCAGGTCGCGCGCCTGCGTCCACGGCAGGGCGGCGTTGCCGTACTGGTCGAGGTTGCGGGTCTTCGTCGTTGAGTTCGTCATGCTCCTGCGTCGAACGAGCGCACGCGTTTTCGACAGCCCCGCCGAATCAGCCCGTCGCGCGGCACGGCACGACGAAGAACCAGCCCTTCGGCTCGTGCTCCAGCCGTACCTCCTGGGCGCCCGCGGCACACTCCGCACGGGCTTGCGCGAGGCTCTCGTCCCACGGAACGCCCTTCAGCACGGTCTCGGGTGCCTGCAGGTGCGAGAAGATGCTGACGACCACGAGGATCCCGACGAGCCAGCGACTGCCACCGACCACCGCGCGTGCCCAGGTCGCGGCCGGTGTCGCGGCGAGTCCCACGAAGATCGCGGTGAACAGGAACAGGCACGGCGCGATGCTGTAGCGCTGCCCGGCCATCACGACGCCGGGTGCCTGCACCTGCAGGGCCTGCGACCAGTTCAGCACCAGGCACGCGACGATGACGATCACGCTGTACGCGGCCGCGACCAGCACCAGCGCCCGTCCCGCGCGGTCGCCGAACCGCAGTCCCGCCGCCATCGGCACGGCCGCGGCCAGCAGCGCCAGCACGATCACCAGGTTGCCGTGCGCCGGGTAGAACTCGCTGACCCGCTCGGACCCCGTGAACGCCACCACCGGCACCCGCAGCAGGCTCGCCAGCAGCACCTGCACCGGGTCGACCTCGTCGTGCGAGTACGGCGTCCTGGTCGCGAACACCATCGCCGCGGCCTGGACCGCCAGACCGGCGAGGAACGCGATCGGCACCTCCTTGCGCGGCAGCAAGAGCCGCACCAGCGCGATCGGTGCCAGGACGAACACCAGCGGGCTCGACACCGCGGCCAGGAACACGAACACCGCGACCGGCACGCGCGGGGCGTTGCGCCACAACAACGCCCAGAAGGCGCCGTAGAGCAGGAACCAGTGCAGGTTCGACATGTTGTTCAACGTCTCGGAGTTGCCCGCCGGCAGCACGATCACGAGCGCGGCCAGCGCGAACCGCAGCGGCGTCGACCTGAGGTACGCCTTCGAGCCCGCGAACGCGACCAGCGCGACCAGCGCCCGCAGCACCGCCGCGGCGACGGCGAACCCGGCGGCGGTCCACTCGATCGGCAGCACCGCCACCACCTGGGCGACCAGGCGCGGCAACGTGTGCAGGTAGCCGCCGTACGGCTCGATCAGGTTCGACAGCGCCGGTGACCGCACCGCGTCCACCATGAACCTGGCGCCGTCCTCCGCCCACAGGTGGTCCAGCCGGGCCCAGCCGGCCGGGATGAGCAGCAGGAACGCCACCGAGGCCAGGAACGCGCCGGCGAGGCCCAGCCACGCCCGTTCGTGCGGAGGGTCGGCGGGCAGCGGGATCACGCTGTCCGCGAGAGCCCTCGGTCGCTCGATCGTCGCCGTCATCGGTCCCCCATGTCCATTTCGGCCTGGGGAGAACGTACCGGTCAGCGCAGCGCGAGATCCGGCAGCCGCTGGTAGCGCGCCCACTCCTCGGCCGACACCGGCTGGACGGCCGACGAGTTGAGCGTCGCCACCGCGGCCGATCCGACCACCCACAGCTTGTTGTCGAGCACCAGCCCGACGACGCCGTCCGGGGCGATGACGGCGGGTGCCCCTGCGGGGACCCTGACCGCGACCGGCAGCGAGTCGGCGACCTTCGGGCGGGCGCCGAGCACACCGCGGGCGAACTTCTCGGCCACCGAGCGCCGTTCGAACCGCACGAGCTTGCCGCCCACCACCACGTCCGCCGTGCGTTCGGGGGAGGGCAGCGCGAAGCCCTCCAGCACCCGTGCCTCGTCGAGGGTGGCGCACCCCTTGAGCCCGGTCGCGTCGAGACCGAAGTGCCCGATGTTCGTGGGCGCCCCCGAGCCGCTCACCCCGGTCGCGCGCAGCACGTCGAGGGACACCCGGCCGCACGGGTCCGTCGAGTTGACCGGCGCGTGGCCCTCCGGCGTCCTGACCAGGCCAGGGCCTTCCTTCCAGGCACCGGGGATCACCACCGGCTCGAACGGGTGGCGGGTGAAGTCCTTGTTCCAGAACGTGACGGTGGTGCCGTCGTCGG
Source organism: Lentzea sp. NPDC004789 (assembly GCF_053601075.1). Lineage (NCBI taxonomy): Bacteria > Bacillati > Actinomycetota > Actinomycetes > Pseudonocardiales > Pseudonocardiaceae > Lentzea > Lentzea sp. NPDC004789. The sequence goes on along the minus strand of NZ_JBSGBE010000018.1, from coordinate 169,153 downwards.
TGGAGTGGGCGATGGCGAACGCGGACGCCGACTCGATCCACATCCAGTCCGCGCTGAACGCCTCGACCACGGACCGGGTGCGGGGCTGGTTGGCCGACGGCACGGGCTTGAAGCCCTGCGCCCCCAGCGCCTCGACGTCCTTGCCGAACAGCGGGTCGCGCGAGCGCAACACGTACTGACCTGCGCCGTTCTGGTGCGAAGCGAGGCCGGTGGTGTCGGTGAACATCAGGTACACCCAGCCGTCGAGGTAGATCGCCGACTGCTGGCCCGCACCGTAGGTGTTCTGCCGGATCGTGTCACCGGCCGGAGCGATGATCGACTGATCGCCGTTCTCCCGCGTCCAGTTCAGGCCGTCCTTGCTGGACGCGACCCCGACCGAGCTGCCGTTCGCGTGGTTGTCGCGCGACGCGCCCGTGTAATACATGTAGTAGGTGTCGCCGATCTTGATCAGCGACGGGTCGCACGTGTGCATCGCGTCGAAGCTGGTGCCGCTGCCGGACAACACGGCGCGCGCCGCGCTGAACGGGCCGTCCGGGCCGGGGCCCTCGCTGTAGAGGATGTCGTCGCCGTCCGGCTTGGCGCTGCCCACCTGGCTGCACCACCAGGCGCGGACCTTGCCGCCCTCGACCATCACGGCGGGTGCGTAGTTGTAGACGGCGTCCTCGCCACCTGCGACGACCGAGCCGGGGCTCTGCCTGCCGTTGCTCACCGCGAGCTTGAGGTCGATCCTGGGATCGGCCCGCGGCGGTGGCGGCGGAGCGCTGTCCGACGTGGGCGGACGCTGGTCGGGCGGGGCGCCGACCGGGTCGCCGGCGGCCGCGTTGGTGCAGGCCGTGACCGTGCCGAGGAGTGCGAGCGCAGCAAGCAGCGCGGGAGGTCGGCGACTCAGGGGCACTCACCCATCATAGTGATCAAGTCCTCCGCACGGGTGAAGTCCGCGTTGCCCGGTCCGTTTCAACTGGCGGGCGGGTGTTCGCGGACCGCGCACCTGCGGCGGAACCAGGCGAGGAACTTCGCCGGGTCGCCGTCCTGGCGGATCGCCGAGACCGCGCCGGTCAGGGGGAACATCGCGGCGTGCGTGCGGGCGCGTTCGTACAGCTCGGGCCGGATGCGGCGGACCAGCGGCCAGCCGTAGTTCGCGAACGCGGCCGCGTCGAGCGCGGGATCACCCGCGCAGGCGAAGTCCCAGTCGATGATCCCGCTGATCCTCCCGTGCTGCCAGCGCAGGTTCACCGGGGCGAGGTCACCGTGCACGAAACCCGTCACCGCGGGTAGCTCCGCGTAACGCCGCAGCACCCCGGAAGCCTGGTCGCGTTCGTCGTCGGTGAGCAGCGGGAAGACGAGCTCGGTGATCGTCTCGGCCGTTTCCCGGCCACCCGCGTGGTACAGCGGTTCGTCGAGCAGAGCGACGAGCTCCGGATCGAGCTCGACCGCGGCGAGCGCGTCGAGGACCTCGCGCACCGCCTCGTCGCTCGCGGTGTCCGCCGGTTCGCCGGGCAGGTACGAGATCACGACGTGGGCCCGTCCCAGCGGCAGGTCCAGCCGGTCCTCGACCACCTCCGGCACGGTGAAGGGCAGGCCGAGCCGCCCGATCCGCACGAGCGCCCGCGCGCGTCGGCGTGCGTCGGGCAGGTCGGCGCGGGGGAAGCGGGCGACCCACTCGCCCGGCACCACCACGGCGTCGTTGAACATTCCGCGCGCCAGTTCGGCGCCGGGGGTCCTGAGCAGCTCGTCGAGTTCCATCACACCGTGGTTACCAGCCACTGACCGAACACCACGGCCGGCACCATGATCAGGTAGAGCGTCACCGGCCGGCGCGGAACCTCCGAAGGTGGGCGCACCAGCTCCCCGCGCGCACGTCCCACCTCCAGCGCTTCGGTCAACGCGGCCTGGTTGCGTCCTCTGCGGGCGGCGTATCTCTTGGAGATCTTCGACCACAGCCATGCCTGGTCGAATTCCCACTCCTCTTCACCGTCATCGGCGAAAACGATGTGAATCCGGTTGAACTCCTCTTCGAACCTCGCGATCCCGCTCCAGCGGTACACCGAGATCGTGAACGGCCGGACCACGGCGATTCCGCCGTCGTTCCACACCAGCCGCGGTCTCAGCCCGGATCGCCAGATCATCTCCATCAGCGGCAGCCCGACCACGAGGATCACCGCCCAGGCGGGAATCCAGGTGGGCAGCCGCACCAGCTGCGCAGCGGGGACGATCGCGGCGCCTGCTGCCAGCACCACGGCCGCGAAGTAGTTGATGAGCGCACTGCGCCGGATCTCGTGCAACGTTCTCCCATGCCGTGGAAAGGGGGGCCGGTAGACGTGCCACCGGCCCCACCCTACTCAACCGTTCGAGCCGGCAGCTCTACCGGTAACGAGCCTTGAACTGGTTCTGCCTGTTGAACTTCGCGCGTTGCTTCAGCGCCCAGAACATTCCGGGAGTGAATTTGGTGCGAGCGTTCTTGTAATTCTTGAGGAAGCCGCCCTTGTGGCCGCGCGCCACGGGCCACTTCTTCTGGGCGTACTTGGCGACCGCGAATCCGCGCAGGCCGGTGAGCGCCCCCGAGATGCCTCCTCGCAGGGTGTGAGCCCACACGTTCTCGCTGCGGCGGTTGACGTACCAGTTCGCCGCGCCGAGAGCTGCGCCTACCGCGAAGCCGACGCCGACCGCACACCCGATTCCCGCGGTTCCGACGCAGACCAGGCTGACCGCGACACCGGTCACGACGCCGCGCACGTACTTGTTGTCGAGGGCCTTCTTCGCGAAGTTCTTCGTCGCGTTCCAGGCCTTGCCCCAGTCCGGCCACCGGCCGTCGAGGTCGGTGTCGTTGATCGGGTCGCCGTTGACGTAGTCGTAGTCGTTGGCGGACCCGCCGTCCACCGGGTCGATGGAGAGGAAGCGGCCGAGCAGCGGGCTGTACGGGCGGGCGCCCATCTGCACGAGCGACAGCGCGCCGGCGTGCTCGTACGGGCGCTGGTGCTGTCCGAGCCAGCCGTTGTCCATCTGGCCGGGCTGGTTGTCCGGCACGTTGTCCGGGTCGACCGTGCCGTCGGACTTCAACGGCTCGCCGAACGGCGTGTAGCGCCGCAGGTCGCCGACCTGGTTGCCCGCCGCGTCCGTGGTGAGCGTCAGGTCGCCGCGGACGGTCGGGTGGTCGTGCGTGCGCACGTCGCCCTTGATGGTCAGCAGCACCCCGCCGGGCAGCGAGATCGACCGCGACAGGACCTTCTTCGTCGCGTCCATCACGAAGTCGGCGGTGTCACCGGAACCGGTGTAGCCGTAGAGCAGCACCGAGTGCTGGTCGCCCAGCGACGCACCGCGGCGGACGATCCGGTCGGTGGCGTCGCGCTGGTACGCGACGTCCGCCGGGTCCGTCCCGACCGAGCGGGCACCGATGTTGCGGCCCGCGCCGTCCCACGAGAGGTGGGTGGTCGACCCGCTGGAGGTGAACTCCAGGGTGTTGCCCTCGTCGTCGTACTTGACGTTCGTGACCGCCGAGGCGCCCGCGGTGCCGAGGAGCTTGTCCGACGCGTCGTAGCAGTAGCCGGTCTCGGCCCTGCCCGACGCGGTCTCGTCGACCAGCCTGACGCGGTTGGTGTTCAGGCCCGCGTTGCCCACCGCACCGGACGGACAACCCGCGGGCGCGCCCGAGGTGAAGTCGTAGGTGTAGTGGTGGCCGTGCACCCACGCCTCGGTCAACCGGCCCGCCGCGTCGTAGACGTAGTTCGGCTGGCCAGGGCGGGCGTCCACGCCGCCGAGGGTCTCGTCGACGATCGTGCCCGCACGGCTGCGGGCCACCGTCGACGTCACCTCCGCGCCCGAGGCCGTCCGCCAGGTGAGGGACGTCTCCCTGCCCGCGGCGTCCCTGCCGACCGCCGACAGCGACGTGCCGTTGGCGTACGACACCGAGGCGATCTCGCCGGCCGCGTTGTGCGTCGTGGTGGCGAGCACCGAACCGTTGAGCGACGTGGACTTCAGCCTGCCCGCGTCGTCGTAGGCGAACGTGCTGGTCTGCGCCGCGTCGAGCGGCGGGGTGACCGTCTCGGACACCGAACGACCGATCTGGTCGTACTTCGTCTCGGTGCGCACGCCGTGCAGGTCGGTGTGCTCGACGACCCGGCCGAGCAGGTCGACCTTCGTGGTGACCGTGCCGTTGTGGTCGGTCGCCGACGACACCAGCGGGTCACCGTCGACGGCGTGGTTCGTGGTGACGGTCCGCTCGCCCGACGAGGAGTTCGCCGGGTACTTGACCGACACGACGCGGTCGCGCTCGTCGTAGGTGGTGCACTTCCACCTGCCGGCCGTGCCCTCCGCGACGACCCGGCCCGACGCGTCGTACACCTGCTCGTCGACGCGGCCGGACGCCAGCTTGGTCTGCTTCGCGAGACCGCCCTGGTTGATCGCCTCGACCTCCGGGGTGCAGGGGTTGTCCCGCGTCTCGGTGTCGCCGTAGAAGGAGTAGCTCGACTGCGCGCCGTTGGGCATGGTCTTGCCCGTCTTGCGCAGGTAACCGGTGCCCACCGCCTCGTAGCCGGTGCGGTGGGTGAAGCCGGCCGTCACCGTGCTGGTCGCGAGCCCGTAGGCGGCGTCCAGGCCGTTCTCGGTGTACTTCGTCGTCGTGACGGAGTCGGGCACCCCGTTCGACTCGGCGCCGACCGTGGAGGTGGTCAGGCCGTACTTCGGCCTCAGGTTCGCCGCCGGCACGACCTGCTGGGTGCCACCGGGGGTGGTCCAGTGCAGTTCGAGCTGCGCCAGGCTGGCCAGGTCGTAGTACTCGACCCGGATCTTCTTCACAGCGCCCGCCGACGGGCTGTTGACCGTCGCCTCACGCCACTTCGCGCCCGTGTCGATCCAGTCGTCGATCACGTTCGCGTCGTCGACCCAGACCCGGACGCCGTCGTCGGCCACGACGCGGAGCTTGTAGTTGCCCGCCTCGGGGAAGACGATCTCACCGGTCGCGCGGAGGGAGTAGTTGTCCGCGGGGATGCCGGTGACCGGCGCGCTCTCGCCCCAGTTGGCCGCGAACGAGCCGTCCGCGGCCAGCCCGGTCCGGTACACCTTCGGCGCGCCGACCAGGTTCTTGTTGTCGTAGAAGGACACGGCGAGGCCGTTGATGCCCTCGTCGTAGTTCGTCCTCGTGTGCGGCACCGTCGCCGCGCACTCCGGCTTGGGCAGCTGGCCGTTGAAGCACGACGCGGGAGCCGGGCCGTACTTGTCGGTCGGCCGGTCCTGCGCGTCGTACACCGTGGTCGACACGCGGCCCGCGCCGTCCGTGGTGGTCAGCTCCTGGTCCTTCACGCTCCACGTCGACGACGCCGTCTTGCCGGTGGCGTCCGTGCTGGACAGCAACCGGAAGGCCTCGTCGTAGACGACCTTCGTGACGAACCCCGTGGCCGGGTTCAGCCCGTCGGCGTCCACATAGGACGTCCGGTTGGCCGGGTCGTAGCGGTAGCCGTGCCGGGTGCGCTCGACGTCGGCCGACGTCTTCGGCTGGTACACCTGGCGGGCGACCGGCTTCGTCGCCGTGTGGTCGACGTAGTGGACGATGTAGTTGGCGCGGTCGTTCTCGCGGTTCGCCGGGTCCCGCGAGACCCAGTCGGCGGCACGGCTGTCGCGCAGCCCGTCGAGCAGGCCGTTGGACGTGAAGCTGAACTGCGTCAGCTCCTTGCCCGGGTCCTCCACCGCCACGAGGTTCCCGCGGTGGTAGTACAGCTTGGTCTGGCTGCCGTCCCAGTAGACGATGCGGCAGAGCATCTGCGACGGCGGCAGGCGTTCCGCGTCCGGTGGGGGAGTTGCGCCCGCGTAGCAGTCGTCGCCGGGGCGGTTGTAGTACAGCCGGTGCGAACGCCCGGAGACCGGATCCCTGATCTCCTTCAGCCGCGAGGGAGATCCGTCGTAGATGTTCTGCAACGCGGCGGGTTTGCGGGTGTCGGTCGCGGTGGACTGCGACTCCAGCTTGCCCTCCGAGCTGAACACGTACACGTCGGTGCCGTAGGTCAGCGTGACCCGGCCCGCCGTGTCGAGCGCGATGACGCCTTCCTCGCCGTTGGGCGGGGTGTAGCCACCGGCGGACTTCTTGGTCCACGTGTGCTTCGCACCGCTGCCGTCGGTCAGGACGATGTTCTGGTCGGTGACCTTGGCCTCGGTGTAGCTCGTGCCGCTGCCGTCGAGGTCGGCGCTCAGCGTCCAGCCCTTGGGCAGTGCGGGTAGGTCCGAGGAGTGCAGCCAGTCGGCGGGGATGATCTGCGACGGCACGGTGGTGCCGTCCGACGTGCGGGTGAACAGGCGCAGGTACGCCGGTCCGCCGACCTCGGCGAGCTCGACCTTGATCGGGACGCGCTGGCCCGCGGTCAGCTGGACCTCGGTCGCCACGCCCCAGTTGACGTCGCTGCAGCACCCCTGGTCGTAGACGGAGTTGCCGTTGACCCACACCCGCAGGCGGTCGTCGTGCACGCCGGCGAACTGGTACTTGCCGGTGGCGGGAGCCTGGAAGTAGCCCTCCCAGCGCGCCACGAACCAGTCCTTCTCCAACGCCGGCGCGAACGGCGAGGTGTCGCCCCAGTCGACGTTGACCTGCGGCTCCGTGCGCACCAGGACCGGCTGCTGCTGGGCGCCGATCTCACCGTTGCGCGACAGGTCCGGGTAGTACGACGCGCGCAGGCCCTTCTGCTCCTGCTGCTGCGAGTTGTACGTCATGTTCAGGCCCGCCGTGCCGCCGACCGTGGTGAACGTCGGCGACTCGACCGACGTGGTCACGTTGCCGTTGGCCAGGTTCACCGAGATCGGGCCGAGCGTGTCGACCGGAGCCGGGCCGCGGTCGCCGATGCGCTGGTCGACCTTGAGGTGGAACACCGCGCTCGGGATCATCGACGTCGCACCGCTGAACGCCTTGGCCTGCCAGGTGTACGCCACACCGTCCTGCAGGACGCCCGGCGGCACCGTCCACGAAGGACTGTCGAGGCAGCCGGAGTCGACCACGACGCCGGACTTGGCGTCCGCGCCGGTCGCGACCGTGAAGCAGTACTTCACCGGGTCGCCGTCCGGATCGCTGACCCGGTTGACCGCGAGGGTCGGCGTGGTGTTGGTGATGACGCTGTGGTCCGCCGGGCCGACCAGGGTCGGGGCCGGCGGCGCGGAACCCGTGTCCACGGTGAGCGTCGCGGTGGCGTTCTTGTAGGTCCAGACGTTCGGGGCTTCGTGGCCGACGACCATGAACGTCGCCATGTGCTTGATGTCCGCGATGTGCTGCAGGAAGCTCACCAGGCTGTCGCCGGTGAGCGTGCCGACCTGGCCGACGTTGCCGGTCGCCAGGTACCCGCCCAGACCGTTGAAGTCCAGCGCGGAGGCGTGGTAGAGGTGCGCGGGCCAGGTCTTGTCCGGGCTCAGCGGCGAACGCTGGTTCTGGACGTCGAGCTTCGCGCCCACGATGCGCTTGCCGTACAACGACTCGTAGTTGAAGCGGATCGAGCTCCGCCAGTACTTGTCGCCGCGGTCCAGCGCGTTGCCGATCTGGACGCCGCAGTTGGTGCACTCGTAGCCGTCGGACTTGTACGACTCCGCGTACGCGACGCCGAAGGTGAAGGTCGGGTCGACGCTGACCGGGTAGACCCGCTTCGGGTCCTTCAGCCACGCGTCGTCGACGGCGACCGTGAGCGTCCAGTCCTTTCCGGACTTCTCGACGGTGTAGGTGCCACCGGTCTGCGCCGGCGGCGCGGTGTCACCGCTGCCGGCCGAGTCCCACGTGACGATCGGCGGCATCACGATCTTCGGGGTGCCCTGGCCGTCCCTCAGCTCGACCGTGCCCTGCTCCGTCACGGTCGGGGTGAGGCCGCCGGCCTTGAGGACGAACCGCCACTTGTTCGTGGACGGCACCTTCTTGAGCTTGATGGTCTCCTTGACCGACCCCGGCGTGACCTCGTAGGTCAGGTCGGTGTCGGCGGCGACGTCGGTGTACTCCGCCGTCGCGTCGGCGATCCTGGCGGTGCTGCGGGCCTTGCGCTCCGGCGCGAGCGAGACCTTGTGGCCGTCGAACTCGACGTTCACCAGCGCCGGGTCGTCCGCGGTCGCGGCGAGCGACGGCTTGAGCGGGTGCTGCTTCGCCCTGACCCTGCGCGTGGGCACGTCGGCCGTCAGCGTCGGGTCGATCTTCTGCCACTCACCGCGGGCGTCCTTGACGTTCAACGGTTCCGTGGACTGCCGGAGGCTCCGCGTGCCGTCCGGGTTCGCGTACTCCTCGGCGAACATCGACCTGGAGGCCAGGGTGGACCTGGCCGGATCGAAGCTCGACCCGTGCTCCCGCTTCGCGAGCGGGCCGAAGTCCGCTCCAGGGTTCGCCGGCGCGGTGGCCGGTGCCTCGACCTCGGCGCCCTTGAGGACGGGCAGCGAGGTCGGGTCGACGGCCGTCGCCTTGGGCGGCGGCGCGGCGAACGCGGGTACGTGCACCAGCGAGAACGCCAGTGCGGCGACTAGTGACGCGGCGATGCTCCGTGTTCTGAGCACACGGAAGTGCCGCGTCGCAGAACGACGCGTCATGTGTGATGCCCCCAGTTCCCGTTCGGGAAGGTCGCGCGTGTCCCCCGACGTCCACGCAGTGGTCGAACGGGATGAAGAATCCCCGATCGCACGGAATCGGACAAGAGGGAATCAAGCGATGAAGCGCACAGAAGGTGCGAACTTCATAAAACTGAGGGTGGAACGTGCGCGGTCGTCGGAAAACGCAGGTACCCCAGGCCGGGGGAGTGGCCTGGGGTACCTGGGTGGAGCTGGATCAGACGTCGTAGCGGTCCGCGTTCATGACCTTGTTCCACGCGGAGACGAAGTCCACGACGAACTTCTCCGACGCGTCGTCACTCGCGTAGACCTCGGCGACGGCGCGCAGCTCGGAGTTCGAGCCGAACACCAGGTCGTTGCGGGTGGCGGTCCACCGGACGGCACCGGTGGCGCGGTCGCGGCCCTCGAAGTTCTCCTGGTCCTCGGTGACCGACTTCCACTCCGTCTCCATGTCGAGCAGGTTGACGAAGAAGTCGTTGGTCAGCGTCTCCGGCTTGGCCGTGAGCACGCCGGCCTGCGAGCCGCCGTGGTTCGCGCCCAGCACCCGCAGACCACCGACGAGCACGGTCATCTCCGGGGCGGAGAGGCCGAGCAGGTTCGCCCGGTCGATCAGCAGGTACTCGGACGGCAGTGGGGTGGCCTTGTTGCCGTAGTTGCGGAAGCCGTCGACGACGGGCTCCAGCACCGCGAACGACTCGACGTCGGTCTGCTCCTGCGTGGCGTCGGTGCGGCCCGCGAGGAACGGCACCTCCACGGCGTGACCGGCGGCCTTGGCGGCTTGCTCGATCGCCGCGGCACCGCCGAGGACGATCACGTCGGCCAGTGAGACCTTCTTGCCACCGGTCTGGGCGGCGTTGAACGCCTCCTGCACGCCTTCCAGGACGGGCAGCACCCGCGCGAGCTGGTCGGGCTCGTTGACCTCCCAGTTGCGCTGCGGCTCCAGGCGGATGCGGGCACCGTTCGCGCCACCGCGCTTGTCGCTCTGGCGGAACGACGAGGCGGACGCCCACGCGGTCTTGACCAGCTGCGAGACCGAGAGGCCGGTCTCCAGGATCTTGGCCTTGAGCTCGGCCACGTCGGCGGCGTCGATCAGCTCGTGGTCGCGGACCGGCAGGCGGTCCTGCCAGATCAGCTCCTCCTGCGGCACCTGCGGGCCGAGGTAGCGCTGGATCGGGCCCATGTCGCGGTGGGTCAGCTTGAACCACGCGCGGGCGAACGCGTCGGCGAACTCCTGCGGGTTCTCCAGGAAGCGGCGCGAGATCGGCTCGTAGATCGGGTCGAAGCGCAGCGACAGGTCGGTCGTCAGCATCATCGGCGTGCGGTTGAGCGTGCCGTCCTCGGGGTCGGGCACCGTGTTGGCGCCGGCGCCGTCCTTCGGCTTCCACTGGTGCGCGCCGGCCGGGGACTTGGTGAGCTCCCACTCGAAGCCGAACAGGTTCTGGAAGAACAGGTTGCCCCACTGGGTGGGCGTCTGGGTCCAGGTGACCTCGAGGCCGGAGGTGATCGTGTCGCGGCCCTTGCCGGTGCCGTGCGTGCTGATCCAGCCGAAGCCCTGCACGTCCATCGTGGCGCCCTCGGGCTCGGCACCGACCAGCGACGGGTCACCGGCACCGTGCGCCTTGCCGAAGGTGTGGCCACCGGCGATGAGGGCGACGGTCTCCTCGTCGTTCATGCCCATGCGGCCGAACGTCTCGCGGATGTCGCGGGCCGCGGCCAGCGGGTCCGGGTTGCCGTTCGGGCCCTCGGGGTTGACGTAGATCAGACCCATCTGGACGGCCGCGAGCGGCGACTCCAGGTCGCGCTCACCGCTGTAGCGGGCGTCGCCGCCGAGCCACTCGGTCTCCGGGCCCCAGTACACGTCCTCGTCCGGCTCCCACACGTCCGCGCGGCCACCGGCGAAGCCGAAGGTCTTGAAGCCCATGGTCTCCAGCGCGCGGTTGCCCGCGAAGATCATGAGGTCGGCCCAGGAGACCTTGCGGCCCCACTTCTTCTTGACCGGCCACAGCAGACGGCGGGCCTTGTCCAGGTTGCCGTTGTCCGGCCAGCTGTTGAGGGGAGCGAAGCGCTGCATGCCCGCGCCGGCGCCACCGCGGCCGTCGTGCGTGCGGTAGGTGCCCGCGCTGTGCCACGCCATGCGGATCATGAACGGGCCGTAGTGCCCGAAGTCCGCCGGCCACCAGTCCTTCGACTCGGTCAGGACGGCGTCGACGTCGCGCGCCAGCTCGTCCAGGTCGACGGTCAGGAACTCCTTGCCGTAGTCGAACTCACCGCCCATGGGGTTGGCCTGGACGGGGTGCTTGCGGAGGATCCGGAGGTTGAGCTGCTTGGGCCACCAGTCGCGGTTGCCGCCGCCCTCGGTGGGGTGGCTCAGTCGCCCGTGCGCGACCGGGCAGCCGCCAGCCTCCTCCACGTTCAGCTCGCTCACCTTGGCGTCAGTGCTGTCGGACACGGGAATCCTTCCGGGTGTTCAGGAACTTTTCGCGGCGGTCGTGCACCTGGGGCAGGTGCCCCAGTAGATGACCTCGGCCTCGTCGATGACGAACCCGTGGTCGTCGGATGCGTCCAGGCAGGGCGCGGCGCCGGTGGCACAGTCGACGTCGGCGATCGCTCCGCAGGATCTGCACACGACATGGTGGTGGTTGTCCCCGACGCGCGCCTCATAACGCGCGACGGAGCCCTGAGGTTCGATGCGGCGCAGCAGGCCGGCTCCGGTCAGCGCGCGGAGCACGTCGTACACGGCCTGATGCGAGACCGCGCCGAGGTTCTGACGCACGACACCGATGATCGAGTCCGTGTCGGCGTGCGGGTGTTCGTGCACCGCGGACAGCACAGCTATCCGCGGAGCCGTCACCCGAAGTGACGCTCCACGCAACATGCGCTCGAAGTCGAAGGCCGTGGGCACGGGACCCACCCTGCCGTCTTTTCTGGAGTCAGTCAAGTTAACGAACGATGCAATTCACTCGACCAGGTCATCGCCGCACGGCGGACATCGCGTCGGCCAGTCGCCGGACGCCCTCGGCGAGCACGTGCTCAGGTGCGCCGCCGTAGGTCAAACGGAGAAAGCCGCCAGGAGGTTCAGCGGCGAACCACGGCCGGCCGGGGAACACCACGACGTCGCGCGCCGCGGCGGCCGCCGTCAGCTCCAGGTCGTCCACGTCGGGCGGCAGCTCCGCCCACAGGTGCAGGCCGCCGGACGACCGCGCGAGCTCGAACTCCGGCAGGTGCTCGCGGACCGCGCGGGCCAGAGCGTCGCGCCTGGCCCTCAAGGACTGCTGGAGCGTGCGCAGGTGCCGGCGCCAGACCGGTGACGTCACGAAGCCGATCGCCGCCTCCTGCAGCGGTCCCGCGACGTACAGGTCCTGTTTGGACCGCGTGTTCTTGAGCCGGGTGCCCGCCGGCCCGCGGGCCCCGATCACGGCGACCCGCAGCCCCGGCGCGGCGACCTTCGTCAGCGACCGGACGTAGACGACGTGCCCGTCGGTGTCCTGCGCGGCGAGCGTCGGCGGCGCGCTGCCGTCGATCGTGAAGCCGCGCGCCCAGTCGTCCTCGACGAGGAACGCGCCGGCCCTGCGCACGATCCGCATGACCTCGGGCCGTCGTTCGCCGGACAGAACGGCGCCGTGCGGGTTCGCGTGCAGCGGCTGGCAGTAGAAGAGCTTCGCGCCGGTCCGTTCGAACGCCGCCTGCAACAGGTCCGGCCGCACCCCGTCGGAGTCCGCGGGCACCGGCACCACCTTGAGCCCGGCGTCGCGCGCCGCCGCGATCGCGCCGAGGTAGGTCGGCGACTCGACGAGCACGGCGTCACCGCGGTCGCCGAGCCCGCGGAACACCGTGGCGAGCGCCTCCTGAGCGCCGGCGCACACCGTCATGTCCCCGGCCCTGAGCTCGCCGCCCGCCTCCTTGGCGAACCACGCGCGCAGCTCCTCCCTGCCCTCGACCGGCACGCGACCCCACGAGGCGGGCCGGCGGGCCGCCCGGCTGAGCGCGGCGCCCAGCGCGTCCGTCGGCTGCAGATCCGGGTCGAGGTACCCGCTGGACAGGGGGATGGCCTCGGCCTTCGGCACCGCGAGGAGGTTCGCCACCAGCTCCTCGCCCGGCCGCCCCTCGCCGAGCGCGACGGCCTGCCACGACAGGTCCTGGCTGCCGGTGGCGGCCTGCCGGGCGACGTAGCTGCCGCGCCCCGGCCGCACCTCGACGAGCCCCTCGGCCGCCACGCGCTGGATGGCCTGCTGCACGGTCGCGGGTGACGCGCGGTGCCTGGTCATCAGGTCACGCACCGACGGCATCCGATCGCCCGCGCGCCCGGCCTGTGCGGTGGCTCTCAGGTCCTCGATAACGCGGGCGGCTGCGTTATCCTCATTCATGAGAGCCAAGAGTAACGTTATCGTGCCAGCGGGGGTAACACTCGGCGCGCTCGGCGTGCTGGGTTTCAGCTTCTCCCTCCCGGCGACCCGCCTGGCCGTGGCCGGACTCGACCCGTGGTTCGTCGCGTTCGGCCGCGCCCTGGTCGCCGCCGTACTCGCGATCGCCTACCTCGCGTCGTCCCGCGCCCCCTTCCCGTCGGTGCCGCAGCTCCGCCGCCTGGTCGTAGTCGCCGCGGGCATCGTGATCGGCTTTCCGCTCTTCACCTCCCTGGCGCTCACCACCCAAACCTCGGCCCACGGCGCCGTCGTGATCGCCGTGCTGCCGATGTCCACGGCGATCTGGGCGGTCGTCCGCGCCTCCGAACGTCCGCCCACCGCCTTCTGGCTCTCCAGCGGTGCCGGCCTGCTCGCGGTGCTGGCGTTCGTGGCGACCGGTGGAGGTCTCTCCGGTTCCCTCAGCCTCGCCGACGCCTACCTGCTGATCGCGGTCGTGTTGTGCGGCCTGGGTTACGCGGAAGGCGGCGCACTCTCCCGCGAACTGGGCGGCGCGCGCACGATCTGCTGGGCGCTGGTAGTCGCGCTCCCCGTGACCATCCCGGTTTCGCTGTACACGGCGGACTTCTCCCGCGCCACCCCGGTCGTCTGGCTCAGCTTCGCCTACGTGACCCTGATCTCGATGTTCCTGGCCTTCTTCGCCTGGTACGCGGGCCTCGCCGCGGGCGGCGTGGCCAAGATCGGCCAGATCCAGCTGGCCCAACCGGTCCTGACGCTCCTGTGGTCGGCCCTCGTCCTCGGCGAACCGGTCGGCTGGCCCGCCCTCGCCACCGCCGCGGTCGTGGTCGTCTGCGTGGTCCTGACCCAACGCAGCCGCGTCGCCGCCCAACCGCAGCTCGTCCGCTGAGAGCCCGGAATTGTCAGACCCTCCTGCCATCCTCGACCCATGCCGATCGAAGTGGCGAGCAAGCGCCGCAAGGTGACCCGCCCGGACGCGCTGGTCGTCGACGTGACCTCCCGCGGCCCCGACCCGTGGGTGCGCTTCAGCCCGTTCTACCCGCACGGCCAAATCCCGGTCCCCATGTCGCCAGGCGTCACAAGCGAATCCGTCGAGGGCGTCTGGCAGGCGCTGAAGGTCTTCGAAAGCTCCGATGTGGACCCGTCCAAGCTCGCGGTGACGTCCATGAAGGGCCTGAAGCGCACGGTCCGCCGCTTGGGCCAGGTCCGCGGTCACCGCGCGGGCCTGACCGGCGACCGCCTGCTCGACTACCGCACCGCCCGGCACGAGATCTACCTGCCGACCTACCGCTGGGTCCTGGAGAACCGGCTGCGGGCCGAGGTGGCACGGCTGCGCGAACTGACCGAGTCGGCGCACGTCGTGCTGCTCGACTACACGACCAACGGCGACGTCGACGATCTGCGGACCCCGCTGTCCCACGCGGCGCTGATCGTCGACCACCTGAGTTCCTCGGTTGAGGACACCGGCCGGATTTATACTGCGGGCCTTCGGCTTTGGGGGTCGGCAGTGGCTGCATCGAACAAGGAACTCTTCAAGATCGTGGACGGGCTCGCCGAGGCGAAGCGCTCGTCCGGGCAGCAGTACGACACCTTCCGGGTGCGGGGCAAGGTGTTCGGCTACTACTGGCCGCGCACGCAGACCGTCGGGCTGAAGCAGACGTTGTCCGAGCAGCAGGCGTTGGTGGCCGAGCGGCCGGACGTGTTCGAGGAGCAGTTCACGTCCGGCGGGTTCGGGTGGGTCGTGGTGTACCTGGAGGGCATCGAGGCCGACGAGCTCGCCGAGCTCGTGTTCGAGGCTTGGCGGTTGTCGGCGCCGGAGGATCTCGTGGCTCAGGTGCCGGATCTCGCGCGCTGACGGACGTCGGGCGCTGACGGGTTTCGCGCGCTGACAGGCGTCGGGCGCTGACGGATCTCGCGCGCTGACGGATTTCGTGCGCTGACGGATCTCGCGCGCTGACGGACCTCGCGCGCTGACGGACCTCGCGCGCTGACAGGCGTCGGGCGCTGACGGGTTTCGCGCGCTGGCGGGTTTCGCGCGCTGACGGGCGTCGGGCGCTGACGGGCGTCGGGCGCTGACAGGCGTCGGGCGCTGGTGGAGGTCTGGGCGGGAGCTGCCGGTGGTTGTCGGTCGGGTGGGCTTGTGGTTCGGGTGCTCGGCCTGGTGTGTTGACGGGGCGTCGGACGCCGGCGTGTCCGTACCCGACGCAGGTGCCCTTCACCGAGCCCAGGCGTCAGCCGTCAGGGCTGGCGCAGCTGCAGGCGGGAGCCGTCGGCGAACGTCAGCCGCACCACCGGGCGGGCCGGCAGGCTGCAGCCCGTGAAGACCGTTTCCAGCGACCGCACGGCGGTGCGCGGGATCTCCGCGAACGTCGTGAAGACGTTGGCGGGCTTGGCCTCGAACAGGTGGGTCGGGTACACCACGGCCACGCGCTGGTCGCTCACCGCCAGCCGTGCGTTGCCGCGGCCGAAGGCGAAGTGGTCGGCCAGTTGCACTGCGAGGCTCGACGTGGCGGGCGCCTCGACCCAGTAGCCGAGCGTCGGGTCGTCGAGCCAGTCCTGCGGTGACGGCGGCGCGGGGAGCGGCCAGCGCAGTTTGCCCAGGTCCAGTGGCGGCATCGGGCCGGCGGCTGTCCACGGCACGTGCAGCGAACCTCCGACGACGCCGCCGACGTAGCCGATGACCGGTGGCAGGCCGAGGACCAGGTTCTCGCCGCGGCGCAGCCAGTGCTTGGTCAGTTCCTTCTGCACGATCCGCGCATCGGCCTCGGCCGCGGTCGGGGGTTCGAGCAGGAACTCGAAGCCCGAGCCGTCCACCAGCACCACGCGGCCCGGCTGGGCCTCGGCGATCTGGGCGCGCGGGATTTCCAGGATCACCCGGTACTCGGGCACGGCGATCGGTTCGCCCTCGACGTGGTCGCCGAACTTCATGCGGTTGTCGGTGAGGATCTTGCCGATGTCCTTGCCGAACCCGATCGCCTTGCCCAGCAACGAGCTCGGCTGGGGTTCCGCAGCGGCTGCCTCGGCCCGGACGGCGATCACCAGCCGCTCGGACGTCAACGCCCACAGCCGATGTGCGCGCGTGCCCGGTTCGAACTGCGACAGGGCGCGCACCGCGAGCGAGTCACCGGACGGGCCGAAGACCAGGTGGTCGGCCGCAGGGGCCTTGTCGGCCGAAGACTGGTCGCCACCACCACCGCTCAACATCGTCAGCGCGAGCTCGCCCGCGCCGCGGCCCACGGCCGACAGGCCTCGGGTGAACAACGACCGGCCCGGTGCGCCGAGCTTGTCGAGGCCCTCGACGGCGTAGTAGAAGGTCTGCCGGTACATCGCCCAGACCAACGACTCGCCGGCCCGGCAGACCTGCTGCCGGGCGACGTGGCCGGGGCCGAGTGGTGCCGAGAAGATCACTCGTACTCGAATCCTCGGTTCATGGCGTCGGTCCGCTCCTCGTCGGAGGACGGGTCCTGGGCCTTGTTGTAGCCGTACTTGATGCCCTGCTCCATCGCGAGGCCGGGCGCGTTCTCCATGACGCCGTTGGTGATGGCGGTCGGCACGTGGCCGGTGCCGCTCAGGCCCGCCATGCGCAGGCCGGTCTCGGCGAGGGTGGTGGTCAGCGAGTCGGCGCCCGGACCGTCCACTCCGAACCTGCCCGCGAACCTGTTGCCCGTCTTGGACGCCATGGTCGCCGGGTCGGCCTTGGTGACGATCTTGGCCAGCGGGTGGCCGTCGACCTTGCGCATCAGCCACTTCTCGGCCTTGTTGCCGTTGCGCAGGTCCTCCGCCTTCTCGACCAGCTTCTTCAACGGGCCCTTGCGCAGCTTCTGCAGCAGCTCCTCGAGCTTCTTGATCAACGGCATGAGCTTGCCGAGCAGCTGCTTGACCTTCAGGCCCAGACGCGCCATCGTGCCGGTGACCTCGGCGGTGGTGGCGACGCCCGCGGCGCCCATCGAGGCGCCTGCCGTGATCCACGAGGCGGCCAGCGCGGCCAGCCACTCGATGATCAGGCCCATCACGAGTTCCTGCAGGATGTCGATGCAGGTCTCGACGAACGCGTCGAAGAGGTCGGCGGCGAGGTCGAGCATCTGCTGCAGGCCGCGGATCTCGTTGGCGAACGCGTCGGTGCCCTCGCCGAACTCGTTCATCTGCTGGCGGAACTTGTCGCCCGCCTGCCCGGTCCACGGCTGCGACGTCGCGGCGGCCCGGTTCTTCTCGTGCTCGCCGGAGGACTGCACCCAGTCCGCGACCTTGCCCCAGCCCGTCGCCGTGCTGCGCATCTGCTCCGGGTCGCCGATCGCGGGTTCGAGCACGAACTCGACGATCGGGCTGATCACGATACCGATCAGGAAGCCGAGGCCGTTGTCGATGAACGACTGGCCGGGGCTCATCACGAGCTGCAGCTGTTCCATGCGCGCGTTGACCGCCGCGATCGCGACGTCCGGCGGGCTGCTCGCCCGTGCGATGTCGCCGCTCGCGCTGACCCACGAGCTGCCGTAGCCGGCGTTCTGCTCCAGGTAGCCCTTGCGACCGGCGTC
Organism: Lentzea sp. NPDC004789; assembly: GCF_053601075.1. Taxonomy (NCBI): domain Bacteria; kingdom Bacillati; phylum Actinomycetota; class Actinomycetes; order Pseudonocardiales; family Pseudonocardiaceae; genus Lentzea; species Lentzea sp. NPDC004789. Next base: position 151,698 of record NZ_JBSGBE010000018.1, on the reverse strand, counting down.
GCCCGCGCCGTTGAGGTCGGCCAGCGTGCCCGGACCACCGCCGGAACCCAGCTTCTGCAGGCCCTGGTGGATCGCGTCCTCGACGTCGCGGTAGGTCTGCGCGGTCTGCTCGGTGCGTTCGGCCACGCCCTCCAGGAAGGTCTTGGCCTTGTTGGCCATGTCCTGGCATTCCTGCAGGCTCTCGAAGTACTTGAACGCGAGCAGCTCACCGAGCGGGCCGAAGCAGTCGTCGCTCACGCGGGCCTGTTCGAGCAGGGTCGCCAACTGTCCGAAGTGGCCGGCGGCCTCCTTCGAACCGGAGCTGTGCGCGAGCAGCGCACCGCCCTGCACCTGGAATCCCGTCATTCCCCCATCACCTCAGGATCGAGTTGCCACCGAAGTCGTCGTCGTCTGAGACTGGCGCGGGCCTCGGACGGTTCCCCGGTGCGGGCCTCTGCATGTGCGGGGGAGGCGGTGGCGGTGGCGCGTACTGCTGCTGTTGCTGTGGTTGCTGGGGCGGCGCGTCCGGCAGCATCACGCCGGCGTGCGCGTTGAACGCCTCCTTGAAGCGGTCGGCCTGGTCGCCCAGCACCGGCGCCACGGTCTCCTGCAGCATCTGCGCGGCCTGCTGCGTCGCGGCCCTGATGGTGGCGAGGATCTCCTGCTGCAGCTGCGTGTGGCTGTACTTCATCGCGTTGGGACTCAGCTGCAGGCCCAGCACCGCACCCGACGGCGCGACGGTGACCGTCACCGAGCCGTCGCCGCTGCGAGCCTGTCCGCGCAGTTCCGAGATCTTGTCCTTGAGCTGGCCCGCCCTGGCGGCCTGCTCGGAGAACGAACGGATCTTCTCCTCGAGTTGTGCCCTCCGGTCCGGCACCGCGACCCCTTCCCCAGTTTTGCGAGCAGGTCGGTCATCACGCTAGCAACCGGCTCTGACAGTCCACTGACGGTCACCGGAACAGGATGCGGCCGATCTCCGTGTCGGTCTGCCGGCCGGCGTCGTAACCGCCCTGGCCCCTGAGGTTGTTCATGATCGCGACCGTGTACCGCGCGTCCTGGCCGACGAACCCGACGGAGTTCATCACCCAGCCGCCGTCCTCTTCGGACCAGCCGTTCTTGTTGCCGGAGTCCGGTCCCCAGACGCCCCACTGCTGTTCGGGGCCGACCTGGCGCATCTGCCCGACGATGTAGGCGCGGTCGTCCGCGGGCACCCGGTCGAGCACGTAGTTGATCAACCGGTCGAGGTCGTTCGTCGTGCACTTCTGGAAGCCCCAGTAGGGGAAGGTGGCCGAGTAACCCCGTTGCGGCGCCAGATCGGTCATGCCGTACTTCGGGAACGCGGCGTTGAACGTCGTACCGGAGTAGCGCTTCCACAACGCGTCGGCGGCGTCGTCGTCGGAACTGTGCAGCATCGCGGTCATCAACCGGCGGTCGTCGCTGGTCAGCGTGATCGCGCCGGACCGGTTGCGCTCCAGCAGGTTCACCACCATCGCGAGCTTGATCGTCGACGCCGTCCACGTCATGTCGCCCGCGTGGTCGTTGCGCCACGTCGCCCCGGTCTTGCGGTCGCGCAGCACGATGCCGACGGTGCCGGGCCTGGTCTGGGCGTAGGCCTGCGCGTCCTTGATGCGCTTCTGGAACGCGCAGTCGAAGCCGCTGTCGGGCAGCACGCAGACCTCGGTGGTGGTGACCGCCGCGGCCGGCGTCTGCGGCGGCGGCTGTGACGGCGAGGTGGACGACGGCGAGGTCGACGACGGCTGTGAGCTCGTGACGGCGGGCGGTTCCGCCGTCACGGCGTTGCTGCACGCCGTGAGGGCGAGCGCGCACGCAACAAGGACCGGACGGAGCATGTGCCGCACGCTAATGGGTCCGATCGGCGGTAGTCGACCGCCATACGGACGTGCCGATCAAGTCGGGTCGAAAGTCAAAGATGTTTGACACGATGTCCGGTTCGTTTTACCTTGGTCGTGTCAGGTTTCTTTGACATCGGGAGCGACGCGATGGCGGTCGAGGAGAAGCGGGCGTGGGCCTTGGCCGTGTCCGCCGTGGTCGGTTATGTCGTGTACGTGTTGCTTGTCCTGAATCACATGGACGGGCGGCCGCTCGCGGAGACGCCCTACGCCGGCGCGCTGCTGTGGACGATCGGGCTCGGCATCGTCATCGGGATCGTGTCCGGCATCTGGTTCGGCATCGCCGCGCGCAACGACGGCCTGCAGGTCGACGAACGGGACCGCGAGATCGGCCGGTTCGGCGACCACATCGGTCAGTCGTTCGTCGTCATCGGTGGCATCTCGGCGATGGCGCTGGCGATGTTCGAGGTGGCGCACTTCTGGATCGCCAACGTGCTCTACCTGTGCTTCGTGCTGTCGGCGCTCTTCGGCTCGATGGCGAAGATCGCGGCCTACCGGCGGGGAATGCGGTGAAGCCCACGAAGGTCACGAACTCCATCCGCGCCCTGCGGTTCGCGCGCGGCGAGATGAAGCAGGCGGATCTCGCCAAGGCCATCGGGGTGACGCGGCAGACGTTGATCGCCATCGAGCAGGGGAAGTACTCGCCCTCGCTGGAGGTCGCGTTCAGGATCGCGCGCGTGTTCGGGGTGTCGCTCGAAGAGGTTTTCCAGTACCCGGAGGAGGAAGAGGCGTGAAGGCTGTCGTACAACGAAGATACGGCTCGGCGGCGCTCGGTGAGCTGGACGTGCCGGTGCCTGACCGGGGCGAGGTGCTGCTGGAGGTGCGGGCGGCCGGCGTCGACATGGGCACCTGGCACCTGCTGACCGGGAAGCCGTACCTGGTGCGGTTCATCGGGTTCGGCGTGCGCGGCCCGAAGTCACCGGTGCCCGGTCGCGACGTTTGCGGTGTGGTGAAGGAACTCGGCCCGGACGTGACCGGGTTCGAGGTCGGCGACGAGGTGTTCGGCACCTGCCAGGGGTCGTTCGCCGAGTACGCCGTCGCACCGGTCGCGCGGCTGGCCCGCAAACCCGCCGGGCTCTCGTTCGCGGAGGCGGCCGCGGTGCCGGTCTCGGGCGGGACCGCGCTGCAGGGACTGCGTGAAGCGCAACCGGGACAACGGGTTCTGGTGCTCGGCGCCGGTGGTGGCGTCGGGTCGTACGGGGTGCAGATCGCGCGAGCACTCGGTGCACACGTGACGGGCGTGTGCAGCACGCGGAAGGTGGCGATGGTGCGGTCGTTGGGCGCGCACGAGGTCATCGACTACACCGCGGGAGACTTCACCGGCACGTACGACCTCATCCTGGACTGCGGCGGCCACCGGTCGTTGTCGCGGCTGCGCAAAGCGGTGACCCCGCGCGGCACGGTGGTGCTGGTGGGCTCCGAGACCGGGGGACCGGTCACCGGAGGGTTCGAACGGGCGTTGCGCGCGGTGGCGCTCAATCCCTTCGTGCCGCAGAAACTGGTGCCGCTGATGTCGGCCGAACGCGGCGAGGTCTACGACGAGCTGCGCGTGATGATCGAGGCGGGCACGGTCAAGCCCGCGCTGGACCGGACTTTCCCGCTGTCCGAAGCCCTGAACGCGATCGACCACGTCTACTCACGACGGTCGGCCGGCAAGGTCGTCGTCACGATCTGACCGCCGATCACCACGGTCGTGACGTTGCGCAACGCCGTGATGTCCCGCATGGGATCTCCTTGCACGGCAATGATGTCCGCGTCCCAACCGGGTCTCAGCACGCCCTTGCTGACGCTCAGCGCCCTCGCCGCCTGGCTCGTGGCGGCGGCCAGCGCGGCCGCGTTCGGCACGCCGCCCTTGACGAGGTCGGCGACGGAGACCCCGATGATGCCGTGCGGCTTGGCGGGGCTGATCCCGCCGTCGGTGCCGGCGACGGTTTTCACGCCGTGGTCGTACATCCTGCCCGCCGTGTCCACCTTGCGGGCGTAGCTCATGCCCACCTCCGCCCACAGTTCCAGCAGCTGAGGCGGCGGTTCCGCCACGGTTCCCAGCGTGTGGCAGACGAAGATGTCCGCCTCGGCGATCGCGTCCATCAGCTCGACCGGGACGTGGATGCCCTTGTCCGTCAGGCACGTGCAGTGCTCGATTCCGTCCACCCCCGCGGCCACGGCGCGTTGCACCGCGTCGAGGCTGTGGGCGTGGGCCGTCACCGGGAGGCCGTGGCGGTGGGCCTCCTCGACGACCACGCGCAGTTCGTGCTCGGTGAACTGGCATCCGCTCACCGCGGTACCCGCCGTCGTGAACCCGCCGCTGGCCATGACCTTGACGACGTCGGCCCCGCGCTCCACCCGTTCCCGCACGGCCCGGCGCAGCTCGTCCTCACCGGCGGCTTCCCCGCCCATCGACCAGCAGTGGCCCTTCGTGCTGGTGATGGGAGGACCGGAGGCGAGGACGCGCTGCCGGTGCCGGTCCCGCTGCTCGACGACGGACCACTCGTGGTCGCCCAGGTCCCTGACCGCGGTCACCCCGGCCCGCAGCTGCCGGTCGAGGCTCTCCCCGATCACCGCGTCGCGTTCCTGAGCGGTGTAGGAGGCGAGCCGGTCGAGCGCGCCCGGCCGGCCGTCGCCACCGAGGTGGACGTGGGTGTCGATCAGTCCGGGTAGGACGGTGGCGGTGCCGAGATCGACGACCTCGGCACCCGGAACGTCCGGATGGCCCCGCTCGACGGCCTTGATGACACCGTTCTCGGTCAGGACCGTGATCGGGCCGGCGAGCGAGTGCTCACCGTCGAAGGCACGCCCGGCCCGCAGCGCCAGCATCGGCACATTTTGAGCGCCGGATTCGGAGAAATCAACGCTCAGCGGGCGTGCGGCAACGTGAACGAGTCGACCTGCGGCAGGTCGTGACCGAGCCGGTCGCGCTTCGCCGTCAGGTACGCGATGTTGTGCGGGTTCGGCGCCATCAACGACGGCACGCGCGCGGTGACCGGGATGCCGTTGCTCTCCAGCGCCGCGATCTTGTCCGGGTTGTTGGACATCAGGCGCACCGACTGCACGCGGAGGTGGCGCAGCACACGTGCGGCGGGGGAGTAGTCGCGCACGTCCACGGGCAACCCGAGCGACGTGGCGGAGTCCAGCGTGTCCAGACCGGCGTCCTGCAGCACGTGCGTGCGCACCTTTGCCACCAAACCGATGCCGCGGCCCTCGTGACCGCGCAGGTAGATGAGGATGCCGCTGCCCTCGCGCACGATGGTGTTCAGCGCGGCGTCCAGCTGTTCACCGCACTCGCACCGCATGGCCCCGAAGATGTCACCGGTCATGCACTCGGAGTGGATGCGCACCAGCACGTTCTCGCGCAGCTTGGTCTTGCCGTAGACGAGGGCCATGTGCTCGTGGCCGTCCGCGCGGAACGCGACTGCGCGGAAAGTGCCACGGCGGGTCACCAGGTCGGACTCCGCCACGTCCTCGTCGTTGAAGGCCTGTTCGAACATCTCGGTCCCCTCGTCCACCTGGCGCCTCCCGGGCGTGCAGCTACGCTCGGGTGCGAGGTCGCACCGTAACCCGACCGCACAGCGGAGGTCACCCTGTTCAGCATCACCGTCCGCGATCACGTGATGATCGCCCACAGTTTCCGCGGCGAGGTCTTCGGTCCGGCACAACGTCTGCATGGAGCAACGTTCCTGGTGGACGCGACGTTCAAACGTGTTGAGCTCGATTCGGACAACATCGTTGTCGACATCGGACTCGCGACGAGCGAGCTGAGCAAGGTGCTGGCCGTGTTCAACTACCGCAACCTGGACGAAGAACCGCAGTTCGCGGGCATCAACACGTCCACCGAGTGGCTCGCGAAGCACATCGCGGACCAGCTCGCGGACAAGATCGCGGAGGGCGCTCTGGGTGAGGGCGCTCACGGCATCGATGCGATCGCCGTCACACTCCACGAGTCCCACGTGGCGTGGGCGAGCTACGAACGTGCACTTCGTACTGCCGGCTGACGTCGACGACCCGGCCAGTCCCAGCGGCGGCAACGTCTACGACCTGCGGGTCGGGGCGGGGCTGAACCGCCTCGCCGTCGCCGGTGACTGGCCACGTCCACGTGACCCCACGGCGTTGTCGCAAACGCTTGCGGGCATCCCGGACGGCGACGTCGTGCTGATCGACGGCCTGGTCGGCTGCGGTCTGCCCGAGGTGGTCGTGCCGCACGCGCGACGGCTGAAGCTCGCCGTGCTCGTGCACCTGCCGCTGGCCGACGAGACCGGCCTCGACCCCGCCACGGCCGCGCTGCTCGACGAGAAGGAACGGCAGGTCCTGCGGGCCGCGAGCGCGGTCGTCGCGACCAGCCCGACGGCCGCGCGCGACCTCAGGGCCAGGCACGGGCTGGACACCGTGCACGTGGTCGTGCCCGGCACCGATCCGGCACCGGTGGCACGCGGCACGGACGGCGTCAGCCAACTGCTCTGCGTTGCCTCGATCACACCCCGCAAAGGCCACGACCTGCTGGTCAGGGCGTTGCAGAGGGTCGACTACGAGTGGCGGCTGGTCTGCGCGGGACCGATCCGGCCGTTCGTCGAGCAGCTGCCGGAAGACGATCGCGTCAGCTTTCCGGGACCACTCACCGGCGAGGCTCTGACCAGTGCATATGACGCGGCCGACCTGTTCGTGCTGGCGTCGCGCAACGAGACGTACGGCATGGTCGTCACCGAGGCGCTGGCCCGCGGTCTGCCGGTCATCGCGAGCGCCGTTCCCGACGCGCTCGGCGAGGGCGGTCTGCTGGTTCCGGCAGGCGACCAAAATGCATTGGAAGCTGCACTGACGCGCTGGTTCCAAGATCAGGAATTTCGCGCCGAACTGCGGGCGCGAGCGCGTGGAAGACGGGCCAATCTGTCCACATGGGACGAATCCACAGAGGACCTGCGGAGGGTGCTGGCTAGTCTGCGGCCATGACCTTCGCGCCGGAATGGCTGGCACTGCGGGAGAACGCCGACGCTGCGGCACGCTCGACCGAGCTCGTCGACGTGGTCCGCGCAACTCTGGTGAACCGAAACCCGCTGACGATCCGTGACCTGGGTTGTGGCACGGGATCGATGGGACGATGGCTCGCCGGGAGGCTCGGCGGCGCGCAGCACTGGGTGCTGCACGACCGCGACCCCCGGCTGCTCGGGCTGGCGGAGGCCAGTATGAGCGCCGTCGAGAACGTCACCGCCGAGACGCGTGAGGGCGACCTCACCGCGCTCACCGCCGCCGACCTCGCGGGCGCTGACCTGGTCACCTGCTCCGCGCTGCTCGACCTGCTCACTGCCGACGAGATGAACGCTCTCGCGGTTGCGTGCGTAGAAGCACATGTGCCCGCACTGTTCACGCTCTCGGTGGCAGGCCGGATCGAGTTCGACCCGGCCGAGCCGCTCGACGCCGCCTACCAGGACGCGTTCAACGCTCACCAGCGCCGCGTCGTGGACGGGCGCAGGCTGCTCGGACCGGACGCTCCGGCCGCTGCTGAACAGGCATTCGCGGCAGCCGGCGCTTCGGTTCGGACGGCTTCGAGCCCGTGGCGCCTGAACGCCGACGCCCTGCAGCGCGAGTGGCTCAAGGGCTGGGTCGGTGCGGCGGTCGAGCAGGAACCCGCGCTCGCCGCTGAGGCTGACCACTACCTGCGCCGCAGGTCAGAGGCTTCCGCAGTGGTCCACCACGTCGACCTGCTAGCGATACCGAGGGCTGTGTGATGAAGCGACTTTGGCCGTGGCTCCGCTTGCTGCTGGCGGTGGCGATCCTGGTGGCGATGGGCGTGCGCCTGGGCACCGGGGCGTTCCTGGACGGGCTGCGCGCGATCGACGCGTTCTCCGTCACCGCCGCGCTGGTGATCGGGTTCGTGACGACGCTGCTCAGCGCCGGTCGCTGGGTGCTCATCGCGCGCCGCCTCGGCCTGTCGCTGTCCCTGCGCACCGCGGTCACCGACTACTACCGCGCGTTGCTCGTCAACGCCGTGCTGCCCGCCGGCGTGCTCGGCGACGTGCACCGCGCGGTCAACCACGGTCGTGAGTCGGGCGACGTCGGACGTGGCGTGCGCGCCGTGTTCTTCGAGCGCTTCGCCGGCCAGCTGGTGCTGATCGGGATCGGGCTCGTGGTGCTGCTCGTGCACCCCTCGCCCGGCTTCCACCTCACGCTGAACGGCACCACCGTCGCGGTCATCCTCACCTGCCTCGTCGCGTTCGTCGCGGTCGGCTGGCGCGTCAGGGCGGTGCGCCAGCTACTCGTGAAGACGCTCGCGGACGGCATTCGGTTGCTTTCGCTGAAGACCTGGCCCGCGGTGCTCGGCCTGTCGGTCGCCGCGGTCGCCGGGTACGTGGCGATGTTCGTGGTCGCCGCCCGCGCCGCCGGGTCGGACGCCACGATCATGCAGCTCGCGCCGGTCGTGGTGCTGGCACTGCTGATCATGGCGATCCCGGTCAACATCGGCGGGTTCGGGCCGCGCGAGGCGTTCCTCGCGGTGGCGTTCGGTGCCGCCGGGCTGGGTGCTCAGCACGGCTTCACCACGGGCATCGTCTACGGCGTGCTGGCGCTGATCGCGGCTCTGCCGGGCGCGATCGTGCTGGTCACCTCACGCCGTGCCAAGACCTCCGAAGAGGTCGAGGTAGTGGCGGAACGCGTCGACCAGGCCCGCGAGCAGGAGCTCGCCCTTGCGCGCTGACGCGAGCGAGGGCCGCCCGACGACGCCGGAGTCCGTGTACGGCGCCAGACCGAGGGTGAGCAGGTGCCGCCGGTCCTCGGCCAGGTGGTCGGAAGTCTCGTAACCGGGCCGGATCAGATCGGGGTGAGCGTGCAGCAGGATCGAGGTCTCCAGCTCACCCGCGTGCATGTCGCTGTACGCCGGGGTCTCGATGCCGGCCTTCTCCCGGGCGAACGCCCAGTCGTCGCGTCCGGGGAAGAGCGCCAGCCCTTCGCCCTCCTGCACGATGTTCTGCAGCACGTAGTTGCCGCCGTGCCCGTTCACCAGCACGACGTTCGTGACACCGTTGCGCCGCAAAGAGTCCGCGATGTCCTCGACGACTGAGATCAACGTGCGCGCGGAGATGCTGACGGTGCCCGGCCAGTCGGCGTGCTCCTGCGAGCACGAGAACTGGATCGGCGGCAGCAACCGGACCCCGTGCGCCTTCGAGATCTCCGACGCGATCGTCCAGGCGATGACGGAGTCCGTGGCCAGCGGGAGGTGCGGGCCGTGCTGCTCGGTGCTGCCGATCGGGAGCACGGCGATCCGCTGGTCGCGGACGTCGACCGTGGTGTCACTCGGAAACATGAGCATGACCGTAATCAATCCGGTGGCAGAGCGCCGGAATCCTCCCGTCGGCGAGCTTCGGCAGCACGTCCGGCAGCTCCTCGAACGCGCTGTGCCCGGTGATGAGCGCGTCGAACCTGTCGTCGGCGAGGAGATCGAGCGCGAGCGCCATGCGTTCGGCGTAGGTGCGGTCCGGGCGGCCGACCGTGCCGACCTGGCTGCTGCGGATCGTGAGCCGGCGCGAGTGGAAGAACTCGCCGAGCGGCACCGCGATCTTGCGGTCTCCGTACCAGCTCAGCTCCACGACGCGGCCCTCCGGCGCGAGCAGGCCGAGCGCGGTGGTGAGACCGGGTTCGGTCGCGCTGGCGTGGAAGACGAGGTCGCAGCCGTCGAGAGCGTTGTCCGGCAAGGCGAATCCGACCCCCAGAGCCCGAGCGATCGGCTCACGGGCGGGATCGGCGTCCACGAGCTGGACGCGCGCGCCGGGGAACGTGGCGATGACCGCCGCGATGCTCGACCCGACCATGCCACCGCCGACCACCGCGATCCGGTCGCCGATCAACGGACGTGCGTCCCACACGGCGTTCACGGCCGTCTCGACGGTGCCCGCGAGCACGGCCCGTTCGGCGGGGACGCCGTCCGGCACGACCGTGACCGCGGATTCCGGCACCACGTAACGGGTCTGATGTGGATAGAGGCAGAACACCGTGCGCCCGCGCAGTCGTTCGGGGCCATGTTCGACCACGCCGACGTTGAGGTACCCGTACTTGACCGGCCACGGGAAGTCGCCGTCCTGGAAGGGGGCCCGCATCGCCGCGTACTGGTTCTCCGGCACGCCACCGCGGAAGACGAGCGTCTCCGTGCCGCGGCTGACCCCGGAGAACAGCGTGCGCACCTCGACCTCACCCGGACCCGGCTCGGCCAGCGCGACCTGCCGAACCTCGCCTTTTCCGGATTCATTGAGCCAAAAGGCACTCGCCGTACGTGTCACTCACAACACCTCCGCCGCACGAAGTTCACCAGGAGCACCTGATGATCACACTTCAGCACACCAGGACACCCGCTGCCGCTCCTGGCACGCGGGGGCCCCGCGTTTCCTCATGGGCAACGCGGGGGCCCCGCGTTTCCTTGGAGCCTGCCGTCTGGGCCGCCGCCCAGGTGGTCCTGCTGGGCGTGGTCGCGGCCACGGCCGGCCTCGGCCCGCTCGGCTGGGCCGCCGGACTGGCCTACGGGTTCGCCACCTGGGCGTTCCTCGGCTACGGCATGCAACGCCACCGCACGGCGTCGCTCGGTCCCGCTGACCGGGTCACGCTCGCCCGCGGCCTGATGGTCGGCGCCGTGACCGCGCTGGTGGCCGATCGTGCCGGCCAGGACGTGCCGGTCGCGCTGGTCGTGACGCTGGCCGCGGTCGCGTTGTCCCTCGACTGGGTGGACGGGCAGGTCGCGCGCCGCACCGGCACGTCGTCCGCGCTGGGCGCGCGGTTCGACATGGAGGTCGACGCGTTCCTGATCCTGGTGCTGAGCGCGTACGTGGCTGTGCAGATGGGACCGTGGGTGCTCGCGATCGGCCTCATGCGGTACGTGTTCGTCGCCGCGTCGTGGCGCTTCCGCTGGATGAACGCGCCGCTGCCGGCCAGCTACGCGCGCAAGACCGTGGCCGCCGTGCAGGGCGTCTTCCTCGTCGTGGCGGCGTCGGGCCTGCTGCCGTTCGCGGCCGTGCTCGCCGGTCTCGCGCTGGCGTCGCTGGTGTGGTCGTTCGGCCGCGATGTGCTCTGGCTGTGGCGTCACGCCAGTGTTGCGGTGGGAGGATCCGGGCATGTCTGAGCAGACCTCAACCGCGGCGAAGATCGGCAACGTCGTCGTCTGGATCCTGCAGATCGTGCTCGCCGTCCAGTTCGTGATGAACGGGTACGCGCTGTTCACCGACCAGTTCGTCGCCAAGTTCGACGACATCGGGTTCGGCCAGTGGTTCCGCTACCTCACCGGTGCCCTGGAGATCGCCGCCGCGATCGGTCTGGTCGTCCCGCGCGTCTGCGGCATCGCGGCGCTGGGGCTCGCGGGCATCATGGGCGGCGCGGCGCTGACCGAGCTCTTCCTCGTGACGAACGGCGGCTTCAAGGCCGCGGTGCTGCCGATCGTGTTCATGGTGTGGGCGCTGGTCATCGCGGTCTACCGGCGCGAGCAGATCATCGGCCTGCTCAAGCTGGTGCGGAAGTGACTTTCGGGAAGTAGCGCAGCACCGCGACGTCCCCGACTTTCGTGACGTCCTCCAGGTGGAATCGGCGGGCCGGTCCACCCGGGAATTCGGCGGGATTCACGAAACGCGGGGCCGTCGCCTGTCCGATCAGCATCGGCGCGACCGCGACCCTGATCTCGTCCGCGAGTCCCGCGCTCAGGAACGCCGTGTGAATGCTCGTGCCGCCTTCGACCATGAGCTTTCGCACGCCGCGCGCGCCCAGATCGTCCAGGATTTCTGAGAAATCGCTGAAGTTCTTGGTTTCGGTGAGGTGGTCCACCGTGGTCGTCTCGCTCTTGGTGTAGACCAGCCGGGCGCCACCGCAGTGCCAGAACCGCAGCTCAGGGTCCAGTTGGCCGCTCCTGGTGACGACGACCCGCAGCGGGAACTCCGGTTTGCCGTCCGCTATTCTCCGCGCACGCCGCTCGTCGCTGTAGACGAGCAGTCGCGCGTTGTCACGACGCAACGTCTCGGCCCCGGCCAGAATCGCGTCCGACTCCGCGCGCATCCGGTCGACGTGGTCGAAGTCCTCGGCGTTGGAAAGCGGAAACCTCTCGGTGCCGCGATCGTCGATGTGGCCGTCCAGGCTGACGGCGACGCTCAGCAGAACGTGCGGGCGGGTCACGGGCTCGATGGTAGTGCAGTTGAACCGCACACGGGTCGCCGTGCGTTTCTCTCATAGGTCAGGAAAGGGGAATCTCGGTGAGGATGTTGCTGCGTCGGACGGCCACGCTCCTGGCGGCGCTGTTCGTGGTGTTCGTGCTCATCGCACCGAGCGACCTGGACAAGTTCACGTTCGAGGCGTTCCTGCGGGTGCCGCTGGAGGCACTCGTCGGCGTGCTGGTCCTGGTGCTCGTGCCGGGCCGGTTCCGCAAGCCGCTCGCGCTCGCCGGCGGTGTCGCGCTGGGGCTGTTCACGGTCGTGAAGATCATGGACATCGGCTTCGACATGGTGCTGTACCGGCCGTTCGACCTGGTCCTGGACTGGCCGCTGCTGGTGCCCGCCGTCGACTTCGTGGACGTGACGTTCGGCCGCGCCGCCTCGGTGCTGGCCGTGCTGGCCGCGGTGGCGTTGGTCGCCGGAATCGTGGCACTGGCCTCGATCTCCGTGCTGCGCCTCAGTTCCGTCGCCGCGGGACGCCGTCCGGCCGCGATCCGCGCGGTGACGCTGATCGTCGTGGGCTGCGTTTCCCTTGCCGTGCCGGGAGTTCCGGTCTACTCGGACGCGGCGGCGACGTCGGTCGTCGACCACGCCCGCCGCGTTCAGGCGGGGCTGCACGACCAGGAGGCGTTCGCCGCGGAGGCCTCGGTCGACGCGTTCCGCGGGCAGTCCGGTCTGCTGTCGGCGTTGCAGGGCAAGGACGTCGTCATCACGTTCGTGGAGAGCTACGGCAAGTCGGCGCTCGATCTGCCGGAGGTCTCCGCCAAGCTCGCGCAGGGCAACGACCGGCTGAAGGCGGCCGGGTACACGGCCAAGTCGGCGTTCCTGACCTCACCGACCGCGGGCGGCGGCAGCTGGATGGCGCAGGCGACGCTGCTGTCCGGGCTGTGGATCGACAACCAGCAGCGCTACCGCAACCTGGTGGCCTCGGACCGGCTGACGCTGCCGCGCGCGTTCCGCGAGGCGTCGTGGCGCTCGGTGGGCGTGGTCCCCGGTATCACGCAGGCGTGGCCGGAAGGCGATTTCTTCCACTACAACAAGGTCTACGCGGCGCAGGACCTCGGCTACACCGGACCGCGGTTCGGCTACGCGACGACGCCCGACCAGTTCACGCTGGAGTCGTTCCAGCGCAACGAGCGCGCCAAGGCCCAGGGTCCGCTGATGGCGGCGATCCCGATGGTGTCCTCGCACGCGCCGTGGTCGCCGACCCCGGACTCGGTGGCTTGGGACGAGCTCGGCGACGGCTCGATCTACCGGACCATGCCGTCCTCGAACGACCCGCCGGAGTCGATCTTCGGCCGCGACCCGAACGCCGTGCGCGCCGACTACGGCCACTCGATCTCGTACTCGCTGGAGTCGGTGGTCTCGTACCTGGAGCGGTACGGCGACGAGAACCTGGTGTTCGTGTTCCTCGGCGACCACCAGCCGGCGCAGATGGTGACCGGCGAGGGAGCGTCGCGGGACGTGCCGATCACCGTCGTGGCCAAGGACCCCGCCGTGCTGGCGAAGGTCGGGGCCTGGAAGTGGGACGACGGCATCCGGCCGGGAGGGTCGGCCCCGGTGTCGAAGATGAGCGACTTCCGGGACCAGTTCCTCTCGACCTTCAGCGCTCCCCGTCCTTAGCCCATGGTCTTCTGGCCGTCGATCGTCTCGCGGATGATGTCCGCGTGGCCCGCGTGCTGCGAGGTCTCGGCGATGATGTGCACGAGCACCCGCCGCGCCGACCACGTCTTGCCCTCGGGGAACCACGGCGCGGACGGCAGCGGGTGCGAGAGGTCCAGGTCGATGGTCTCGACGAGCTTGTCGGTGTAGGCCGCGACCTCGTGGTACCTGGCGACGATGCTCTCCAGCGTCTCGCCGGGCGCCATCCGGAAGTTCGCCTCGTGGTTCTCGTAGTCGGTCGAGGAGTGGTCGGCCTCCATCGCGGACGTGCCCTGCTCGATGAACTTGACCCACTTCTCCTCGACCACCGCGACGTGCTTGATCAGGCCGCCGATGCACAACGCGCTGACGGTCGGGCTCGACGCCGCCTGCTCGTCGGTCAGACCCTGCGCGGTGAACGTCAAGAACCAGCGGTGCTGCCGCAGGGTCTCGAGGAGGTCCGCGCGCTCGCCGGTGAGGGTCTCGGTGGTGGTCATCGCTCTCGTCCTTCGCTCGTTTGTCCCGACAGGAACGACTCTATGACCGCTTGAGGTCAGGTTGTGTCCTAGACGAGCGGCCGCTCCAGTGAAATTCGAGCGCCGCTTGAGCGATCTGTGCTTGACCTGGGTGTCACTGTGGGTGACTCACCCGAAAGCGGGCTTCGGTCTGGTCCAAGTCGTTTCCACGAGGTGTCCCGATGGCTAAGGTGAAGAATCTTCGCTTCTTGGAGGAACCGTTGCTGGTCGTGGGCGCCCTGCTCGCCTCCCTGCTCGTCGCACCGACCGCGGAGGAGCCCGCGCCGACGCCACCGCTGGGCTGGAACTCGTGGAACACGTTCGGCTGCGACATCAGCGAGTCGAAGATCCACGAGACCGCCGACGCGATGGTGTCGACCGGCATGCGGGACGCGGGCTACGAGTACGTCGTGATCGACGACTGCTGGTTCGACCCGGCCCGGGACGCGTCCGGCGCGCTGCGCGGGTCGCCCGACCGGTTCCCCAGCGGCATGAAGGCGATGGGCGACTACCTGCACGCGCGCGGCCTGAAGTTCGGCATCTACGAGGTCCCGACCGCCCGCACGTGCGCCCAGCGCGGCAACGCCTACCCCGGCTCCACCGGCAGCGCGGGGCACGAGGCGCAGGACGCGCGGACGTTCGCCTCGTGGGGTGTCGACTACCTGAAGTACGACTGGTGCTCGTCCGAGGGCACCCGCGACGAGCAGGTCGCGCGGTTCTCGCTGATGCGGGACGCGCTGCGCGCCACCGGACGGCCGATCGTCTTCAGCATCAACCCGAACAGCTACCACGCGGTCACCGGTGACGACTACGACTGGAGCCAGGTCGCGGACCTCTGGCGCACCACCGAGGACGTGCTGGACATCTGGCAGAACGGCAACACCAACAGCTACCCGATGGGCGTCGTCAACGCGCTCGACGTCAACGCACCCCTTGCCGCGCAAACGGGTCCGGGCCACTTCAACGACCCCGACATGCTGGTGGCCGGACGGCCGGGGCTGACGCTGACCGAGTCGCGGTCGCACTTCGCGCTGTGGGCGTTGATGGCGGCACCGCTGATGGCGGGCAACGACATCCGCTCGATGTCCCCGGACATCAGCGCATTGCTGCGGAACTCCCGGCTGATCGCGATCGACCAGGACCCGCTGGGCGCCGGCGGCCGGCGGGTGCGGGACAACGTCTACGTCAAGCCGCTGCGGGACGGCTCGGTCGCGGTCGGCTTGTTCAACCGCGGCACCGAGTCCGCGGCGTTGAGCGCGTCGTTCGCCGAGATCGGCTTGCAGGGCGACGGGTTCACGATCGTCGACCAGTGGACCGGCGCGACCACGAGCTCGCTGTCGGCCTCCGTGCCCGCGCACGGCGTGGCGGTGTTCAGGGTCAGCGGTGGCTCACCGATCCCGTCGAGCACCTTCTCGTTGCACGGCAACGGATCCGGCCGGTGCGTGGACGTGGAGGGCCCGAACACCGCGCCCGGCGCGAACGTGATCCTCTACGACTGCCACGGCGCGGCCAACCAGCTGTGGACCTCCTGGCCGAACGGTGAGGTGCGGGTGTTCGGCGACCGCTGCCTCGACGCGGCGGGTACCGCGCCGGGGTCCAAGGTGATCTCGTGGTCGTGCCACGGCGGCGCGAACCAGCAGTGGCGGTTCAACGGCGACGGCACGATCGTCGGCGTGCAGTCCGGGCTGTGCCTGGACGCGTCCGGTGCGGGCACGGCGAACAACACTCGGTTGATCGTGTGGACCTGCAACGGGCAGAGCAACCAGAAGTGGAGCCGCTAGCGGCGTTCCGGCGTGCCGGGCCGGCATGTTTTGTGAAACTCCTCGGATACGTCACGCGCAGTGCCTGTTCGGCGACATCGACCAAGACAGGCGGCGTTAGGGTCGGAGCATGATTGCTGAGGATCTCCAGCGCTACCTGCAGGCGTCACGCGACTCCGTCGTGTCCTCTTTGGACGGTCTGGGCGAGTACGACGTGCGCCGCCCGCTCGTGCCCAGCGGCACGAACCTGCTCGGCCTGGTGAAGCACCTGATCGGCATCGAGTTCGGCTACCTCGGTGACAGCGTCGGACGCCCCGGGCCGTTGCTGCCGTGGGTCGAGGACAAGTCCATCTGGGAGAACGGCGACATGTGGGCCAAGCCCGACGAGAGCCGCGAGTACCTGCTCGACCTCTACCGCGCGGCGTGGCGGCACACCGACGAGTCGATCGCCGAGCTGCCGCTGGACGCGCCGGCGTCGGTCGAGTGGTGGCCGGAGCACAAGCGCCGGGCCACGTTCGGGCACCTGCTCGTGCGGGTCGTGGCGGAGACCGCGCAGCACGCCGGACACTGCGACGTCGTGCGGGAGCTGATCGACGGCCGGTCCGGCGCGGACAACCCCGAGGGTTACTACGACCTGGTCCTGAGCATGGCGAGCGCGCCGACCACCGGTCCGGGCACGAGCAGCAGGAACGCGTAGCGCCAGGTCACGAGTTCGGCCAGCAGCGGTACGAGCTGGATGCTGACCACCGTCAGTCCGAACCCGACGGCGGTCAGCGCGGTGAGCGCCGTCCCGACGTAGCGCGGGTCGGCGACCTCGCTCAACGACGCGCTGAACACGCCGGAGTCGGCGATCACCGAGGCGCCCCACACCGCGCAGAACGCGATCAGCAACGGGGTGCCCCAGGCCAGCGGCGAGAGCGCGCAGCACAGTCCGCTCACCGTGAGCGCCCCGACGGCGGCGGGTGCGCGGCCGAATCGGTCCGCCGCCCAGCCGCCGGCCAGGCAGCCGGCGAACCCGGCCACGCCCATCGTGAGGAACACGGTGAGACCGACTGAGGCGTGCGAGCTCAACAGGAACGTCGGCAGCCACGTCCACAACGCGTACAGCTCCCACATGTGCCCGAAGTAGCCGAGGTTCACCAGCCGCGGCTTGCGCTCGCGGAACATCTGCACCGCGTAGCGCGGGTTGAGCTGGGCGGTCGTGGCGGTCAGGAACGGTCCCGGCCGCACGAAGAGCAGCGCCGTCAGCGCACCGAGGAACGCGATCGCGGCGGCGGTCACGAGCACCGCTCGCCACGGCAGCTGCCCGAACACGTGGGGGAGTGCGCTGCCGAGCGTCAACGCCCCGATGAGCACGCCCAGCGCCCGGCCGCGGTTGCGGCTCTCGGACCAGGACGCCATCAGCTTCATGCCCACCGGGTAGACGCCGGCCAGCGCCACCCCGGTCAGGAACCGCAGGGGAACGGCGGCCGCGAGCCCGTCCACGGTGAGCCCGAGCACCAGCGTGAGTGCCGCACCCGCCGCCGCACAGGCCGCGAGCAGCAGGTGCGGGCGGACGCGGTCGGCCAGGTTGAGCACCGTGGCCCCGACCGCGCCCGTGACGAACCCGAGCTGCACGGACGCGGTCAGCCACACCGCCGCGCCCGCGCTGATGCCCCACTCGTGCCGCAGCGTCGGGACGACGGCGGACATCGAGAACCACACGGCCAGGCCGAGGACCTGGACGAGTGCGATGGCCGCCCGTTGGGTCAGCACACCGAGTCGCTCGGTTTCGGGTTCGCGAGCCCGAAAAGCGGCCGGAGCCGAAGCCCGATCCACGTGCCGCCGAGCGCGAAAACGCCCCACAGCCACCCGTGCAGCGACCCGACGGAGATGCCGCCGAGGTACGCGCCGATGTTGCAGCCACCGGCGAGCCGGGCTCCGATGCCCATCAGCACTCCTCCCAGCACGGCGGCCAGTGCCGTGCGCCACGGAATGGTGCTGTGCATTCTCCACGCTCCGGCGGCCGCCGCAGCGATGGCCGCGCCGATCATGATGCCGATGTTCGTGAGCGAGGTCTTGTCCGTCCAGATCGGAGCGGCGAGCGCCTTCGCGTTGGCGGGGGTCTGCCAGAACTGCCACGTCTCCGGGTGCAGCCCGAGCAGCTGCACGATCTTGGCACCCCACAGCGCGAACGCGAACGTGACGCCCCAGATGCCGCCCGACACCAGGAACACCGCCGCCGCCAGCACCCCCAGCACCACCGCGCCGGCCAGCATCGGCCACGAGCCGCGCACCACACGGGCGAAACCACGCGCGGTCGGCACGACGTCCACGGGCGGCGGGGTGCGCCGGGCCTGCACCAGCCGCGTCCCGAGCACGATGAGGCCGAGCAGGGCGATCGTGATCAGCCAGGAACCCCACCAGCCGACGTGCTCGGACAGCACCACGGCCGGGAACGCGGGCCAGCCGTCGAACAGCGGGAACGCCCAGGTGTAGAGCACCGACCCGGCGATGAAACCGAAGAGCGTCAGCACGATCGTGGACTGACCGGACCCGACCGCGAACAACGTGCCCGACGCGCAGGCGCCGCCGAGCTGCATGCCGATCGCGAACAGCACCGCGCCCACCAGCAACGCCAGGCCCAACGGGTTGCCGACGGCCTTCGGGACGGAGCCGAACAGGCCGGAGCCGGTCGAGATGATCAACGCGATGAGCGTGGCCGCGGTGCCGAGCAGCACGGTGTGGGCGCGCAGACCGGCGCCGTTGCCGACGGCGATCAGCTGGCGCCAGGCGGAGGTGAAACCGAAGCGGGAGTGGAACAACGCGAGGCCCAGCGCGAGGCCGAGGGCCAGCAGCACGCCCTGTTTCGCGCCGTAGGAGGCCCAGACGAACCAGGTCAGGCCGACCGCCAGGAGCCCGGCGACGACGAGCGGGACGGTGCGGACCGGTTCCTCGGGTGCGGGAACGGGAGCCGCGCAGGATGTCGGGAAGTACTGCGTTGTCACCGGGGTCTCCTCACGGGGACTGGTGGTGTGGCTCGGAGGGGGGCCGGGGGAATTCGCGGTCAGCCGCGAGGCGCCCTGCTGAGCGTGGATTACCTCGCCACCCCTCCGAGACGCGCCACTAGTTGGGGATGATGTAGTTCGGGGCCTTGACGACGGACTCGATCAGGCCGAAGACCGGGACGCCGAGCGGCGCGGTCGTCCACTTGTTGTCGAGACCGCTGGTGTCCGGCTTGTCGACCACGACCGGGTCGGCGAACGCGGGTGAGGCGAACCCGGCGAGCACGGCTCCGCTCAGCAGAGCCGCCGCGACGATCTTCTTCATGGAGAACTTCCTTTCGTGGTGGGGAAAATCAGCCGCCGATGAACTTGAGCAGTTCGAAGATCGGCGCCAGGGCCGCGGGCACGCCGACGGCCGGGTCGAGGACCGAACCCAGGTCGAGTCCGGGAAGGACCCAGATCGGCGTCTCCGAGGTGAGGAACTGAGCGACCACAGCAGAACTCCTTCAGCTGAGCACCGGACTGACCGGTACGACGGTGGCTTTCGGGACCCATTGCCCCGCAAGCTCTTCCTGCATGGGCATGCCGGGACCGTGCGCCTCGTCCGGCCCCATCGGCATCGCGGTCACCTGCGCGACCGCGTAGATCTGGACCTGGTCACCGGCGGGCCGGTCGCCCAGCCACGACCGGAACCCGGCCGGCGTCGGGTTCTCGCCGCCGAAGCGGTTGCCGACCTCGACCGCGTACCCGATCGGCAGTTGCTCCCGCGGGTCGAACCGCAGCGGCGCGGCCAGCGTCGTCACCGAGGTGGCGATCGCCGACGTCAGCAACCAAGGCGCCACGTACAGGCCGTGCGGATAGACCGGGCGTTCGGCCTGCTCGACGCCGGCCCGCGACAACGCGCTGTACGCCTGCGACCAACCGGACAGCACGACCAGCGCGTCACCCGAGTCCGACACCGGCAGACCTGAGCCCACCAGCGCGGCCGCGGCGACCCCGCGAGGTGAGGAGTCCGAGACGACGCGGACGCTGGTGACGCCCTTGTTCTTCAAGAACGCCACCAGCTTCGCCAGCGCGTCAGAGTCCTCAGTGGACAAACGGTCGGCCGGGCAGGAGGTGAGCACGTCCCGCCTGCCCGCGATCAGGCCGCCCAACGCCGCCGAGGCGCACTCGGCGTCCGGCGCCGGACCGGGCGCGGCACCGGTGTCGAACTGGACGGAGGCGCTGCCGGACGCGGAACGCACGGTCAGCGAGCCGCGACCGGCAGGCAGGTCGACCGACGCCCACGTGCCGTCCGCACCGGCGAGCGGCACGGCCGGAACCTCGACCCCGCCGACGCTGACCGACACGCCACCGGACGGGACGTGCACGAGGTTGCGCCCCGGCCGGTGCGGGCTGATCAGCACCGGCACCCGCCCGGCCGAGGCCAGCACGGGCACCCCCGGCACGGGCAGCTCCTGCGGCGAGGGGATCGCGGCGAGCCCGCTCCACGCGAGCAGGCCGGCCGCGACCGCAAGAGTGCCGTACCGGCGAATCCCCAGTGCTGCCAAGGGAAGCAACACCACCACGACCAGGCCGAGACCGAGCAGCGTCTCGTACACCCGCCGGTCGAACGCGATGCCGGACGACACCAGCCGCACCAGGCCCGCGAGCGCCAGCACCACGCCCAGCGACAGCGCGTGCTGCCGGAACCGGGATCCCGGCGACAGCGTCAGCGCCACCCACCCGACCGCACCGGCCACGTAGACGGTGTTGGCCACCAGCAGCACGCCGGAGTCCCCCACGGAGGTCTCGATCACCAGCAGCAACGTCAGCGCCGCCGCCACCCACCGGACCGCGGGCCGGCCGAGCAGCACCGGCACCAGCACGACGAGCAGCCCGTGTGCCAACGCGCCCAGCACGTGCGCGTCGAACGCCACCAGTGACACCGTGACGAGGCCCAGAGCGAGCGCCGCGAGTGCGAAGTTCGCGGCCCTCACCCGTCGCGGGACCACGACCGCGAGCCCGGAGCCGGCGATCAGCGCCGACACGAGCAGCAGTGCCAGCCGCACCACGACGACCCAGGGGGAGACGTCGGCGGGTGCGTCGAAACCTCCGTGGGGGTGATCCATCACTTCACGTCCGCGTCCGAGATCACGAACAGCTCCGAGTGCGGCTTCGCGTTGCCGAACGGGCCGTGCGGCCAGTCCTTGCGGTTGAAGTTGATGCCGACCTGACCGGAGAACTCGTCCTTGAACGACGTGTCCAGCGTGAGCTGCCCGTCCGGGCCGACCTTCACGATGTTGACCTTGTGGTCACCGTCGAGACCGGTGCGCGCGACGAAGTAGTTCGACACCGCGAGCCGCTTGGGCGACGAGACCTCGTGGTAGTAACCGTCGCCGCCGAGCTCGAAGTTGTCGTACGCGCCCCAGTGCGGACCCGCGGCGGGCGTGCCGGGGTTGATCGGGACGGCACCGGCGAGCGACGGGCAGTCGGCCTCGGCGCCACCGTTCTGCGCTTCCGCCAGGGTGTCGATGCGGCACTTGAAGTTCGTGCCCGCTGCCAGCAGCTTCTCGATGTTCAGCACGTACACGCCACCGGTGGTGCCGGGGTCGTTCGGGCCGAGCGCGCCCTTGCCCCGTCCGGAGATCGCGCGGTAGAGGTACCTGTCGTCCGGCGATGTCTGGATCCAGCCACCATTCGAACCGCCACCGTTCGAATCGTTGCCCGCGAAGATCGCCTTGCCGGCCGAGCCGTCGTCGAACACCTCGTACCAGTGCGGTTCGGCCGCGGTGATGTCCGGCGTGTAGTGCACCGCGCCGCCCTGCATGGTCTGGGCGAACGCGCCCTTGTGCCCCGGCAGGTTCGTCACCGTCGTCTCCATGACCGCGCGGCTCTCCTGGTGCAGCGGGTCGTTCGCGTCGGCGCGCGGGCCGTTCTGCAGGTAGCTCACGGCCTTCAGCTTCGGGTTGTTCCGGTCGGAGATGTCCCACGTGCGGACCGTCGGGCGGCGCAGGTAGGGCGAGGGCGCCTTGACCGGGTCGAGGATGATGTTGCGCGGCTCGGCGTAGTCGCTCGTCACGAGGATGTTGAGGTCCTCACGCGCCTGGATGCCGTGCGGGTTCGCGCACGACGGCGCACCCAGCCGCGGCAGGTTCAGGCAGAGCTTCTCGTCGTCGCCCTGCGGGGTGGCCGCCGACGTCTGCGACAGCACCTGACCGTCCGGGGAGAACCGCAGCAGCGCACCGGGCGAGCCCGCGAAACCGTTGCCCACCACGGTTTGGCCGTTGGCGTAGGTGTACGGGCCGGGCACCACTGGGCCGCCCATGTAGGTGCCGTACGCCGTGCCGTCCTTCAGCGTCCAGTAGGCGTCGGGAACGGACCCGCCGAGCGTGTTCGTCGGCAGGCTGATGCCCTTGAGCTTCAGCTGCGGCAGCGCGCTCACGTCGAACGCGTAGGTGGCCGCCGCGAACAGCGCGCCCGCGTAGACCGTGTCGCCCTTGTGCCACACGTATTGCATGTGGTGCGGCTCGTTCTCGACCAGCGGGCCGACGGTCGCGGTGTTCACGACCTTGCCGTAGCTCGGCGACCCCTCGGTCGCGTCGATCACGGCCAGGAAGTCGGGTCCGGGCAGCGCGTTGGTGACCTTGCCGAGGCCGCCGGTCAGCGAACCGGGCAGGTTCTTCAGGTCCTTCACGAGCGTGTCGGCGACGTTCTCGTCTCCAGCCCAGACGAGAAGCCACTTCTTGCGCCCTGCGCTCAACGTCTGCGCTTCCTGAGTGAGGTGGTTCTTCACCCAGTACTGCTTGCCGTCTGATGCCGTCTTGCTGTCGACGACAGTCCGCACATCGGCATAGGCGGGGGCGTTGTCCCCGCTTGCCGTGACCACACCGGCCGCGAGCACCGCCACCGCGGCCCCGGCCAGAGTTTTTCGCCATCGCATTGCAGTCTTCTCCTTGTTTCGGGCACGCCGAATTCGCCGTTCCTGACGCAGGGCAGAAACGGGCGCTGATGCGGGAAAGGGGGATGCTCAGTGAGCGTGACAGAGTGCGCTGGCCTGCTGGCGCAGGTCCACGTGAAGGCGTCCGACCAGGACGACAGCGGTGCACATGTGGCTGAGGATCTCGATAGTCCGCCAATGTTGTCAACGCGCCGACCAAAGAGTGGGAAGCCACTCGGTGGTGTTCTTTTTCATCCGGTCGGCGCAGCACAATGACGCCCGGTGAAAAGGCGAACATCGGTGAAGGATCATCTCTGACACCGATGGTTCGCGTTTTGTCTCCCTATTTGTATCAATCTTCGGTGAGGAGTGCTCGGTGAGCGAGGACGGGGTGAAGTTCGCCTATTGGGTGCCCAACGTGAGTGGCGGACTCGTGGTGAGCGGTATTGAGCAGCGCACTGACTGGTCCTACGAGTACAACCGCGACCTGGCCGTGCTCGCCGAGAACAACGGGTTCGAGTACGCGCTCTCGCAGGTGCGTTATCTCGCTTCGTACGGTGCGGCCTACCAGCACGAGTCGACGTCGTTCTCGCTCGCCCTGCTGCTGGCCACGCAACGGCTGAAGGTGATCGCCGCCGTGCATCCGGGGCTGTGGCAACCGGGCGTGCTGGCCAAGCTCATCGCGACCGCGTCCCACCTGTCCGGGGGACGGGCGGCGGTCAACGTGGTGTCCGGCTGGTTCAAGGGCGAGTTCACCGCACTGG
The DNA here is from genome assembly GCF_053601075.1 of Lentzea sp. NPDC004789. Lineage (NCBI taxonomy): Bacteria > Bacillati > Actinomycetota > Actinomycetes > Pseudonocardiales > Pseudonocardiaceae > Lentzea > Lentzea sp. NPDC004789. The sequence continues at coordinate 128,066 of NZ_JBSGBE010000018.1, read as the reverse complement.
GCGAGCCGTGGCTGGAGCACGACGAGCGCTACCGGCGGTCGGAGGAGTTCATCCGGGTGCTGCGGGCCTCCTGGGACACCGGCGAGTTCCAGGGCGACTTCTACCGGCTGCACGGCTACGACCTGAAGCCGAAACCGCTGGGGACGCCGGAGATCTTCCAGGGCGGCAACTCCACCGCCGCCCGCGCGATGGCCGGTCGCGTCTCCGACTGGTACTTCTCGAACGGCAAGGACTTCGACGGCGTCTCCGAGCAGATCGCCGAGGTGTCCAGGGCCGCGCAGGACAACGGCCGGAAGGTCCGATTTGGACTGAACGGCTTCCTGATCGCCCGCGACACCGAGAAGGAGGCCCGCGAGACGCTCAGGGAGATCGTGGCGAAGGCGGACGTGCCCGCAGTGCAGGGGTTCCGGGACGCCGTGCGGCAGGCCGGGCCGTCGACCGGGGACCGGCGCGGCATGTGGGCGGACTCGTCGTTCGAGGATCTGGTGCAGTACAACGACGGCTTCCGCACGAAGCTGATCGGGACTCCCGAGCAGATCGCCGAGCGGATCGTGCAGTACCGGCGGCGCGGCGTCGACCTGCTGCTCCTGGGTTTCCTGCACTACAAGGAAGAGGTCGAGTACTTCGGCAGGCACGTGCTGCCGATCGTGCGCGAGCTGGAGGCCGACCTTGTCGAAAGTAAGGTCTGACCGGTTCCGATCGGCAGAGGTGCGTCCCTTGTGGACTTGGTAGCTTCGGCTGGGTGACTTGGCTGGTGGTCGGCACCGACGCGGTGCTGGGTGTGTTCGTGGTGATGTTCGGCTGGCTCGTCCTGCAGCACCGGCTGCGTGCCGTCCTCGCCGGTGCGGGTGTGGCGGTGGCGTACGTGATCAGCGAGGTGGTCAAGTTCGCGGTGCAGGAGGACCGGCCCTGTCGCACGGCGCCTTCGCTCGCGCACTGCCCGCCGCCGGGCGACTGGTCGTTCCCCAGCAACCACTCGGTGATCGCCGGAGCGTCCGCGATGGCGATCTGGTCCCTGCACCGGGCGCTCGGCTGGGTGGCGGCGGTGTGCGCGGTCGCGGCGGCGGCCTCGCGGGTCGCCGTCGGTGTCCATTATGTGCACGACGTGGTGGCCGGATTGCTGCTCGGCGCGCTCGTCTCGTGGGTGATCGCGGTTCTGCTGAAGAAGAAGCGGGTCGAGGACGAGGCGCCGACCGCGGTGCTGCCCCGGCTGGGATGATGGGCGCCGTGTGGGCGCGGCTGGTCTTGTGGATGGGCGCGGCGGTGCCGGTGGTGGCCGCGGCGGTGACCTCGCGGCCAGGCCGCCTCTCCGGCTGGGAGGCCGCGCTCGACCTGGCGGTGCTCGTGCTGGCGTTCGTGGTGGTGCGCAAACGTCCCGCCGCGGCACTGGGTCTCGCGCTCGCGGCGTGGCTGGTCTGCTACCTCGTGCGGGTCGAGTTCGACAGCGTCGTAGGGGTGCTCGCACCGGCACCGGCGCTCGCGATCACGAGCTTCCTCGCCGGGCGGCACGCGAAGGATCCCAGGGCCTCCGCGATCGTGCTGACCGTCGCCGAGATCGTCGGTGTCGTGGTGGCGCTGACCGAACGCGGCGGCTCCGACACCGCCCTCGCCGTCACGTCCGGCATCGGTGTGCTGGGCGTGGTGCCCTGGGCGGTCGGCAGGTTCCGCCGGCGGTACGCGGAGCTGCTCAACGTCGGCTGGGAGCACGCGGCCCTGCTCGAACGGGACGTGGACAACGCCCGCAACGCCGAACGCACCCGCCTCGCCGGTGAGATGCACGACCTGGTCGGTCACGAGCTCGCGCGGGCCGCACTGCTCGTCGGCGCGCTGGAGCTGGAACCGACGCTCACGTCCGGGCAACGTGAGGCGGCGAAGACGGCGCGGACCAGCGTCACCGCCGCCGCGGAACGGCTCGCGGACGTCATGCAGGTGCTGCGCGCCGACGAGGACGAACCCGTGGCGACGATCGAGGAGGTCGTCCACCGCAGCGGCCTCGACGCCGAGCTGGTCAACGACCGCACCGAGCCGATCGACGGGATCATCGCGAGGACCGTGCACCGGGTCGTCGCCGAAGCGCTGACCAACGTGATCAAGCACGCTCCCGGCGCGAAGGTCACCGTCGAGCTCTCGGCGAACCTCGACCTGCGCGTCACCAACGGCCCGGCCCCGAAACCACCCGCAGTCGGCAGCGGGAAGGGCCTGGTGGGCCTCGCCGAACGCGTGGCGCTCGTCGGCGGCCGGTTCGACGCGGGACCGAAGGACGGCGGGTTCGAGGTCCACGCGAAGCTGCCGGAACGACCACTGCCGCGCACCACTCCCACGCACGTGCGCCGCCAGAGCACCGAGGCGGAGATCCGGCGCAGCGCGCGCCGGACCATGCTGATCACGTCCGCGGTCTGCGTGGGCATTGCGATCGGGGTGCCCGGCTACATGGTGTTCGACGCGGCGACGTCGGTGCTGAGCCCGGAGCAGTTCGCGCGGGCGCAGCTCGGCCAGGACGACGACGATCTGGACCTGCCGCTGCGCACCCGCGTCGACAACCCGCTCGGCGTCACCGCGCCCGCGGGCACCGAATGCCGGTACTACAGCACGCACGCCAACCCGTTCGACGCCGACCGGCACGACCTGCACCAGCTCTGCTTCCGGGATGATCGGCTCGTCTACAAGCAGTGGCTCGTCAGGAGGCGCGGTTGATCAGGGTGGTGCTCGCGGACGACGAGCCGGTGGTCCGGTTCGGCGTGAAGGCCGTGCTCGCCACCGCCGGCGACGTCGACGTGGTGGCGGAGGCGGAGAACGGCAGCGAGGCCGTGGAGCTGGTCGCGGCACACCGCCCGGACGTGGCGGTGCTCGACATCCGCATGCCGCGCCTCGACGGTCTGGACGCGGCCACGCTGATCCGCGAGCGCCACCCGGACACGAAGACGCTGGTGCTGACGACGTTCGCCGACGACGCGTACATCAGCCGGGCGCTGGGGGAGGGCGCGGCCGGGTTCGTGCTCAAGACCGGCGACCCGCAGGAGATCATCGCGGGCGTGCGCGCCGTCGCGACCGGCGCCGCCTACCTGTCTCCCCTGGTGGCCAGAAGGGTGGTCGACCAGCTCGCGCACGCACGGCCCCGGCCCGCCGCGGCACGGCGGACCGAGGGACTGACGGCGCGGGAACGGGAAGTGCTCGGCCTCGTCGGCGCGGGCCTGTCCAACGCCGAGATCGCGGCGCACATCCACGTGGTCGAAGGAACCGTGAAGGTCTACGTCAGCACGATCCTGCGGCAGCTGGGCGTGCGCAACCGCGTGCAGGCCGCGATCATCGCGCACGAAGCCGGGCTCATCCCCGGCTGAGGCGCGCTCAGGACTTCGTGCCGAGGCCCGCGATCGCCCTGACTTCCATCTCCGCCGCCCTGGCCGAGTTCTCCGGTTCCGCCTTGGAGAACATCGTGCCGAGGAACCCGCACAGGAACGAGAACGGGATCGACACGAGACCGGGGTTGCCCAGCGGGAACCACGCGAAGTCGACGTCCGGGAAGATCGACGTCGTGTGGCCGGACATCACCGGCGAGAAGATGATCAGGGTCAGGCACGAGCCGAGACCGCCGTAGATGCTCCACAGCGTGCCGGTGGTGTTGAAGCGCCGCCAGAAGATCGTGTAGAGGATCGTCGACAGGTTCGCGGACGCGGCGAGCGCCAGCGCGAGCGACACGAGGAACGCCACGTTCTGGCCGTTCGCCGCGATGCCGCCGAGGATCGACAGCACACCGACGACGATGGCGGTCAGGCGCGCGACGCGGATCTCCTTGCGGGGCTCGGCGGCACCGCGCTTGATCACGTTCGCGTACACGTCGTGGGCGAACGAGGCCGATGCCGCGAGCGTCAGGCCCGCGACGACCGCGAGGATCGTCGCGAACGCGACGGCGGACACGACGCCCAGCAGGACCGCGCCACCGATCCGGAACGCGAGCAGCGGTGCCGCGGAGTTCTCGCCGCCCGGTGCGGCGGCGATGGTCTCGGTGCCGACCAGTGCCATCGCGCCGAAGCCGATCACCAGCGTGCAAAGGTAGAAGATGACCATCGTCCAGGTCGCCCACACGACCGAACGGCGGGCTTCCGAGGCGTTCGGCACGGTGTAGAAGCGCATCAGCACGTGCGGCAGCGAAGCGATGCCCAGCACCAGCGACAGCGCCAGCGAGACGAAGTCCAGTTTGGACATCGTGCTGATGCCGTACTTCACGCCGGGGTCCAGGACGGCGGCGCCGTGCTTGTTGTGCTCGGTGGCCTGCTCCATGATCGCGGACAGGCTGAAGCCGAACTTGCCGAGCAGGAAGATGCTCATCATCGTCACGCAGAGCAGCAGCAGGACGGCCTTGATGATCTGCACCCAGGTGGTGCCCTTCATGCCGCCGACCAGCACGTAGAACACCATGACCATGCCGACGACGGCGATCAGGAACGCCTGGCCGGTCTTCGAGGACACGTTGAGCAGCAACGCGATCAGGCCACCGGCACCGGCCATCTGCGCGATCATGTAGAAGAACGAGATCACCAGCGTGGCGTTCGCGGCGGCCGCGCGGACCGGGCGCTGCCGCATCCGGAACGCCAGCACGTCGCCGACGGTGAAGCGGCCGGTGTTGCGCAGGCCCTCGGCGATCAGCAGCAGGCCGACCAGCCACGCGACGACCCAGCCGACGGAGTAGAGGAAGCCGTCGTAGCCGTTCGCCGCGATACCGCCGGAGATGCCGAGGAACGACGCGGCCGACAGGAAGTCACCGGACAGCGCCACGCCGTTCTGGGCGCCCGTGAACGAGCTGCCCGCGGCGTAGTAGTCCGACGCCGTGACGTTCCGGCTCGAAGCGCGGTAGACGATGTAGAGGGTGATCAGGACGAACACGGCGAAGACGCTGAGGTTCAGCACCGGGTTGCCGGTGGTGGGCATGCCTTACTCCTCGACCCCGGTCTTCTCGGCGAGCGCCTTGCGCTGAGGGTCCAGCCTGCGCTTGGCGAAGCGCGCGTACGAGAGCGTGATGATGATCGACGTGACGAACTGTCCGAGACCCAACAGGATCCCGAGGTTGATGACACCGACGACCTTGATGCTGACGAAGTCTTTCGCATATGCGGACAGCAGCACGAAAGTCAAGTAGGAGGCGAGGAACAACACGGTCATCGGGAAGATGAACGTGGTGAGTCGCCGGCGGAGCGCGCGGAATTCGTCGGTCTGCTGAATGAGCACGAAGTTCGGTTTGCCGTTCGAATCGACGTACGACAAAGTGTCCGGGTCGTCGAACGACGCGAAACCCCGGGCCTCCCGATGGTCGTGCTGTGCTTCTCCAGGCGACCGCAGCGCCTTCGTCATGGACTCCCTGCCCTCCTGCGTGCGGCGCTCACTGTAGCTCCCTCACGTGTGCAGTCAACGCGCTCGGGGTCGGGGAACCGGTCGAAACCGGACACGCATTCGTCTCAAATGGTGGGGTCTGACAACGGTTTGGTTTCGACGGCCTGGCGTTGCGCCGTTTGCAACGGCGTTCGACTCCGTTCGACAGGTCCAGACCGTTGTCGCACGTGTACACCTGGCCTAGGATCGTTCGGTCCGCGTTTTTGTGACGGTTGGGGATAAAGTGGGGTTCTTAGCGCGCGAACGCACAGTCGCGCCTCCCGGATGGAACCGCTGGCTCGTTCCGCCCGCAGCACTGGCGATTCATCTCTCCATTGGTCAGGCATACGCCTGGAGCGTCTTCAAGACGCCGCTGGAGAAATCTCTCGGTATCACCGGAACGCAGTCGGCCCTGCCCTTCCAGCTCGGCATCGTGATGCTCGGGCTCTCCGCCGCCGTGCTCGGCACGACCGTGGAGCGCAAGGGACCGAGGTGGGCGATGTTCACCTCCCTGGTCTGCTTCTGCTCCGGTCTGCTGATCTCGGCCGCCGGTGTCTGGGCGGGCATGTACTGGGTCGTCGTCCTGGGCTACGGCCTGATCGGCGGCATCGGTCTCGGCATCGGCTACATCTCGCCGGTCTCGACGCTGATCAAGTGGTTCCCCGACCGGCCGGGCATGGCGACCGGCATCGCGATCATGGGCTTCGGCGGTGGAGCGCTGATCGCGTCACCGTGGTCGACCTCGATGCTGACCGCGTTCGGCAACACCTCCACGTCGGGCATCGGCAAGGCGTTCCTGATCCACGGCCTCGCCTACGCCGTCTTCATGAGCCTCGGCGTGCTGCTCGTCCGCCTGCCCTCCCCGGAGTTCACGCAGGAGAAGGCGGAGCTGCTCAAGGACAAGCCGAAGGCGACCGTGGCCTTCAACGTGTCCGCCAACAACGCGATCAAGACGCCGCAGTTCTGGCTGCTCTGGGTCGTGCTGTGCTTCAACGTCACCGCGGGCATCGGCATCCTGGAGAAGGCCGCGCCGATGCTGGTCGACTTCTTCAAGGAGTCCTCGACGCCGGTCGCGACGGCGGCGGCCACGGGCTTCGTCGCGTTGCTGTCGGCCGCGAACATGGCGGGCCGGATCGTCTGGTCCTCCACGTCGGACCTGGTGGGGCGCAAGAACATCTACCGCGTCTACCTCGGCGTCGGCGCGCTGCTGTACCTGCTGCTGCTGACGATCGGTTCGTCCAGCGTGCCTCTGTTCGTGATCGCGGCGATGGTGATCCTGTCGTTCTACGGCGCGGGTTTCGCCACCGTCCCGGCCTACCTGCGCGACCTGTTCGGCACCTACCAGGTCGGCGCGATCCACGGCCGGCTGCTGACCGCGTGGTCGGTGGCGGGCGTGCTCGGGCCGCTGATCGTCAACGCCATCGCGGACGCGGGCAAGAAGGCGGGCCACAAGGGGCCCGACTTGTACACCACGTCGTTCTACATCATGATCTCGCTGCTGGTCGTCGGTTTCGTCGCGAACGAGTTGATCCGCCCGGTCAACTCGAAGTTCCACGAGCCGAAGGCGGCCGACGTGACCGCGGAGCCCGCGGCCGCCGAGGCTGAAGCGGAGGCCGAGGTCGTCAAGACCGAGGAACCCGTGGTCGCGGAGGCTGAGGAGTCCGTGGCTGAGAAGGCCGAGGAGCCTGAGGTCGTCAAGGCCGAGGAGTCCGCGGTCGCCGAGGCCGAGTCGCCTGTGGTTGCGGAGGCTGAGGAGCCCGCGGCTGAGAAGGCCGAGGAGCCTGAGGTCGTCAAGGCCGAGGAGTCCGCGGTCGTCGAGACCGAGGAACCCGTGGTCGCGGAGGCTGAGGAGTCCGAGGCCGTCGAGATCGAGGAGTCCGCGGCGGAGAAGGCTGAGGAGTCCGCGGACGCGAAGTCCGAGGAGTCCGCGGTTGTGAAGGCCGAGGAGCCTGAGGTCGTCAAGGCCGAGGAGTCCGCGGTCGCCGAGCCCGAGGAGTCCGCGGCGGAGAAGGCTGAGGAGCCGGCGGCTGCCGAGGTCAAGAAGCCCGCGGCGGCCAAGACCCGGAAGCCCGCGGCTGCCAGGACCAGGAAGCCCGCGGCGGCCAAGGCCAAGAAGCCCGCGGCTGCCAAGGTTGAGGAGCCCGAGGCCGGCAAGGACGACGAGGCCACGGTCACCAAGTGGAACGAGGCCGAGGCCGCGGACGTCGCGGAGGCGGCGGACAAGAACGCCGAAGAAGACGCGGAAGGCGTGGTGCGCAAGTGAACTCCCAGCGCTTGTTGCTGATCGGAGCGTGGCTGTGGGTGGGCCTCCCGCTCGCCTACGGCCTGTACCGGCTCTTCCTGAACGCGGCCAAGCTCTTCGTCTGATGTCGAACGCGCTCGTCAACTGGCGCAACTGGCGCCTGCCGGTGAAGCTCGCCGCGGTGTTGATCGTTCCGGTCGCCATCGCGGTGGGCTCCGGCGTTCTGCAGATCCAGTCCCACATGCAACGCGCCGAGACCTACGAGGCGCTGCAGCGGCTGGTGAAGGTCCGTGCCGCCCTGATCCCCGCGATCGAGGGGGTGCAGGCGGAACGGCGGATCCTGGCCGAGGGGTCGGGACCGCAGGCGCTCCAGGACCAGGTGCGGCGCACCGACGAGGCCAGAACGGCGTTGCGCCAGCAGGTCGCGAAGACCGCGCTGTCCGAGGTCGTGATGGCCAGGATGAACGACGTCGCTTCCCGGATCGGTGGTCTGCCCGCGTTGCGCGAGCAGACCACCGACGTGCCGGGGGCGATCAAGGAGTACACCTCGCTCACCGAGTCGATGCTCGACGTGGACGAGGTGCTCGCGAGCGAGTTCGGCGACCCCGCGCTGTCCCGCACGGCGATGGGCCTGCACCACGTGCTGCACGTGCAGGAACAGGTCCTCTACCAGCAGGCGGTCGTGCTGTCCGGGCTCACCCGCGGCCAGCTCGTCACCGCCGAGGTGCGGTCGCTCGTCGAGTCGAACGTCAAGCTCGGCTACATCGCGAGCGAGTTCGCCGCGCTCGCGACGCCGCAGCAGCTGAGCTCGTACTGGTCGTTCTTCAACGGCCCGGACATCGAGGCGCAGCGCAAGATGCTCGCCACCGCGGTCCTGCACCCGACCTCGGACGCGCCGGCCACCGGAACAGGCACCGCGAAGCCCAAGCCGTTGCCGATCGCGGCGTCCGACTGGAGCAGGGCCACCAACGCGGTCGCGACGTCGCTCGACGGGGTGGTGTCGGGGCTGCAGAACGACCTGGGCAGCACCGCGGAACGCCTGCGCGACGAGACCAGCGACCAGGCCGGCACGGCGTCCGCGATCCTGTTCGGCAGCCTGATCCTGGCCGGCACCATCGGGTTCGTCGTCGGCCGCTACCTGCTGCGTTCGCTCAACGCGCTGCGCCGTTCCGCGCTCGACGTGGCGTGGCACAAGCTTCCCGAGATGGTGGCGACCGGTCGCGGCAGCATCGAGATCGAGCCGGTGCCGGTGCACACGACCGAGGAGTTCGGCCAGGTGGCGCGCGCGTTCGACGCGGTGCACCAGCAGGCCGTGAAGTCGGTCATCGAGCAGGCCGGCATGCGCGCGAACATGCGCAACATCTTCGTGAACCTCTCGCGGCGCAGCCAGAGCCTCGTCGAACGCCAGCTCAAGCTGATGGAGGAGCTGGAGAAGTACGAGGAGGACCCGGACCAGCTCGCGAACCTCTTCAAGCTCGACCACCTCGCCACCCGCATGCGCCGCAACAACGAGAACCTGATGGTGCTCTCCGGCGGCGACGTGGCCCGGCGGTTCACCCGGCCGATCCCGCTGACCGACGTGCTGCGCGCGGCGGCCGCGGAGATCGAGCAGTACCAGCGGGTGATGGTGCACACGGCGCCGAACGCCGAAGTCGTCGGTTACGTGGCGAGCGACCTCGTCCGCCTGCTGGCCGAACTTCTTGACAACGCAACGGCTTTCTCCCCGCCGCACACCCAGGTCTCGATCAGCGCGTCGATCGAGGCGGGCGACATCGTGCAGATCGACGTGGTCGACCACGGCATCGGCATCGACCCCGAGGCGCTGGCGGCCGTGAACCACCGCCTGGAGGCCGCGGGCGAGGGCGTGGACGTCCAGGTCTTCCGCGAAATGGGACTTTTCGTCGTCGGCAGGCTGGCCGCACGCCACCAGATCGTGGTACGTCTCGATGCCCAACAGGGCAAGGGGACTCGCGCGATCGTGTTGGTTCCTGCTGAACTGGCACCACGACGCGAAGAGTCCTGGGAGTCTTTCCGGGGGGAAGCGATCGAGCAGCAGCCGTTGCGGCCGATGATGTCCGCCCCGGCGCCGGCACCCGCCCAGGAGTCGACGTCGTGGTTCGAGTCACCGGTTGCCGCTGGACCGCCTCCACCCGCACCGGCACGCCAGTCTCCTGAGTCGGCCCGAGGATTCCTCGACGCCTTCCAGCGCGGCGTGCAGCGAGGCCTTCCCGACCGGCAGGAGAGTCGATGAGCACGCAGGTGGACCAGTTCGGCTGGCTGGTCACCAACTTCGCCGAGCGCACCCCCGGCATCGAGCACGCGGTGGTGATCTCGGCAGACGGCTTGGTGTTGATCTCGTCGTCGAAACTGCCCGCGCACATCGCGCCGCAGTTCGCGGCGATCGTGGCCGGCGTGGTGTCGCTCGCGGAGTCGGCGTCGCACTGCTTCGCCGGTGACGCGGTCGTCCGCACAGTGGTGCAGATGGACCGCGGTGTGATGCTGCTGTCGTCGATCAGCGACGGCTCGGTGCTCGCGGTCCTGGCGGCGTCCTCCTCGGACGTCGCCCAGGTCGCCTACGAGATGACGGTGGTCGTGCGGCAGGTGGGCCAGCTGCTCACGCCGGAACTGCGGGCCGAGCTGGCATGAACAGAGAGCCGGAGGAGCAGGTCAGCTTCGGCGACCTGGTCAGCGGATTCAGCTTCGACAGCGCGCGGATCCGCAAGCGCGGCAAGAAGAAGGCCGCGCGTGCCGCCGACCCCGTGGCGGAACCGGACCCGTACGCGACGATGCCGTTCGACGTGCCGCCGCTGCCGTCCATCGAGTCGTCCGCGTCGATCGTGCGCGCCTACGCGTGGACCGGCGGCCGCACCACGTCCGACGTGCACCTGGAGATCGAGACGCTGGTCTCGGTGAACGAGTTCTCGGCGACCGCGGTGCGCCCGGAGCACCAGGACGTGCTGGCGTTGTGCCACTCGCCCCGGTCGGTGGCCGAGATCGCGGCGCTGCGAGGCCTGCCGTTGGGCGTCACCAAGGTGCTGCTCGGCGACATGGCCTCGCACGGCCTGATCGACGTCCACCGCACCGCGTCCTCGTACGGCGGCGACCGTCCCGACGGTGCGCTGCTGGAACGGGTGCTCGCCGGCCTGCGCCGCCTCTGATCCCGCACCGGCCTCCTCGGACCGCTGATACGGTCGAAAGCACCATCTGGGGAGGTTGGAGTGGAGTTTCAGGACGTTGTCCGGCGTCGGCGCATGGTTCGCAGGTTCACCGACGAGCCCGTCAGCGACGAGAGCATCCAGCGGATCATGCGCAACGCGGTGCGCGGCCCGTCCGCCGGGTTCTCGCAGGGCCAGGGCTTTCTCGTGCTGCAGGGCGAGTCGCTGAAGCGGCTCGCCGAGATGTTCGAGTGGTGGGGCGGTGAGGACGCCAAGACGGCGCCGGTCGTCGTCATCCCGTTCTCGGCCAAGGACGTCTACCTCGACCGGTACGCGCAGGCCGACAAGGGCTGGACGGACCGCGCGGAGGACCACTGGCCGGTGCCGTACTGGGACATCGACACCGGCATGGCCGCGTTGCTGATCCTGCAGACCGCGGTGGACGAGGGCCTCGGCGCGGTGTTCTTCGGGACCGACAAGGAGACGTGGCCGCAGCTGCGGGCGGCGTTCGGCGTGCCGGACAGCTACGTGCCGATCGGCATGATCGCGATCGGCCACCCCGCGGAGGAGGGCATCTCCGAAGGTGCGTCGCCGCGCACGCGCAAGCGCAAGGCGTTCGACGAGATGGTGCACTGGGGTCAGTGGCAGTGAGATCGTTCGGCCTGCTCGGACCGTTGGACGTGGTGCTCGACGGGCACCACGTCCACGTCCCGCCCGGCAAGCGGCGCGTGCTGCTGGCCGCCTTGTTGTTGCGGCCCGGCCAGGTGGTCGGGGTCGACGAGCTGGTCGAGCTGGTGGGAGGGTCGCGCGGCGCGCTGCAGACCGCGGTCGGCCGGCTGCGCGAGGACCTGGGCCGGCCCGAGCTCGTGCAGACCCGGCCGGGCGGGTACCTGCTGGACGTGCGGCCCGACGAGGTCGACCTGCACCGGTTCGACCGGCTGGAGCCGCGGGAGGCGCTGGCCCTGTGGCGCGGCCGCCCGTTCGCCGACATCGGCAGCGACGCGCTGGAACGCGACCACGTGCCCGCGTTGACCGAGAAGTACCTGACCGCCCTGGAAGCCAGGATCGAGCAGGACCTCCGCGACGGACGGCACGAGCAGCTCGTGCCCGAACTGCGCTCGCTCACCCGGCAGCACCCGGCCAGGGAACGCGTGTGGGCGCAGCTGATCGTCGCCCTGCACCGCTGCGACCGGCAGACCGAGGCGTTGCAGGCCTACGACGAGATCCGCGCGAGGCTCGCCGACGAGCTCGGCCTCGACCCGGGCAAGGACCTGCAGCAGGCCCACCAGCAGGTGCTCACGGCCGACAACCGCCCGAAGGCCCGCAACGACCTGCCCGGCGACATCCCCGACTTCGCCGGCCGCGCCGAGTACCTCGACGAGATCCTCGCCGCCGTCCCGTCCGGCTGCGTCGCGATCACCGCGATCGACGGCATGGCGGGCATCGGCAAGACCACGCTCGCGGTCCGCGCCGCGCACCGGCTGGCCGCGCGCTTCCCGGACGCGCAGCTGTTCGTGGACCTGCACTCCTACACCGAGGGCGTCGAGCCGCGCACCCCGTCGGACGCGCTGCTGGCCCTGCTGACCGCGCTCGGCGTGCCGGCGCACGACATCCCGGACGGCCTAGACGCCCGTGCCGCCCGGTGGCGCGCGGAAATGGCCCACCGCAAGGCACTCGTGGTGCTCGACAACGCGGGCAGCGCCGCCCAGGTCCGCCCGTTGCTGCCCGGCACCGGCCTGGTCCTGGTCACCAGCAGGCGCCGGCTCGTCGACCTCGACGCCGCCCACACGATCTCGCTCGACGTGCTGTCCGAAGTGGACGCCCTGAACCTGCTCGCGAGCATCGTCGGCGAGAAGGCGGAGCCCGACGAGTCCCGCGAGATCGTCCGGCTCTGCGGCTACCTGCCGCTCGCGGTCCGGATCGTCGGCGCCCGCTGGCGCACCAGACCCGCCTGGTCCGCGCAGGACGTGACGCGCCGCCTCACCGAGCACCGGCTGACCGAGCTGACCGCGGGCGAACGCAGCGTCGCCGGCGCGTTCGCCCTGTCGTACCAGCAACTCACGCCCGAGCAGCAGCGGCTGTTCCGGCGGCTCGGCCTGCACACCGGCGAGGACTGGGACGCCCACCTGGCGGCCGCGGTGATCGGCTCGACGCGGGCGGAGGCCGAGCGGCTGCTGGACGGCCTGCTCGACGTGCACCTGGTGCAGCAGAAGGAGAACGGCCGCTACCGGTTCCACGACCTGCTGGCCGACCACGCGAAAGCAGGCGTCGAGCCTGACGAGGCCGAGGAGACGGTGCTGCGCACCCTCGACTTCTACCTGCACACGGCGGGCACTGCGGCGTTCCTGATGGCGACGGACTGGCCGCGGACCCATCCGGCCGTGCGATACCCGCCGGTCGACCCGCCGCCGCTCGCGAACATCCGGCAGGCGATGGTGTGGATGGAGGCCGAGCGCCGCAACCTCAGGGCCGCCGTGTACCTGGCGGCCTATCGCGGCCACTACGCGCACGCATGGCAGCTGCCGCAACAAATGGCGCCCTTCCTGCTGTTGCGCGGCTACGGTCGTGAACGCATCGAGCTGCAGAACGTCGCGCTGGCCGCCACGTACCAGCTCGGCGATCTGAAGGCCCGCGCGGAAGCGTTGCGCGGTCTCGGCTCGGCGTACCTGTCCCGCCAGGACGCGAAGCCGGTCGAGCGCCTGCAGGAGTCGCTCGGCCTGATGCGCCAGATCGGCGACGTGCTCGGCGAGGCGTCGGTTCTCGCCCTGCTCGGCGTCATCGCGCGGGAAGGCAGGCGCTTCGCCAAGGCGCAGCGGTACTTCGAGCAGGTCGTCGAGCTCATCCGCGGGGTGGGGGCGCCGATCCAGGAGGCGTACGCACTGCACCACCTCGGCCTGACCTGTGCGCTCCAGGGGCAGAACGACGAAGCGCTGGAACACCTCACCGCGGCACTGAGGCTGGGAGAGGAGAACGGCGACGTCTCGCGGATCGCGCTGGCGTTGGAGGACATCGCTTTCGTCCACTTCTACCTGTACAACGACGCCGAATGCGCCAACCACCTGGAACGGTCGATACCCGTCTTCCAGGAACGCGGCGACTGGCGGGGCGAGATGTTCGCGCGGGCGGACTTCACCTACGCGGCGCTGGAGGCGGGACAGCCCGCCAAGGCGCTGGAGATGGCGCACGCGGCCGCGCGGTTGTGCCGGACCGGCCTGAGCCTGTCCGACGACGACGAGGTGCTCAGGGCCATGGAGGAGTTCGAGGACCACGTCGGCGCGCTCGAACTGGCGTTCGCCCTCGCCATGCGCGAGGAGCTCGAGGGCAGGCTGACCGAGGCCGTGCGGTACGGCGAGTGGTCCCTGCAGGCGATCGAACGGGCCAGGCGCAGCTGGATGGGAGACCGCGTGCTCGGCCGGCTGTGCCGGCTGCACGTGGCGCTCGGCGACCGCGAGACCGCCGTCCGCTACGGCGAGCAGGCGGTCGCGGCCGCGGAACGGCTGAGTCAGCCCAGGGCGGTGGCCGTGGCGAAGCGGATCCTGGCTACAGCCACAGCGCCAGGAGCACTGCCGTCGCAGCGACGATGATGATCAGCGCATAGGCCGCGTACTGAGCGAGCTTGTCCCTGGTCCTGTGCATTTCCGGCTCCCCTCGGTGGTGATGCCACCGAGGGTGTGGGAGAGCGTCCACACATCGCTCCCACGGCGCTCACACGCGTTCGTCGCAGGGAAGACGGGCTCCCACGCCGGTGATCCAGCCGGTGTTCTGTGTGAGACTGACTTCGGCTGACGGTTCTCCGGCAGAAGGGGGCGGTGTGCACGTCGACCTCTTCCCGCGCCCGCACCAGTTGCCGGCGGCCGTCGCGGACTTCGTGGGACGTGAGGAGCTCCTCCAGTCCGTCGTGGACCTGGTCACCCCGTTTCCGCAGGTCGTGCTGCTGACCGGACCGGTGGGCACGGGCAAGACGACGCTCGCCGTGCACGCCGCGCACCGGGTGGCCAACGGCCACTTCCCGGACGGTCAGCTGTTCGTGCGGCTGCGCGGAACGACACCGCACGAGGTGCTGGGCCGGTTCCTCGCCTCGCTCGGCCTGTCCGTTCCCGGGGATTTCGGCGCCCGGCTGAGCGCCTATCGAGACGCTGTTGCGCGCCAGTCACTTCTGGTGGTGCTGGACGACGCGACGAGCGTGGAGCAGGTGACACCGCTGCTGCCGCGCGCACCCGGCTGCGCGGTCCTGGTGACGTCGCGACACCGGTTGCGGCTGCCCCACGTGGTCAACGTCGGTGTGCTGGAGCGCGCGCAGGCGATGACGTTGCTGGCCGAGCAGATCGGCTTCGAGCGGGTGTCCGCCGAGGCGACGTCGGCCGATGCCCTGGTTTCGGCGGTGGACTGTTCGCCGCTGGCGTTGCGGATCGCCGGTGCCCGGCTGGCCGCGCGGCCGCACTGGCCGATCTCGCTCCTGCTCGACCGGCTGTCCCTGGACGCGTTGGCGCACGGCGGACTGTCCGTCCGGGCGCGGTTGGAGGAGACGGCGGGCGACCTGAGCCCGCACGCCCGCCGGCTGCTGGGACTGCTCGCCGGTCTGGGTGCACGCCGGTTGCCGTCGTGGGCGCCGGTGGCGGCTTTCGGGGACGTGCGCGGGCAGTCCGCTGTGGACGAACTGATGTCGGCGCACCTCGTTTCGGCCGACGGTGCGGAGTACGTCGTGCCGCCGCTGGTCGGCGAGTTCGCCGGGCAGGACTCGCCGGACGCGCTGCGGCGAGTGCTGGGCGGGTGGCTGCACCTGCTCGATCGCGCCCGGATCGCGTTGTACGGCGGCGATTTCACGGTCGTGCGGGGATCGTCGGTGCGCGAGGTGGTGCGGCCCGATCCGCTGCTGCGGTCCGATCCGCTGGCGTGGCTGGAGTCCTCCGCGGCGAGCCTGTGCGAGGCGGTGTCGCTCGCCGCCGAGGCGGGGTTCGACGAACTGAGCTGGGAGCTCGCGCAGGGCCTGGTGGTCCTCTTCGAGGCGCGCACGGACTACGACGGCTGGCAACGCACGCACGACGACGCCCTTGCCGCTTGTTCGGGCAATGCGCGAGGTACCGCTGTGCTGCGGTGTTCGCTCGCGTCGTTGCACATCAGCCAGTGCCGGTATGACATCGCGCGTGAGATGACCGTGCTCGCCAAGGACGTCTTCGAGCAACTCGACGATCTCGCCGGGCTCGGGCTCGCCTACCGCAACCTCGGGATCGTGTCGCGGGCGTCGGGGGAGATGGCCGCGGCGCGGCGGTGGCATCAGCGGGCACTGGCGGTGTACGAACGGCTGGACGATCCCGTCGGGCGGGCGTTCGTGCTGCAGAACCTGGCGCAGGTGGACCTCTACGACCACGACACCGCCGGGGCGCTGGACCGCCTCGGCGCCGCGCTGGAGGTGTGCCGGGGGATCGGTCCGGCACGGGTGCTGGCCCAGATCAACTACCGGCTGGGCAAGCTGCTGGCCGCGCAGGGACGGCACGACGAAGCCGCCGACGTGCTGACCGTCGCACTGGACCTGGTCCGCGGCGCGCGCGACCGCCGTGGTGAGAGCTTCGTGCTGTACCTGTTGGGGTGCAACGAGTTCGCGCGCGGTCGGCTCGGTTCCGCCCGCACGTCGCTGCACGGGTCGGTGACCATCTGCGAGGTGGGCTTCGACGTGGTGGGCGCCGCGCGGGCCCGGATGGAACTGTCCCGCGTGCACCGCGCGTGCGGTGAGAACCAACTCGCGGACGAGCTGGAAGCAGAAGCCGCTGCGGTTTACTCGGAATTCGGGCTGAAACCGGTGGCCGGCGATTTGATCTTCCAGCTGTGAGGTGGTCGTGAGCTATTGCTCCAACCGAGTGCTTGGCTGACCCGCAAGATTCCGTTAGGGTCGCATTCGCGAGCAATTGGCAGGGCTGATGACGTTACCGAAAATCGCCCAAATATTGATCAAAAATTAGCCACTTGTTCGATTGCAACCAAAACGCTGCTCCGACCGGGTGTCGCCTGCCACGGCAGGACCAGTCTCCGCTCACCCTGCGGGACGGTGTTGACCGGGACGTGTGCGTGCAGTGGTGCGAGGTCGGCCAAAAGGGGCTTGCGAGTCGTGCGAATCGGACCAGTCTTGTCTAATGGCATAGCCGGGATCCGGCCGGCGGACGGTGGCCTCGACCAGGGGGTGGAACGCACCATGGGTGGTGTCCCGACGTTTCCCCGCGGCAGGCCACTGACGTGGGCGGACCTGGAGGCGATGCCTGATGATGGGCACCGTTTCGAACTCGTCGACGGGGTGCTGGTCATGAGCCCCTCACCCCGTCCCGTGCACCAGCGGGTCGTCGCCCGGCTGCTGGTGGCGCTGACGGCTGTCTGCCCGCCGGAGCTGGAGGTCCTCCCCGCTCCGGTCGACGTGGTGCTCGCCGACGACACGGTCTTCATCCCGGACCTGGTGGTGGGCCGGCGCGAGCAGTTCACCAAGCAGGCGCTGATGGGACCGCCCGTGCTGGCGGTCGAGGTCCTCTCGCCCCGCACGCGGCACGTGGACCTGGAGCTCAAGCGGGCGAAGTTCCAGGAAGTCGGCTGCGAGAACTACTGGATGATCGACTACGACAGCCCGTGGCTGCGTTGCCTGCACCTCGTCAACGGGGTGTACGTGGAGCAGGCCCGGTCCGACGGCGAGGAGATCATCGAGCTGCAGTTCCCGTTCCCGGTGAAGCTCAGCGCCCAGGGGCTGGTGCGCTGAGCGCACCTTTCACATTCCGAACTTCGAACTCAGCCACGTGCGGGTTGCGTCGCGATAGGCGTCCGCGTTCCGGTGCAGGGCGAGGGAATGTCCCGCACCGGGCAGGACATAGGTTTCCAGTTGTGCTTCCGGCCGGTAGTACAACGCCTCCTGGGCGCGCAACGCATTCGCGTTCGAGCAGTCGCGCAGGGCCAGCACGCCGCAGAACAGGACGTCGTTCGTGCCGACCGCGTTGAACACGGGAACGTCGATGCCGTACGTGGTGGGCAGCACGATGCCGAACACCGCCACGGTGCCCATACCGGGCACGGAGATCTGGTCCTTCGTGGCCTCGTCCGCGTTCACGACGAGCTGGTCGGCGTCGTTCAGGTCGTAGAACAACCCGGCCCGCGCACCCGGCCGCGTGGTGAAGTACAGCGGGTCGCTGCCGAGGGTGCCGAGCAGGTTGTCCAGGAACACCGGCTGAAGTCCCAGTGCCGCACCAAGAGTGAGCACCGGGACGGCCGGCATGTGCGTCATCCCGGACAGGACCACGCCGTCGACGTCGTGGTAGGTCGCGGCCTCCATCGCCACGATGCCCGACCCGACGGAGTGCCCGACGATCACGACCTTCTCGTACGCGGTGCCGCCGACGTGCCCGGCGCGCAGGTGCTGCACGACCTCGTGCAGGTTCCGCGCCTCCAGCGAGATCAGCAGCGGCAGGCTCGACGGGTGCGTCGAGGCGCCCGTGCCGAGCCGGTCGACCGCGAACGTCGCCCGGCCCGAGCGGGCCATGTCCCGTTGGTACGAATAGGACTCCGGCGCACCCGGCAGGTCCCAGTACGAGCGGTTGTACGTGCCGCCGTGCACCAGCAGCTGGATCGACTTCTGGCTCGCGCCCGCCGGCTCGCACAGCTGACCGGACATCGTCGCGGTGCCGGTCGGTCCGGAGACCGGGAGCGTGGTGATCGTGCAGTCGACGCCGGTGGCGTTGGCGGCAGGCGCGAGCGACGTCATTGCCAGCACCGCGGCGAGAACGGGGAGCAGTTTCACGCTGATGGCTTTCTGCTAGTGGCGATCATCGGCAACCGGTTGGGCTGCATGGTCGCCTTCACCTGGGCGTGGACGCGTTGTCCCGCAACGGGGACGAGCTCCCACCGGGTCGCGATCGTCGCGGCCGCGATCGTGATCTCCGTGTGGGCGAGGAAATGTCCTGGGCAGTAGCGGGAACCCGCGCCGAACGGGATGAACGCGCCCTTCGGCAGCGCCGCAGCCCGTTCGGGTGCCCAGCGGTCGGGGTCGAAGCCGTCGGGATCGGGGAACCAGCGGGGATCGCGGTGCAGGGTGTGCTGCGAGACCGCGATCTCGGCGCCCTTGCGCACGAGCACGCCACCGATCTCGACGTCCTCGCGGGCCCGGCGCATCAGGATGATCGGCGGGGTGCGGCGCAGCACCTCGTTGATGATCCGGCCGGTGTACTCCAGCTTCGGCACGTCCTCGAACGTGGCGGGCCGACCGCCGAGCACGGCGTCGACCTCGGCGTGGAACCGCTCTCGCACCGACGGCCGCGTGCCGACCTCGTGGAAGAACCACGCCAGTGCCACGGCCGTGGTCTCCGCGCCGGTGGTGAGGATCGTGACGACCTCGTCGTGGATCTGCTCGTCGGTCATCGCCTCGCCCGTGTCCGCGTCACGGGCGGCGAGCAGTGCCGAGAGCAGGTCGCCGTGGTCGGTGCCTTCTTCCCTGGCCCCGACGACGACCTCGGGGATGATCCTGCGCAGCCGGGCGGCGGCCTCGTCGAACTCGCGGTTGGCCCTGATCGGCAGCTTCTCCACGAACGACGGCGAGAACGCGCGCACCAGCACGTGCCTGAGCATGATCGGGATGGAGCGCTTGATCTCGGCCAGCACCTCTTCGCCGAGGTCGGCGGAGAACAACGTGCGACCGGCCACGGTCATCACGAAGTCCTGCATCACCGCGTCGAAGTCGAGCCGCTGACCGTCGTGCCACGAGTCGCGCAGCTCGGTCGCGAGCGCGGTGATCACGCCCTCGGCGTAGGTCGCGACCCTGGTGCGGTTGAAGGCGGGCAGCATCATCCGGCGCTGCCGCTGGTTGAACGCGCCGTTCGAGGTGGCGAGCCCGTTGCCGAACAGCGGGCGCATCTTGTCGAACACGATGCCTTTGTCGAACTTGTCCGACGTGAGCAGCTGCGTCGCGAGTTCTGGTGTCGTCACCAGGTACACCGGTAGGGGACCGAGGAAAACCTTGACCACGTCACCCTTCGCGGACAACGACGCCAGGAACTCGACCGGTGACCTGAGCAGGGTGACGGTGTGTCCGGCGAGGGGCCATCGGCCCGGCACCGTCGTGACGCTCGGCATCACCATCACCCTCTCGTGCGACCCCGAACAACCTAGGGCCATCACGCCAGTGGAGGCGAGCAGATACACACGATCGGATGCTCATGCGTTCGGCCGATCTGGTGTACGCCACCAACGGCCTGGCGAGGCCGGGCCGCACAAGTACGCTCAACCCGTGAGCAGCGAACTCGGCTGGGTTCCGCCAGGCGTGGACACGACGGTGCCGTCACCGGCACGGGTGTACGACTACTGGCTCGGTGGTGGGCACAACTTCGCCCCCGACCGCGTGCTGGCGGAGAAGATCCTGCAGATCATGCCCGGCGTCCGCGACGCCGCCCGGTTGAACAGGTCGTTCCTGCGCAGGGCCGCGCTGCACATGGTCGGCCAGGGCGTGCGGCAGTTCCTCGACATCGGCTCCGGCATCCCGACGGTGGGCAACCTGCACGAGATCGTGCAGGCGGAGGCGCCCGACTGCAGGGTCGTCTACGTCGACAAGGACCCGGTGGCCGTCGCGCACAGCGAGCTGATCCTCGCGAACAACCCGAACACGGCCGTGCTGCAGGCCGATCTGCGCGACCTCGACGAGATCTTCGACGCGGACCCGACCCGCAAGCTGATCGACTTCGACCAGCCGGTCGGGCTGTTCATGTTGCTGTTGCTGCACTTCGTCCCGGACGAGTGGGAGCCGGCGGCGATCGTCGGGCAGTACCGCGACCGGCTGGTGCCCGGCAGCTTCCTCGCGCTGTCGCACGCGTCGGCGGAGGCGAAGCCGACCGGGATGGACGAGGCCGTCCAGACCTACAACACCAAGAGCTCGCAGAACCAGGCCTTCCCGCGCACGCACGACGAGGTGCTGCGGTTCTTCGACGGGTTCGACCTGGTGGAGCCGGGTCTCGTCGGCTGCCCGGCGTGGCGGCCGGACGGTGAGGGCGACTTCGCGGCGAACCCGGAGATCAACGAGGTCCCGTTCGCGGGGGTCGCTGTCAAACCCTGACCGCGGTTGGTCAGCGGACGGTCAGTGCCGGTCGGCACCTTGTGGGCAACACCGACTCACAGGGGGCAACACCATGAAGAACGTCCTGATCTCCGGCGCCAGCATCGGCGGCCCCGCGCTCGCGTACTGGCTGCGCCGCCACGGGTTCGGCGTCACCGTCGTCGAGCGGGCCCGCGGTCTGCGACCCGGCGGCCAGGCCATCGACGTGCGCGGCCCGGCGCTGGAGGTCGTCGAGCGGATGGGCCTCGGCGAGCAGCTGCGGTCGTTCGACACGAACATGCGCGGCATGACCATGCTCGACGCCGAGGGCAACGAGCTGTTCAGCTCCACCACGCACACCGTCAGCGGCGGCGACCTCTCCAGCCCCGACGTCGAGCTGCTGCGCGACGACCTCGCGAACATGCTGTTCAACGCCGCCGACGGCGTCGAGTACCTGTTCGACGACACCATCACCTCGATCGACGGCACCCGCGTCACGTTCGAGAGGGCGGCGCCGCGCGACTTCGACGTCATCGTCGGCGCGGACGGCCTGCACTCCAACGTCCGCCGGCTGGTCTTCGGGCCGGAGTCGGAGTTCATCAGCCACCTGGGCATGAACCTCGCCGTGTTCACCGCGCCGAACTGGCTCGGCCTCGACCACTGGCAGACGTTCCAGCAGGGCGAGGTCGTCGGCGGCGGCATCATGAGCGCCCGCTCCAACGCGGAATGCCGGGTCTACATGGGCTTCAACGGCGAGGCCACCTTCGACTACCGCGACGTCGACGCCCAGCGCCGGCTGATCGCCGAGAAGTTCGCCGACGCCGGCTGGGAGTGGCAGACCGCCCTGAAGCACATGTGGGAGGCGCCGGACTTCCACTTCGACTCGATGAGCCAGATCCGCATGGACTCCTGGTCGCGCGGCAACGTGGTGCTGCTCGGCGACGCGGGCTACTGCGGCTCACCGCTGTCCGGCCAGGGCACCAGCATGGCGTTGATCGGCGCGTACGTGCTGGCGGGCGAACTGCACGCCAACGCGGAGACGGCGTTCCAGCGCTACGAGGAGATCATGCGGCCGTACGTGACGGCCAACCAGGACTTCGCGTTGCGCAACAGCGCGAGCCAGGGCGCGTTGTCGGGCACGGAGGAGTTCTACCGCATCGTGAACGACTTCCAGCTCACAACGTACTGAACAGGTCGTCGATCGCGGCGGTCAGCTTCTCGGCCGGCAGCTCGACGCCGGTGAAGCGGCAGACCGCCGTGATCCCCTTCGCGTCCTTGTGGCGGAAGTCGCCGAAGTCCAGCCCGTCGAGCGCGGCGGCGACCTCAGGGTCGTCGCCGAAATCGGTTTCTCCCCAGGGTTCCTCCGCCGAGACGAGCTTTCCGTCGCGGGCGAACGACAGTCGTGTCAGCGCGTTGACGTTCCAGAAGTAGCTGGCCGCCTTCCCGTTGCGGGACAAGCGTTCCAGCACCTCCCGGTCGGTGCCGACGAAGTTGTTGAGCTCCACCACGACGACTCCGCCGTCGATCTCCACGGCGACGGAGTCCTCCTCGAAGTCGTCCACGTCGAGACCGGTGGCGACGGTGACGGTCGCGGCCGCGCCGAGGAGCTTCGACAGCCACCGCACCCCGGCCTCCGGCGCGATCACGACCTCGGGTTCCGGCTCGCCGCGCAGCCGATGCCCGACGCGGTCCGTCTTCTTGAGCACCAGCGGTTCCGCGTGAGGCGCAGGCCAGATCAGCAACTCGTAGCTCTCGTCGTCGTCCCCGTCGCGGCCGCGCGCGTGCACCCGGACGCGGAACTCGCCCGGCCACGGTGGCAGCGCGCCCCGGCCGAGTCTCGCGTCGCCTTTCACGGCCGTGAAGCTCACCTCGGCCACTTCGTCCCAGTGCCTGGTCTCACCCTCAGCAGGGACGTCGAGCGCCACTCGAACGAACACCGGCACGGTGCCTTCCGCGATTCCGGTGCGCACGGCGAATCCCGTGTCGATCGCGGCGGCCAGACCTGTGGCCGTGAAGTCGGCCTTCGTGAGGCTCGGCTCTTCGGCGACCACGAACTCGTGGTCGAACACCGGGACGTCCGCCCGCCAGTACGAGCCCTTGTACTCGGCCCGGCGCTTCGCCAGCAGCGCGTGTTCGTACGCGGGAGGCTTCGGGATCGCCGGCAGCAGTAGCGCGGTGACCCCGATCGCGATGCCGATGATCGCCGCCGGCGCGGTCGCGACCGGGGTGCCGATCGCGCGCAGCACCGCCGCCGACACCACTACCGCCAGCGCGAGGTGAGCCGCGCCGTGCTTGGCGGCGATCGCGGCTTCGTCGCCGCTCACTTCGCTGAGA
The DNA here is from genome assembly GCF_053601075.1 of Lentzea sp. NPDC004789. NCBI lineage: Bacteria > Bacillati > Actinomycetota > Actinomycetes > Pseudonocardiales > Pseudonocardiaceae > Lentzea > Lentzea sp. NPDC004789. Next base: position 104,923 of record NZ_JBSGBE010000018.1, on the reverse strand, counting down.
TCGAGCAGGTTCAGCGCCGACCGCACCTGCTCGGTGACCAGCTCGATCGCGCCGGGATGCACCGCCGCCACCATCGCCACCGGTGTCCTGAGCGCGCTCTGGCGTCCGGCGGACACGAGCGCGAACCTGCTGCCGTCCGGCGGTGGGCGCAGGCCTGCGACGGTGTCCGCGGGTGCGGCCGGCTTCAGGTTCGCGACGCCCAGCTCCAGTGCACCGAGCAGCCGTTCCGCGGTCAGTGCCGGGAAGGCGTCGAGCGCGCGCTGTGCGGGTGCACCGTGCTCGGGGCGGTGGCCGCGTTGGTGCGGTTCGCAGCGGCCGAGTTCCGCCGCCGGTTCCGCCGGGATGAGCGCCTCGATCTCCGGCACGGCTCGCAGGATCAGCTCTTCGAATTCCCCCACAGCGCGATTGTGCCGTGTGATTGTCCGGTCCACAGGCATTTGACTGAACGGCACTGACCTGGGTACCCGTCGCTCATGACGGATCCGGAAGAGGCTGAGGAGTTCGCCGAAGAGGTGGGCGTCGATCCCACGCCGCAGGAGGTCGACGAGTACCGCGACATGACGCAGCCCGGTGAGTGGCGCGCCGACGAGAAGATGGATCCGGGCGGCGCGCCCGCCCCTGAGGACGGGGAGGACCCGACCGGCGGTTCCGGCGCGTGATGCGTGCCCTGATCACGAACGACGACGGAATCGACTCGCCCGGCCTCGTCACCCTGGCCGCCGCGGCCGTCGACTGCGGCCTCGACGTGGTCGTCGCGGCACCGGCAGCGGAGGCCAGCGGCACGAGCGCGTCGGTGGCCGCGGTCAGCGAGACCGGCCGGGTGGTCAGCGAGCGCCGTGCGTTGCCCGGCCTCGACGCCGAGGCGTACGCGGTCGCGGCCCATCCGGGCCTGATCGCGCTGATCGCGTGCCGCGGCGGGTTCGGCGGCAAGCCGGACGTGGTCCTGTCCGGCGTGAACCTGGGTTCGAACGTGGGCCGCGCGATCGTGCACTCCGGCACCGTCGGGGCGGCGCTGACCGGCCACCTGAACGACGTCACGGCCATGGCGGTCTCGCTCGACGTCGGATTGGACGGGGCCGAACCGTTGTGGGACAAGGCAGGCGAGGCGGTACGTGCGGTCCTGCCGGTGCTGCTCGACCTGCCGGCGGCCTCGGTGCTCTCCCTGAACGTGCCGAACATCGTTGACGTGCAAGGACTTCGCTGGGCCGAGCTGGCCCGCTTCGGTGCCGTGCAGAGCCGGGTGGAGGAGGTCGGCGAGAACGAGGTCGAGCTCGTCACGGTGTACTCGGAGGACACTCCGGCCCCCGGCACGGACGCAGCGCTGCTGGCCTCCGGCTACGCCACGCTGACGGCGTTGCGCTCGGTGGCCCGCGACCCTAGCGCCGAGCGCCCTTTGCCGGCCTGGCCACGGTGATGACGAGCCCGATCAGTGCCGTGCGGACTTCCAGGAAGCTTTCGGTCGTCACGTCGTTGAGCGACAAAGCCAACATTCCGAACGAAAGCATCAACAGCACGCCGTACATGCGCGCGAGGTCGTGCCGCCACGCGCAGGCCACGCCCAGCGCCCCGACCCCGAGCTGGATGACGTGGTAGTTCGGGTCCAGGCCGAACACGTCGAACCAGCCGAACGCGAGCTGCAACAACCCCGCGGTGAGAGTGAGGATCTGCGGCCTCGTGAACTCCAGTTCGTTGCTCAGCAAGGCCATGGGACCGTCCTACCTCTCAGATCGCCGCCAGACCGCGTCGTACTGCGCTTGTCGTTCGCGGTCCTGCGCGGCGTTTCGCTCCCGGCGGCCCGAGGTCGCCGATCCTCGCGGGTACCCGTACTTGGTGAGCCGGTAATCCACGCTTTCCGGTGCGTAGGACAACGCGAAGTACAGTCCTACAACGAAACCGAGCCCACCGCACGCGATTGCGAGAGGCCACGGCGAGCCGAGCCCGAACACCAGGGCGAGCGCGATGACCGTGACCAGCGGCGTGACCTGCACGAGGCTGCGGATCGTGAACCGCACCAGCCACTTCGGACCGGTCACGTCGTCGTAGACGAACTCGCGGTACTTCTGGGGTACGCGGCCACCCGCGTAGTACCAGAGCTTCAGCGCGGGGTTCATCGCGTGGCCTTGGCGATCACCTTGTGCAGCACGTCGTTCAGCTGCGCGAGTTCCTCGAACGTCATGTCCAGCTGCTCCACGACCTTGAAGGGGATCTTGAGCGCTTCGGTCCTCAGCTCCCGGCCGGCCTCGGTCAGGGTGAGGGCGAGCGCGCGTTCGTCGGCCTTGTCCCGTTGCCGTTCGAGGTAGCCGATGGCCTCCAGCCGCTTCAGCAACGGGCTGAGCGTGCCGGGGTCGAGCTGCAGGACGTTGCTCAGGTCCTTGACCGTGCGCGGCGACCGCTCCCACAGCGCCAGCATCACCAGGTACTGGGGATGCGTGAGGTTCAACGGCTCCAGGATCGGGCGGTACACCGCGATCACCGTGCGGGAGGCCACGGCGAGCGCGAAGCAGACCTGGCGCTCCAGCTCAAGCGGGTTCTCGGGGATACTTGGTGTACTAATCATTTGTGCACACAGTATCACGCCTTGCCGGGGTTGAAGAGGTGCAGCGGGTCGAGCGCGTGCTTGACGGCCTGCTGCACGGCGCAGACGTCCGGACCGAGCTCGCGGATCATGCCGTCGCGCTTGAGCAGACCGACGCCGTGCTCGCCAGTGACGGTTCCGCCCAGGTCGAGGGCATGATCGATGATCTCCGCGAACGCGGCCTGCGCCGCGATGCGCGCGTTGTCGTCGCCGGGCGGGGTGATCAGCAACGGGTGCAGGTTGCCGTCGCCGGCGTGCGCGATGGTGGCGATCCGCACACCGTGCCGCGCGCCGATCTCCTCGATGCGGGCCAGCATCACCGGCACCCGTGAGCGCGGCACGCACACGTCCTCGGTGAGCAGCGGCCCCAGCCGTTCGAGGGCGGGATAGGTGAGGCGCCGGGCGGCGAAGAGCGCCTCGGCCTCGACCGGGTCGGTGGACCGTTCGGCCCACACCGCGCCGGCGTCCTCGAACGCCCTGGCGAGCCCGTCGGCGTCGTCGTCCGTTTCGGCGCGGGCCAGCAGCATCGCGTCGGTGTCCGGCTCGATGCCGAGGTGCTTCCAGTCCTCCACGGCTTCGAGGCAGGCCCGGTCGATCAACTCCAGCGCGGCGGGCTGCAGTCCTCGGCGAGTGCACAACGCGACGGCTTGCCCGGCCGTGACCAGGTCGTCGAACGCGCCGACCACCGTGCGCTGGGGTTTCGGCGCCGGACGCAGGCGGAGCGTGATCTCGGTGACGACGCCGAGCGTGCCCTCCGAACCGACGAGCAGGCCGGTCAGGTCGTACCCGGCCACGCCCTTGGTGGTGCGCCTGCCGAGCCTGACCGCGGTGCCGTACTCGACCGGGCCGCCCAGCACGGCTTCGAGCCCGAGCACGTAGTCGCGCGTGACGCCGTACTTCAGGCAGCACAGGCCGCCCGCGTTGGTGGCGACGTTGCCGCCGATCGTCGACCACGGCGAGCTGGCCGGGTCCGGCGGATACCAGAGCCCGTGCTCCGCCACGGCCTTCTTGAGGTCGTCGTTCACCACGCCCGGCTGCACGACCGCGACGAGGTTCTCGGTGTCGATCTCGACGACCCGGTTCATCCGGCCGAGGTCGAGCACCAGGCAACCGTCGGTCGCGTTGGCCCCGCCGGACAGCCCTGTGCCGGCACCTCGCGGCACGATGGGCACGTTGTGCGCGGCGCACTCGCGGACGGCCCGCTGAACGTCCTCTGTGGACAGCGGACGGTACGCGGCCAGCGGGGTGCCTGCGGGCGCCCACTCGGCTTCGTCGTGACTGAGGCCGGCGAGCGCGGCGGGATCGGTGATCAGCCCTGGAAGGTCCACGTGCCTCAACGTAACCACCGCGGCCCGGCGCGGTCGTGGATTGGTCCGCGGCCTGCCGGGTAGCCGACGGACGTGGCCCGCACAACCGTCGTCATCGCCTCGCGCAACCGCGTGGCCAGCCTGCTGCGGACGTTGTCCCACCTCAGCGAGCTGGCGGTGCCGGTGATCGTGGTCGACAACGCCTCCACCGACGCCACCGTGGCGCGCGTGCGGTCGGAGTTCCCCGAGGTCCGGGTGCTGCAGTCGCCGGTGAACCTCGGTGCCGTCGCGCGCAACCTGGGCGTCCGGGCCGCCCGCACCCCGTACGTGGCCTTCGCCGACGACGACTCGTGGTGGGCACCCGACGCGTTCGAACGCGCCGAGCCGATCTTCGACGACCACCCGGACCTCGCGGTGATCGCCGCGCGCACCCTCGTGGGGCCTTCGGAACGGCCGGACCCGATCACGCCGTTGCTGCGCGACAGCCCGTTGGGCACCGGTGTCGCGGGACCGGCGATCCTCGGTTTCATGGCCTGCTCGGCGATCGTGCGGCGGCAGGCGTACCTGGAGGTGGGCGGCTTCAGCCCGGTGCTGTTCTTCCGCGGCGAGGAAACGCTGCTGTCGTGGGACCTCGCGGCGGCGGGATGGGCGCTCTGCTACGTCGAGGACGTGGTGGCGCACCACCACCCGGCCACCTCACGTGCGCCCGGTGGCGACCTCGTCGAGCGGCGCAACGCCGTGCTGACGTCGTGGATGCGACGGCCGGTGCACCGCGCGGTGGCGGCGTCGTTGCGGGACCCGCGGGCGTTCCGCGCGGCCGTTCCCAAGCTGCGCCAGGCGCTCCGGCAGCGACACGCGCTGCCGAAGCACCTGGAGCACCAGATCAGGAAAGCGAGCGGACCGCCGCGGCGAGGCGCGTGATGCCCTCGTCGATCTGCTCCGGCGTGACGCCCGAGAACGCGAGGCGCATGGCGTTGTCGCCGCCCTCCAGCAGGAAGTCCGAGCCCTTCACGAACTCGACCTCGTGCTCCTTGGCGACGCCGAAGAGCTTCTCGATCGAGACGCCCGGCAGCTCCACCCACATGAAGTAGCCGCCCTGCGGCGCGGTGAAGACGGCCTCCGGCAGCTCGCGCCGCAGCGCGGCGACGAGAGCGTCCTTGCGCGCACGCAGTGCCGTGCGCACGTTGACCACCGACTCCTCAAGACGACCGGAGCGGCAGTACGAGTTCACGATCGACTGCGCCACCATGTTCGGCGAGATGTACGTGGTGGTGGCGATGTCCTGGATCTTCTTGATGATCGCCTTCGGGCCGACCAGGTAGCCGCAGCGGATGCCGGGCGCCATGGTCTTCGAGAACGACGACGCGTAGACGACCTTGTCGTTGCGGTCCTGCGACAGCATGGTCGGCAGGGGCTCGCCCTCGAACCGGACCTTGATGTAGGGGTCGTCCTCGAACAGCACGAAGTCGTACTTGGCCGCGAGGTCGAGCAGCCGCGCCCGCTTCGCCTCGGACAGCGTGTAGCCGGCCGGGTTGTGGAAGTTCGGGATGATGTGCGCGAGCGACGGCCGCACACCGCTCTCCAGCAGCTGCTCCAGCGCGTCGACGTTGATGCCGTCGGTCTCCAGCTCGATGGCGTGGATCTTGGCACCGCGCTGGCGCAGGTTCAGCAGCGTGCGGTCGTAGGTCGGCGCCTCGACCACCACGTCGTCGCCCGGCTGCACGAGCAGCTCGAACAGGAACGCGTCGGCCTGCATCGAACCGTTGGTGACGAGCACCTGCTCCGGCTCGACACCGTGCTGCTCCGCGATCCACGCGCGCAACGGCACGTAGCCGACGCTGGTGCCGTACGCGAACGTGCCGCCGGGGTCGTCCGTGAAGGCTTTCTGCGCCGCTTCGCGCAGGCCCTCCTGGTCGATGATGTCGAGAGAGGGCGCTCCGCGCGTGAACAGAATCGAGGCCATGCGCGGAGCGTACAACTCCCACGATTTGGGCTACGGGCGATATACGTACTCGTTGAGCTGCTGCACCGCCTGGGCCGCGTTGCCCAGGTGATAGAGATCGACCGCCAGGTAGTTCGGCTTCTTCCTGGCGGCGGGCTGACAGAACTGCTGAGCTCGATTCAGCACCTTGCCGTTGTCGTTCGTCGCCGTGCCGGTGAACGGCACGTCGCGGAAGTGGTTCATGACGAACAACGGCTGGAAGCTGCCCGTCGCGGTCAGCGGCTTTTCATCCCATCGGCTGTAACAGGACCAGTCGGAGTCACCCACGCCCGGCCCCATCGACCAGTAGTTCTCGACCGTCCAGTCCCGCTGGTACAGCACCCCGGAGTCCTCCCGGCCGTCCCTGCCGTGGTCGGTGAAGATCAGCAACCGCTTGTTCGCCGCCTGCAGCTCGCTGCGCCGCGGCCACCCGTTCTGCGGCACGCCTTCGGCCCGGTACAGGACGTCGTTCAACCCCTGCACCTTGCGGAGTTCGTTTCGCAGGGTGTTCGCGTCGACGTAGTCCTCCAGGAAGACCGTGATGATCTCGCTCCGATTGTTGCGGAGAAAATCCACGATCCGCTGAATGTCGACGTTGAGCGCAACCGGCCGGCTCACCAGCGTGCAGCTGTTGTGGCACAGGATCGCGCCGTCCGGCGTCTGGTGGATGTCCAGCATGAATCCGCGCACGCCGTCGCCCAGCTGCTGCACGATGCCGCGCGTCTGGTTCTTGGCGAGGTCGACGAACGGCGGCGCGAACCCGCCGTCCACCCCGTTCGCGTAGGCGTTGTGGGCGGTCAGGAACGTCATCTGGTCCAGCCGCGGATCGGCCGGCACGGGCTCGGTCTGGGCCTGCGTGGGCGTCAGGTACCAGCGGGACTCACCGCCGAGGCCGAAGAATTCCCATTGATCACCGAACTGACGGAGCTCGTGAACCGTATCCCCTTGTGAGCACGAACCCATGGTGAGCTGGCGGGTGATGCACTGACCCGGCGAGTCGGTGTTCTCGAACCTCCCGTCGCTCAGTCGCCATTGCTGGTGGTCTTCGTTGCCCTTCGGGCGGTGCAGGGCCAGTCCGGTGCCGCTCTGCGCGACGTTGAGGCCGGTCCGGACACCGGTGAGGTAGTACGTGCCCGACGGAGCCGCGTGCGCGGCGGTCGGCACCAGGGGAAGCAGCAGCAGCGCTGCGACGGCAGGGAGGTATCGCACGGTGACCAGAGTCACCCACTTGAGTGAAACATGAAACGTCCTCAGGCGTTTGGACGTTTAACACTGTGGGTATCCCACGCAACGTCCCACCCTCTTCACCGGTAGTACAACTCCACCCGGCAGCCGTCGCCCAGCCGAAGGGTTAGGGCCGGTTCTGAGCGCCGCCTTCACAAGCCGCGCAGGGTTCGACTCCCTCGGTTGCCACGCGAACTCGGGCGCGGAGCGCCCTCACGGACACCGATTCCCGCGGTGGAAGCGGTGGCGTCGCGGTCGACGGGCCGCGACGCCCGCTTCGGTCAACGCCGCATGCCCGGGCATGAAGAAGCCCGCCCGGCCGCAAGGACCGAGCGGGCTTCCCGGAAACAACTCAGATGGCGCGGACGGCCTGTGCCTGCGGTCCCTTCTGACCCTGGCCGATCTCGAACTCCACGCGCTGCTTCTCCTCCAGCGACTTGAAGCCGTTGCCCTCGATCTGCGAGTAGTGCACGAACACGTCCGGACCACCGCCGTCCTGCGCGATGAATCCGAAGCCCTTCTCGCCGTTGAACCACTTCACGGTGCCCTGCGCCATACCAATTGCTCCCTAGAGTTCATGCCCCCGTCGAGCGGGGTGTGCGGGCAGTCTGCCAGCGGACGGTCTCTCTCACATCGTGGTTAGCCCGGTGGTGTGACGAAGTAAGTTGAACGCGGTACCACCGAGAGGAGCAGGGATGACGAACTGGCTGGACGTCGCGCATGAGGTCGCCGCGACGCTCAGGTCCGACGCGGCGGAGAGGGACCGGGCCAACCAGCCACCGGCGAAGGAGGTGGAGCTGCTCCGGCAGAGCGGCCTGCTGAACGTCCGGGAGTGGGACCTGCAGCAGCGGATCAACCGGGTCGTCGGCGCCGCGGACGCGAACATCGGGCACCTCCTCGGGTACCACTACCTGCAGATCTGGCGCAGCGGGCTGTTCGACGTCCCCTTCAGCGTCCGGCCCGACCAGTTCTGGGCGGGCGTCAGCAACCCGCTCGACGCGGCGCTGGAGCTCACGCCCAACGGCAGCGGATTTCTGCTCAACGGCCGCAAGACGTTCGCCACCGGCGCCTCCCAGGCCGACCGGATCGTGGTCAGCGCGACCCGCACGGACAACGGCGAGAAGCTCACGTTCCTGCTCGACGGCAAGGCCGACGGAATCACCTACCTGGACGACTGGGACAACATCGGGCAGCGGCTGACCGCGTCCGGCGGCGTCAACTTCGAGAACGTCGAGGTGACCGAGATCCTCGGCGTGCAGCCGGCGGGCGAGGACCCGCGGCTGAGCCTCGCCGCCATCGGGTTCCAGCTCGTGCTGGCCCAGCTCTACGTCGCGCTCGCCGAGGGCGCGCTGCAGGAGGCCGCCGACTACACCCGCACGAAGACGCGGCCGTGGTTCGTCAGCGGGGTCGAAGCGGCCACCGAGGACCCGTACATCGTCGCCGCCTACGGCGAGATGGTGTCGCAGACCAGGGCCGCCGGGCTGCTCGCGGACGAGGCCGGACGGCAGCTCTGGGAGGCCTCCGAGCTCGGCCGGCACCTCACCCCGGCCAAGCGCGCGGAGGTCGCGGTCGCCATCTCCGCGGCCAAGGTCGTGAGCACCAAGCTCGTGAACGAGGTCACCAGCCGGATCTTCGAGCAGGTCGGCGCGCGCGGCACGGCCGCCAAGTACGGCGTGGACCGCTTCTGGCGCAACGCCCGCACGCTCACGCTGCACGACCCGGTGGTCTACAAGGCCCGCGAGGTCGGCGAGCACTTCCTCACCGGCGCCCGCCCCGCCTACACCGGGTACAGCTGATGCAACCGGTTCTGGCCGACTCGGTCCGGCTCACCGACGAGGGCGTGCTGATCCTCGACCGCCGCGAGTTCCCGTTCGAACGCAACTGGGTGCTCTGCCGCACGGCCGAGGACGTCGCACGGGCGATCGAGGACATGGTCACGCAGTCCTCCGGCCCGTACTTCGCGGTGCTGTACGGCATGGTGCTCAAGGCGCGCACCCTCGAACACCTCCCGTTCGACCAGGCCCGCGCGGAGCTCGCCAAGACCGCGGCGGCGCTGGAGAACACCAGGCGCACCAACAACGCCCTGCGCAAGGCCACCAAGATCGTCCTCGACGCGGTCGACGCCGGACAGGACGTCGGGCACGCCCTCAAAGGCGCTGAGGAAGGCGACCGCAGGTATCGCGCCAGGAGCCAGGCGCTGGGGGAGCACACCGCGAATCTGCTGCCACAGCGGGCGACCGTCCTCACGCACTGCTGGGCCGACCTCTACCTCACCGAGACGGTCAGGGCGGCGCAGCAGCAGGGCAAGCAGCTGCGGTTCTTCTGCACCGAGACCCGCCCCTACCTGCAGGGTGCGCGGCTCACCGCCGAGACGTTGATCGAGATGGGCGTCGACACCACGCTCATCACCGACGGCATGGGCGCGGCCGTGCTGCAGTCCGGCGAGATCGACGCGTTGGTCACGGCGGCCGACCGGGTCACGATGGACGGGCACGTCGTCAACAAGGTCGGCACACTGGGGTTGGCCGTGGCGGCGCACGCGTTCGGCGTACCGTTCCACGCCCTGGTGCAGGCACCGGACCGGCAGGCGCCGACCGCGCGGGACGTGCCGATCGAACACCGCGACGGCGCGGAGGTGCTCCAGGTGCTGGGCAGGCCGAGTGCCACGCCGCGGGTGAAAGGGCTGTACCCGGCGTTCGACGTGACGCCGCCGATGTTCGTCACGGACGTGGTGACGGACAGGGGCGTTTTCGGCGCCGGTGAGCTGGACAAGTACTACGAGGGAGAACAGCGGTGAGCAAGTGGGTCGTGCTCGACATCGAGGGCACGCTGAGCGCGACGGACCAGGTGCTGGTCGTCCTGTACGACTACGCCCGGCCGAGGCTCGGGCCGTGGATCGAGCAGCACGGTGACGACCCGGTGGTCGCCGACGCCGTCGAGCAGATCAAGGAACTGAGCGGCCACGACGACGTTGTCAAGGCGCTGCACGACTGGATGGACGCGGACCAGAAGGTCACGCCGCTCAAGACGTTGCAGGGCCTCATCTGGCAGCAGGGCTACGCGCAGGGCGACCTGGTCGCGGAGTTCTTCCCGGACGTCGTCCCCGCGCTGCGCAAGTGGCACGACGACGGTGTGAAGCTCGCGATCTTCAGCTCCGGCTCGGTCGCGGGTCAGATCGCGTTCTTCCAGCACACCACCGACGGCGACCTGACCCCGTTGCTGGAGCACCACTTCGACACGGTCAACGCGGGCCCGAAGCGCGAGGCCGAGTCGTACCGCAAGATCGCCGCGGTGCTGCAGAGCGACGACATCACCTTCTACAGCGACGTCCCGGCCGAGCTGCACGCCGCGCAGGAGGCGGGCTGGAAGACGGTCGGCGTCGCGCGCGCCGGTGAGCCGTACGGCAACGCCGACTTCACCCCCCACCCGACCGTCTGGGAGCTTTCGTGACCGCGGAGCTCGCTCGCGAGTGTGCCCGATACGCCGCGATGGGCTGGATGCGTGGCACGTCGGGCAACCTTTCCGTTGTGCTGCAACGAGATCCACTGCGCCTCGCGGTCACGGTCAGCGGCGTGGACAAGGGCGAGATCACCGCCGAGGACAGCGTGGTGATCGACGCCGACGGCAACGCGGTCGACAGCGACAAGATCCCGTCCGCCGAGGCCGGCCTGCACGCCAGGATCGCGCGCGTCGCGGGCGCGGGCGCCGTCGTGCACGTCCACGCGCTGGCCCCGGTCGTCGCGGCAGAGCACTGGCCGGACGGCGTGGTGCTGCGCGACCTCGAAATGCTCAAGGGCTTCGGCCGCCAGGCCCACGAGGAGGTCGTGGTCCCGGTCGTGCCGAACTCGCAGGACATGGTCGAGCTCGGCGACGCGTTCGAGAAGGGCTTCGACGCGGGCGTGCCGGCGTTGCTCGTCGCCCGGCACGGCGTGTACGTGTGGGGCGACGACCTCGTGCAGGCCCGGCACCGGCTGGAATGCCTGGAGTGGTTGCTGCGCTTCAAGGTGGAGACGCGGGAAATCTTTACGGGGAGGCACTCATGACGCTGCTGACGGTGTGGCCGGACTCCGGCCCGGAGGAGACGCTCCTCCGCACGACCGACCCGGAGGAGATCGCCACCGCGCTCAAGGAGCACGGCGTGCGCTTCCACCGCTGGTCCGTTGTGGACGGTGTGACCGCCGAGAACGCCTTGCGGGTCTACGAGTCCGACGTCGCCCGCGTCAGCGAGACCGAGGGCTACACCTACGTCGACGCGATGGAGATGACCCCGGCCGGCACCGACGAGTACCGCGCGAAGGCCGTCGAGTTCCGGGGGAAGTTCCTCGCCGAGCACACGCATGACGACGACGAGGACCGCTACTTCGCCCGTGGCGCAGGCGTTTTCTACCTGCACATCGGCGACCGGGTGTACGCGGTGCTGTGCGAGGCGGGCGACCTGCTGAGCGTGCCGGCCAACACCACGCATTGGTTCGACATGGGCACCACGCCCGACTACGTGTCGATCCGGTTCTTCCACGACGACGACGGCTGGATCGGCAACTTCACCGGCAGCGACATCGCGACGAGGTTCCCGACGTTCGACGAGCTGCGTTCAGGCGTCTGACGCGGAAGGCTGCCGACCGAGGTTGATCACCGCCAGCACGTGCAGCACCAGACAGAGCGGCACGCCGAAGGTCGGGATCAGGCTCATCGGCAGCCGCCCCAGCAGGTCTGTGTTGACGTCGGTGGCGAGCAGGCCGATCGGTGTGTGCGAGTGCAGTGTGCCGAGGGTGACCGCGATGAGCAGATCGGCGATGCCCAGCGCGGTCCAGGCCAGGTAGGCCCGTCTGCGGTGCAGCAGCGCGGCGGCCACGATCGGTGCCGTCATGCCGATGAACACGTCGCCGAGGCCGGCGGGCCACGCGAACCCGCCGGGCAGCAGGCCTTGGCCGGCCAGCACGATGAACACGAACCCGCCGATGCGCCACATCTGCAACTGGGTCAGCAACCGCAGGTCGAGTGAGCGCACCCAGGTGCGGAACCGCGGCGAGCAGACGCCGAGCCCCACGGCGAGCAGGGGCGGTCCGCCCGCGGCGATGCCCAGCGCGACCGGCGGTGTCCCGTCCGGGGCGAACAGCCCGCCCGCCCCTGCGAGCAACGCCGCCACGAGCCAGGCGGCGACGCCCCAGACAGGCGCACCGCGGCGCGTCGGCATCGGCGAGATCAACTGAGCAGTCATGTGAACTCCCGGGAAGTAGTCACTTTAAATTTGCAAGTGACTGTAGCCAGGGTTACTTGTAGAATGCAAGTGACAAGGAGGTGCGGATGGCACTGCGTTCGGACTGCGCGATCGCGGCAACCCTGGACGTGCTCGGAGACCGCTGGTCGCTGCTGATCGTGCGCGACCTGATGTTCAAGGGCACGTTGCGCTACGGCGATCTCGCCGCGGCCACCGAGGGCATCCCGACCAACACGCTCGCCGACCGGCTGCGCAAGCTCGAAGACGCCGGGATCGTCGACAAGCAGGCCTACACCGACCGTCCGCCGCGCTACGAGTACACGCTCACCGACCGTGGCCGTGCGCTCGGCCCGGTGCTGGACGCGATCGCCACCTGGGGCGTCACCCACATACCGGGAACACGGCGTCTCGGCCGAGCGACCCTAGAGTGAGCCGCATGAGCTCACAGGTGGCGGTGGCATCGCTCGGCGGCACGATCACGATGACCGGCTCTGGCGCCGTGTCACCGACCCTCGGCGCTCGGGACCTCGTCCAGGGTCTCGACGTCGGTGAGATCGCCACCCTGGCCACGATCCCCGGCGCCTCGCTCACGTTCACCACGCTGCTGGAGGCCTTCGACTGGGCCGACAAGCAGGTCTCCGGGGGCGCGCGAGGCGTCGTGGTCATCCAGGGCACCGACACCCTCGAAGAGACCGCGTACTTCTTCGACTGCCTGTGGCCGCACGAGGAACCGCTCGTCGTCACCGGCGCGATGCGGCACCCCGGCCTCGCGGGCGCGGACGGTCCGGCCAACCTCGCGGCAGCCGTGGCGACAGCGGCTGCCGCCAACTCCCGCGGCCGCGGCGCACTGCTCGTCCTCAACGACGAGATCCACGCCGCCCGCTGGGTCCGCAAGTCGCACAGCAGCCTGCCGAACGCCTTCGCGTCGTTCCCCGGACCGCTCGGTCTCGTCGTCGAGGGCGCACCGCGGTACTTCCACCCCGCACACCAGCTTCCGGCGTTGTCACGACCGCAGGACGTGCCGGTGGTCCCGCTCGTCGAGGCCACTTTGGACGATGACGGCGCGATCCTCGACTGGCTCAACGTCAAGGGCGCGGTCGTGGCCGCCACCGGCGTCGGGCACGTTTCGGAGGGCATGGCCCAGGCGATCTCGCGGGCGCAGTTCCCGGTGGTGGTGGCGACGCGGACGGGCGCCGGTACGACGTTCCGCAACACCTACGGCTTCACCGGGTCCGAGTCGGACCTGATCGAGCGCGGCGCGGTGATGGCCGGCTGGCTATGTCCCCGTAAGGCACGCGTGCTGCTGCGGCTCGCTATCGGCGCGATGGCACCTATCGAGGACGTTTTCGCTGCTCGGGGCGGCATTTTCTAGCTCTTTTTCACCCGAATGAGCCCGTTCCATGGATTGAAACCAAGCCCTACCGTCGAAGGGCATGACCGCGATCATTTCCACCCCGTACAGCCGGGATCTCGGCGATGAGCTGCGCCGCCTGAGGGAGTCCTGCACCTCGTTCAACGGCCGCGCCATGGCCGTCCAGCTCGGCTGGGACCCGAGCAAGATCTCCGACATCGAGCTCGGAAAAGCGCGCGCGAGCGATGTCGACGTCGTGCAGTACCTGGCGACCTGCGGCAAGGACATCGACTTCATCGACGCGTTCCGCAAGCGCTACTACAACGCTTTCGATCTGTACTTCGCTCAGATGTCGGACAACGTGGGCACACTCGCGATGACAGAGGCGATGGCCAAGAAGATCTTCTCCTACGACGTCCTGATCGTGCACGGCCTGATGCAGACGGAGGACTACGCACGGCAGTTGTTCGTCGACTCCCACATCGAAGCTCCTGATGACATCGAGCGGCTCGTCCAGGCACGCATGGACCGGCAAACGATCATGCGGCGGGCAAACCGACCGGAGTGCGTGTTCTTCGTGCACGAGCTGGCCCTGCGGATGCAGCTGGGTGACGCGCGCATTCGTGAAGAGCAGTACCTGCGTCTGCTGTTCAACACCCACATCCTCAGGGTCGTGCCCGCGAGCATCTGTTCTTTCCGCTCTCCGGTCACGTTGTACGAGTTCGGCAAGGCGGCTCCGGTCGTGTACAGCGAGACCGAAACCGCCCAGGTGTGGGCGCAGGACAGCGTCGCCGTCGCGCGGACCAGGCGGCTCTTCGAACGGCTGGATGCCGTGGCGCTGGATGCGGAACAATCGAAGCGCAGGCTGGCGGAGTACGTCAGCGGTCTTCGAGAGGATCCCCATGTCGGCGGAACGGACCTGGCGTAAGAGCAGTTACAGCAACGGTGGTACGGCACAAAGCTGCGTCGAGGTGTCGCTCGCCCAGGACGCCCTGGTTCGCGACACGAAGAACGCGAGCGGCGGCGTACTCGCGTTCTCCACGGCTGCCTGGCGCGCCCTGCTCAACTGGCTCTGACCACCGAGGTGTTCACGGTCTCCACCGTCACCCGCACGGTCTGAGGCGCGAGCGACTGCAGGTACTGCGCGTGGTCCGGCCCGATCGTCTCGCTGAACGCGATGAACCCCAGCCGGGGCAGGTCGAACGCGGTCGTGGCGCAGAAGTCCTCCAGCCGGTCGAAGCCGCGCCGGATGCCGGTGGCGTCCAGCCCGAACGCCGCGTGCCGGTCCAGCTTGGCCGCGCCGATGTCGAGCAGGTGCAACGCGTGCAGGGCGTGCGTGAACGCCATCGCGCACACCTCGATGCGCGCGCACGACACCAACAGCGTGCGCACCATCGACGGGTGCAGCGACTTGCCCGAGGTGCGCAGCACGACGTCGACCTCGGCGTCGCGGAACAGCTCGACGATCTCGAACAGGCCCGGCACGCCGAGGGGTTCCCCTCCGCCCAGCGTCACGGTCTCCGGTCGCATCGAGATGAGCGCACGAGCGATGTGCAGCATTCGCTCGTGGCTGAGTCGCGCGTGTGCGATGTCCCAGGTGATGTCCATGCGGTTCTGGCCCCCTTCGGCGGATGTCGCCGATCCAATCCAGGGACCAGTCCCGCTGTCAGGTGACCGTTGTCCCGAGTTACGAGGGACTTCCGAGTCCCGCCTCGCGGGCGCGCACGATGGCCTGGGCGCGGTCGGCGACCTGCAGCTTGGTGAAGATCGCGGACACCCGGTTGCGCACGGTCTTGCCGGACAGCGAGAGCTTGTGGGCGATCGACGGGTTGTCCAGCCCGGACGCCATCAGTTCCAGCACGTCCCGTTCGCGGTCGGTGAGCTGCGGGAACAGCACCGCCTTGGACGACGAGATCGCGGTGAAGTAGCCCATCATCCGTTGCGCGATGGTGGCGCTGAAGATCGCCTCACCGGCGCCGATGGCCTGCACGGCGCGCACGATCTCGTCGTCGTCGGTCGTCTTGACGAGATAGCCGCGCGCGCCGGCCTTCATCGCCGCGAACACCAGTTCGTCGTCCTCGTGCATCGTCAGCACGAGGACGCCCAACGACGGCAACGCCTCCAGGATCCGCTTGGCCGCCTCGACGCCGGTCAGCCCCGGCATGTGCAGGTCCATCACGACGACGTCGGGCACTAGATCCAGCACGACCGACACGGCGGAAAGCCCGTCCGCCGCCTCGCCGACCACGGAGAGGCCGTCCTCGCCGTCCAGCAACGCCTTCAGGCCGCGCCGGAACACCGGGTGGTCGTCCGCGATCACAACCCGCGTCATTGGGCCTCCAACGGGATCCGCGCCACCACCCTAGTGCCGTGTGGTTGCGCGGGTCCCACTGTGCACGATCCACCCAGTTCGGCACAGCGTTCACGCATCGAGCCGAGCCCGACACCGGGGCGCGCGTCGGCCGCGACCCCGTTTCCGTCGTCGACGACCTCCACCACGAGGTCGCCGTCGGTCCGCACGGAGATCACGCACGTCGAGGCGCCGGAGTGGCGCGCGGTGTTGGTCAACGCCTCCGCGACGATCCGGTAGGCCGCGACCTCCACGGCCGCCGACAGCCCGTCGATCTCCTCGGCCTCAACACGAACCGTCAGGTCGCCGTTGAACCGCGCGGCCTCGTCGCGCACCGCCAGCGCCAGCCCCTGGTCGAGGATCGGCGGCCGCAGCCCGTCCACGAGCCGTCGCACCTCGCCGGCGGTCGAGTCGACGTCGGCCAGGACCGGGTCCAGCACGTCACCCACGGATCGGCGCAAAGCCTTGAGCTGCAAGCGAATCCCGACCAACGCCGGTCCGACGCCGTCGTGCAGGTCGCGCCGCAACCGCAGCCGTTCCTCCTCGCGCGCCCGCACGAGCCGTTCGCGCGCGAGCTGCAGGTCGGCGGTCAGTTTGATCGACTGCGCGGCCGGGGCGGTGGACCGGGCGAGGTCCACGAGCAGCGCGAGCTCGCGGTCGCTCAGCCTCTCGTCCGGCGCTCGCGGTTCGACGACGAGATCACCGACCTGCGTGCCGCGATAAGTCATCGGAAAGCGCAGCTGCGGCCACCCGCGGCTGCGTCCGTGTTCGGCCAGCACCGAGCCACCGCGGATCGCCACGTACGGCAGCTTCAACGACTCGGCCACCGTGGCGGCCACGGTCGGCAGCACGTCCTGCGAACGCTCCAGCTTCTCGCTCAATGTCGACAAAGCGACATAGGGGTCGGAGCGCTGGCCGAACAGCCACCGGTCGAGCCTGCGCTGCACCCAGCTGCGGATCGGCGCGAACACCAGCCCCGCCGCGACCACCCCGATGACCTCGGCGTCGTTCCCGAGCAGCTCGCCCGCACCGACCATCACGCCGAGGTAGACCAGCAGCAGCACCACGGTCAACGAGCCGTAGAGCAACGACCGGTGGATCAGCAGACTGATGTCGTAAAGCCCGTACCGCACGATCGCGATGACCGCAGCAGCAGGAAACGCAAGCACGCCGACGAGCCATGCGACGTGTCCGTCCGTGGTCTCGACAACGGTCGCGGCGACCGCGAGCCCCAGCAACGCGACCGCCCACACGAGCAGCCGTCGTTCGTCGCCTTCCGCCCGCCGCCACCGCAGCGCCAGCGACACCACGGCCGCGATCAGCGCGACCCCGGCCGCGAGCACGGCGATCAGCGTGATCGTCTTGGCCGCCCCGCCCCCGTGCATCTGCCAGAAGCTGTCCGGGTCGCCCCACGACGCCCAGGCGATCCCGACCGTGCCGGCGACCGCGCTGAACAGCGACACACCGATGGCGATCCACCAGCGGTTGGACAACGGTCTGCCGTTGGGGAAGACCAGACCCACGGTCGGCAACAACGCGTAGGTGGGCCACCAGACCCATGCCTCGACCCACGACGCCGGATGATCGTCCGGCCACCCGGCGACGGCGACGGCGACCGCGCCGCACGCGCCCATGGCCAGCAGCAACCACCCGACGGCCGACCTGCGGACGTGGCCGATCACCCGCACCCCGAGCAGGGTGCAGGCGAACGCGACCAGCCAGTTCCGCGGATGCGAGACCACGCCGGTGACCGCTGTGTGCACGACGGCGAAGAGCACACACGCGGCCACCAACGCGCCAACGACCCGAGCGAGGCCTACCTCGCCGCGGGTCAGTCGCTGAGCCAGTGCCACAGGTTGTGGAACGGAGAACCCTCGTCGAGGGTCGTGTCCCCTGACCAGCCCTGGAACGTCATGATCCGCTGGCGCAGCTCGTCCACGGTCATCGGCGAGGCGGCGTGGTGGGTGTGGGTGAAATCGACGTCCCCAGGCGGCGGATTGATCGCGCGCGCCTGAAGCTCCGCGTACCAGGCGAGGAGCTCTTCGTCGGACATGTGCGAAAAGTACGGCGGTACCACTGTCTGCCCGGACTTCGACATGTCTGGAAGGAGTCGCGGGCACCCGGCTGGATACACGAGTGCCCGCGATCGGTCCGGACTACCTCACGGCAGCACCTGGATCTTGCGGCCCTTACCGGCCTTGAACTGGTCCAACGCCCCCGCGTAGTCGGTCAGCGGCACCCTGTCGCTGATGAAGACCTCCGGGTCCAGCACCCCGGTCGCGAACAGGTCCGCCGCTCGTTCGAACGAGTGCAGCACCGCCATCGACCCGGTGATGATGATCTCCTGGTTGTAGATCCGGTACGGCTCGATCGTCACGCGGGCCGAGTAGTCGGAGACGCCGAACTGCAGGAACGTGCCGCCCTTCGCGACCCGGCCGAGCCCGTCCTGGATCGCCTTCTCGTTCCCGGTGGCGTCGATGACGACGTCCCAGCCCTCCGGCCGGTCGAGCTCGTCGGCCGACCCCGCGGCGGCCGTGACACCGAGCTCGACCGCCGTCTCCAGCCGGTCCGGGTTCAGATCGACCACCTCGATCGACGACGCGCCGGTCAGCTTCCCGAGCTGCAGCATCATCAGGCCCATGGTGCCCGAGCCGTAGATCAGCACCCGCGAGGCCATCGACGCGCGCAGCACGTCGTACCCGCGCACCGCGCACGACAGCGGTTCGATCAACGCCGCGTCCTCGGTCCGCACGTGGTCGGGCAGCTTCACGCAGTTCGCCACCGGGGCCACCGCGAACTCGGCCGCGCCGCCGGACGTCGTGACGCCGATGGCCGCCCAGCGCTCGCACAGGTTGTTCTTGCCGGAACGGCACATCCGGCACTCGTGGCAGTACAACGAGGGGTCGACGGCCACGCGGTCACCGACCCGCACCTCGTTGACCTGCGACCCGATCTCCACGACCGTGCCCGCGAACTCGTGGCCCGGCACGACCGGCAGGGTGGGCGCGAACTCGCCCTGCAGGATGTGCAGGTCCGTGCCGCAGATACCGCAGGCCGCGACGTCGACGACCACTTCGCGCGGACCGCAGGACGGATCGTCCACAGTGGTCACTTCGACGGACCCGACGCCGGTGATGACCGCTGCTTTCACTTGACCGCTCCCAACGACAGGCCCTGGACCAGCTTGTCCTGGGCGGCGAACCCGGCGATGAGCACCGGCAGAGACACCACGACCGCGGCCGCGCACACCTTCGCCAGGAACAGGCCCTGGGAGGTGACGAACCCGGTCAGGTACACGGGCGCGGTACCGGCGACGACACCGGTCAGCACCCGTGCGAAGAGCAACTCGTTCCAGCTGAAGATGAAGCAGATCAACGCCGTCGCGGCGATGCCGGGCATCGCGATCGGTGCCACCACCCGGCGCAGGATCGTGACCAGGCCGGCCCCGTCGATCGACGCCGCTTCGAGGATCTCGCGCGGCACCTCGGACAGGAACGAGCGCATGAGCCACACCGCGATCGGCAGGTTCATCGAGCAGTACAGCAACGTCAGGAACGAGATGTTGTCGAGCATCCCGGAGAACTGCGCGATCAGGTAGATCGGCAGCAGCGCCGCCACGACCGGCATCATCTTGGTGGACAGGAAGAAGAACAGCACGTCGGTCCACTTCTCGACCGGCTTGATCGACAACGCGTAGGCCGCGGGAATCGCCAGCAGCAGCACGATGACCGTGGACCCGATGGAAGCGCTGAACGAGTTGATCAGCGGTGGCCACGCGCCGCCGTCGAAGAACTCCGCGTACCCGTTCAGGGTCAGCGGTGCCGCGACGGACGGCGGGTTCGTGGCCGCGTCCGTCTCGCTGTGCAGCGAGGTCAGGAACATCCACGCCACCGGCGCGAAGAACACCAGGCCCGCGAACCAGGCGAGCACACCCCACACGCGGCTCATCGCGCCTCCTCCTTGAACAGCGAGGACACCACGCGCAGCGCGAACGTCGCGATGACGATGGATCCGGCGACCACGATCACGCCGGCCGCGGACGCCTCGCCGTACTCGTGGGCCTGGTAGAAGGTCTGGTAGATCATGTACGGCAGGTTCGCCGTGCCCAGCCCGCCGGACGTGATCGTGAAGACCGCGTCGAAGTTCTGCACGATGTAGATGGCGCCGAGCAGCGCGCCGAGCTCCAGGTACTGCCGCAGGTGCGGGAACGTCAGGTACCGGAAGATCTGGAACGGTGACGCGCCGTCGATCCTCGCCGCCTCGACGGGTTCGATCGGCTTGGACTGCAGGCCGGCCAGCAGGATCAGCATCATGAACGGCGTCCACTGCCACACCAGCGACAGCACGACGGCGGTCATCGGCATCGAGCTGATCCAGTCCGGCTGGGCGTCGAACCCCAGCCAGTTCAGGATGCCGTTGAACAGGCCGTACTCCGGGTTGTAGAGCACGTGCTTCCAGATCAGCGCGGCCGCGACCGGCACGACGAGGAACGGCGCGATCAGCATGGTCCGCACGAACCCGCGGCCGCGGAACTTCTTGTCCAGCAACAACGCGAGGCCGAGGCCCAGCACGAGGCTGATCAGCACCACGGACGCCGTCAGCACGATCGTGTTCACAATGGACGATCGCAGTTTCGGGTCGGTGAACACGTTGACGTAGTTGTCGAACCCGGCGAACCCGCGGTTGGTGGGATCGAGCGAGTTCCACTTCAGGAACGAGATCACCAGCGTCGCCACGAACGGCAGCTGCGTCACGATGATCAGGAAGACGAGCGCGGGCAGCAGTGGCGCCCGCGTCGCCCAGCGCTTCGGCGCCCTGCGGGGGACGGGAGGCGGCCGGTCCACGACCGACCGCTCCGCGCGCGTGAGGACGGCCATCTCACTGCCCCTTGTACTTCGCGGCGACCTTCTCCGCGAGCCCCTGGCCGTTGTTCAGCGCGTCGTCCACCGAGATCGCGCCCGCGATCGCCGAGCTGATCTGCTGCGACACCTGCGTGCCGAGGTCGGTGAACTCGGGGATGCCGACGAACTGGATGCCCGGCGCCGGCCGCGGCTGCACACCGGGGTCGAGCGGCTTGGCGCCCTTGATCGCGGCCTCCGCCTGCGCGGAGAACGTGCCGGAGGACTGCTTGTACTCGGCGCGCTGGTAGGTCGACGACCGCTTGCCGTCCGGGAGCTTCGACCAGCCCAGGTTCTTGCCGACGAGCTCCTCGTAGCCCTTGCCGGACGCCCACGAGATGAACTTCCAGGCCGCGTCCTGCTTCTTCGACGCCTTCTGGATGCCGAACGCCCAGGTGTAGAGCCAGCCGGAGCTGTCGGTCTTCACGACCGGCGCCTGGGTGAAGCCGAGCTTGCCCTTGACCGGCGAGTCGTTCGCTTCGAGCAGACCCGCGGCGACCGTGGCGTCGTACCACATCGCGACCTTGCCCTGCGTCATGTTGTTGAGGCACTCCGCGAAACCGGCCTGCGGCGCGCCCGCCTCACCGTGGTTGCGGACGAGGTCGACGTAGAACTTGGTGGCCTCCTTGAACTCCGGCGCGGTGAGCTGCGCCTTCCAGTCCTTGGTGAACCACGTGCCGCCGAAGGTGTTCACGACTGTCGTCAGCGGTGCCATCACCTGGCCCCAGCCGGGCTGGCCGCGCAGGCAGATGCCGCGGACCTCCGGCGTGGCGACCTTCGCGGCGGCGTCGGCGACCTGCTGCCACGTCGGCCTGTCGGGCAGCGTGACACCCTTGGCCTCGAAGATGTCCTTGCGGTACATGAGGAACGACGACTCGCCGTAGAACGGCTGCGCGTACACCTTGCCGTCCGCCGCCGTGAGCGACTGCTTGATCGGCGGCAGGATGTCGGCCTGGTCGAACGCGCTGTCCTTGGCCACGAAGTCGTCCATCGGCGCCAGCCAGCCGTTCTTGGCGTACATCGGCGTCTCGTAGTTGGAGATCGTGGCGACGTCGTACTGCCCGGCCTGGCTGGAGAAGTCCTGGCTGATCTTGTCGCGGACGTCGTTCTCCGGCAGCACGGTGAAGTTCACCTTGATGCCGGTGTCCTTGGTGAAGTTGTCCGCGGTCAGCTTCTGCAGGTCGAGCATCTGCGGGTTGTTGACCATCAGCACGTTCACCGAGTCGGAGCCGCTGCCCCCGCCACCTCCAGCGCCCGCGCAGGCGGAAGCTAGCAGCAACACGGCGGTGGCGGCCCCGAGTGTGCGGATCGACGACATCGTCGTTTCCTTTCCAGCGTTTTCCGGGCGCGCTGAAGACAGCTCACGTGCCCGTGAGGTGGGGGATCAGGCTCTGACGACCTTCGGGCCGAGGAGGGAGTAGCGGTGGGCCTCGTGTGCGGAGAGGCCGGAGTCGGTGACGATCGCCTCCAGGTCGGAGACCTCGGCGAACCGGTGGAAGCTCGACACGCCGAACTTCGTGTGCACCCCGACGAAGACCTTCCGCCGGGACGAGCTGAGCGCCTTGGCCTTCACCGCGCCGACCGCCGGGTCGGGTGTGGTCAGGCCGTGCTCGCGGGAGATGCCGTTGGCACCGATGTAGGCGAGGTC
This sequence comes from Lentzea sp. NPDC004789, assembly GCF_053601075.1. Classification (NCBI taxonomy): domain Bacteria; kingdom Bacillati; phylum Actinomycetota; class Actinomycetes; order Pseudonocardiales; family Pseudonocardiaceae; genus Lentzea; species Lentzea sp. NPDC004789. Next base: position 82,371 of record NZ_JBSGBE010000018.1, on the reverse strand, counting down.
GATCACCATCTCGCCGAGCATCCTGGTGACCCAGTGGTCCACCGTGGCCAGTGTGTGGCCGCGAACCCTCCCGCCCAGCAACAGGACCGTGCAGGACGGGAGCTCGGACATCGCCGCGGCGGTCGGCAGCGACGCGGTGATGATCGTGAGCGGGTTGGTGGTGGGCAACGCCTCCGCCACGAGCTGCGGCGTGTAGCCCTCGTCGATGAACACGGTCTCGGCGTCGTCGAGCCGTTCGGCGGCGGCCTTCGCGATGCGCCGCTTCTCCGGCACGTGCGACCCGGCGCGGAACCTCAGCCCGGTCTCGAACCCGGCGCTCTCCACCGGAATTCCGCCGCCGTGCGTGCGCCGCACCAGGCCGTGCTCGTCGAGCACGCGCAGGTCGCGCCGCACGGTCTCGGGCGCGACGTTCAGCTCCTGCGCCATCTCCACCACGTCGACGCGGCCGTCGGCGCGGGCCCTGGCCAGGATGCGCCGTTTGCGTTCCTCGGCTCGCATGTCACCTGCCCATTCGGCTATCTGGTTGCCCGTTCGGGCCGTGCATAGATGAAACACCCTCGAAACACTGTGGTCGCCACCACAACTGGATGAGATCCTGCCCGATTTCTGCCCGGTTTGCCGTACGTGACGAGTCGTTCACGCAGGTCGGCCAGACTGGGCACGCCCGAACCGCCCTGCCGGTGTGCCCGGATGGCCTCCAGACGGCTGCTGAATTCGGTGGAACCGGGCGGCGCGGGCCGCAGTCCAACGAGGACCGAGGAGGGGGACGAGAGGGATGAAGTGGCTCGCGGGCCTGTTCGCTCTGGTGATCCTGGGGTGCGGGGTGTTGCTGGGGCTGACCGGTTTCACGATGTTCGCGCCCGCGGCCAAGCCGGTCGCGGACCGGGGCGTCGCGCACGTGGCCGGCTGCACGAGCAGCGGCCCGGTGAGCGTCCACGGCTTCGGCACCTGGTGGACCTGCCAGGCCGACGTCGAGTGGGCCAGCGGGCGGCGGGCGAAGGTGACGGCCGAAGCGGGCCAGCTCACCCCGTCCGACCGGGAAGTGCCCGTGGTGCAACGAGGTGAGACGAAGGTCCGCAACGGGTCGGGGAACCCGCCGGTGTACCGGGCGGACTTCGAACCGAGCGTCGTGCTCGGCATCGGCTCGTTGCTCGGCGGGATGGGGGTCGGCGGCATCGGGGCGCTGGCCGTGCTCGGGAGCGTCGCCTCCCGTCGCAGGAAGGCACAGGAGAGGGAGTAGATGAATCCGGCAGCGGCTGATCCCGACGCGTTGATGCGTCAGTGGAACGAGCAGATCCAGGCCAAGCTCCGGCAGGCCGACGAGATGAAGCAGGTCGCGAACGCCGTCCAGGTGACGCAGCGTTCGTCCGACGGCTCGGTGTCCGTCACGGTCGACCAGAACGGCATCGTCTCGGCGCTGGACCTGACCGACGCGGCGTTGCGGAAACGACCCGCGCAGCTGTCGGCCGAGATCCTGGGCGCGATGCGCACGGCCCAGGCGCAGATCGCGGCCCGCATGCGGGAGGTCATGGCGCCGATCATCGGCGGCGACTCCGCGACCATGGACGCGCTGATGGGCGGCTACCAGGAGCGGTTCCCGGAGCCTCCGCCCGAGCAGCCCGCCGACCGGCGTCCTTCCGGTCCGTCTGACGACGACGACTTCGGCGGGCACAACTTCGCCCGTGACAACAAGGGCTGGTGATCATGACTTCGGGAGGGTTCAACGTCCACACGCAGGCGATGCGCGAGCACGCCAAGCGGCTGGACGGCATCGTGAAGCAGATCGAGACCGCGCAGCAGGCCATCGGGCAGGCGCAGCTCAACGGCGCCAACGCCTACGGCATCCTCTGCAGCCCGCTGCTGGAGCCGATCATGGGCACGGTCGAGGCCGCCGGTGTCGCCGCCATCGGCGCGTCGCACGCCGTCGTCGACGCCACTGTGGACGGTGTCAACGGCATGGCCGACGTCTACGACGCCGCCGACCAGGCCATCGAGGGCAACCTCAAGAAGATCATCGAGAAGCTGGGGGAGCTGACCTCATGACCGCACCGAACCCGTTGGTGGCCAAGGCTCCCGACGCTCCCGGCCCGCTCGCCGGCATCAACCTGGTCGAGCCCGCGTCGGACGCCGTGGCCGCGGTCCAGCGCGGTGACTGGGCGGAGGCGGGCATCAACGTCCTCGGCGCGGGCATCGACGCGCTGGGCTTCCTCACCGACCCGTTCGGCACGCTGCTGTCGTCGGCGTTCGCGTGGTTCATCGAGCACGTCGAGCCGTTGAAGTCGATGCTGGACTCGCTGGCCGGGAACCCCGGTGTGATCAACCAGAACGCCGCGACCTGGGGCAACGTCGCCGACCACCTGAAGAAGGCGGGCGAGGAGATGGCGCGCGTGGTCGACGCCGACACCTCGCAGTGGCGTGGTGCCGCGATCGCCGCCTACACGCCGGTCGCGAAGCTCGAAGCGCAGGGCGTGAAGGCCGCGGGCATCGCCGCGGAAGGCGTCGGTGCCGCACTGGTCGGCGCCGGTGTCGCCGTGGCCACGGTGCGCACGATCGTGCGCGACCTGATCTCGATGGCGATGTCCGAGCTGGTGCAGGCGTTGATCAGGTGGGCGGCCGCGGCGCTGCTGACCGTCGGCCTCGCGACGCCGGGCATCATCGCCGACGGCATCCGGCTGGTCATGAAGTGGGCCAAGAAGGTCTCGGACTGGCTCGACAAGATCATCAAGACGATCCGCGGCCTGTCCAAGGTCATCGACACGATCTTCAAGACCCTCGACAAGGTCAAGGACGTGCTGAAGGGCGTCATGCCCAAGGCGTCCGGCCCGTTCACCGAGATGTTCGAGAACATCGCGACCGGTGCGGTCAACACGACGGCGACCGGTGTGGTCAAGAACCTGCCGACGGAATCCGCGAAGGTCGACGACTCGCCCTACGCGACGAGGTGATGACCGTTGCTCCCCGGTCCCCTCGGCCGGGGAGCAACGCCCGGTTCAGCGCAGCCAGGCGGCGGCGTCGTGCGGCAGCCGGCCGTTCTCCAGCGGGATGCTCGTCAACGCCGGCGTGCCCGGCAGGTCGATCGGTGCGCCGGACAGGTTGACGATCGTGGTGTGGTCGTTCCGCCTGAACGCCAGCACGTTCTCGCCGAGGTCGAGCCACTCCAGGGCACCGTCGATCGCCCGCCGTTGCGCGAACACCTCTTTGTAGAGGTTGAGCATCGAGCCGGGGTCGCCGGTCTGGGCCGCCACCGAGAAGTCCTGCCAGTTCGCCGGTCGCGGGAGCCAGCTGGGGCCGTCGTCGGCTGACCAGGGGAGCGGCACGCGGCAGCCGTCCCGCCCGCGGTCGGTGAAGCCCGAGCGGTGCCAGACCGGGTCCTCGCGCAGCTCGTCCGGCAGGTCCTCGACCTCCCAGAGGCCCAGTTCCTCGCCCTGGTAGACGTACACACCACCGGGCAGCGCGGCGGTGAGCATGATCGCCGCGCGGGCCCGGCGCGTGCCGAGCTCGAAGTCGGTCGGCGCGCCGTGCTGCCGGTCCGCGAACGAGAAACCGGTCTTCTCGCGGCCGTAGCGCGTCACGTGCCTGGTGACGTCGTGGTTGGACAGCACCCAGGTCGGTGGTGCGCCAACGGGTTCGTGCGCGGCGAGCGTGTTGTCGACGACGGTTCTGAGCTCCTGCGCGTTCCAGGGGCAGCAGAGGAAGTCGAAGTTGAACGCCGAGTGCATCTCGTCGGGGCGCAGGTACCTGGCGAACCGGACCGGGTCGGGCAGCCACATCTCGCCGACCAGGATCCGGTCGCCGTCGTACTCGTCGACGATCTTGCGCCACTTGCGGTAGATCTCGTGCACGCCGTCCTGGTCGGAGTACGGCTGGTCGGCGTCGGGCTTCGAGAAGTCCTTGACCAGGCCGTCCGCCACGTCGATGCGGAACCCGTCGACACCGCGGTCGAGCCAGAACCGCAGGACGTCCTCGAACTCCTCCTCGACGGCCGGGTTCTCCCAGTTGAAGTCCGGCTGCTCGGCGGCGTAGAGGTGCAGGTACCAGCGGCCGTCCGGCAGCCTGCTCCACGCGGGGCCGCCGAACCGCGACTTCCAGTCGTTGGGGAGGTCCTCGGTGTCGCGGATGTGGAAGCGGTCCCACAAACCGTCCCTGAACCACGGGTGCTGGTCGCTGCAGTGGTTGGGGACGAGGTCGATGATGACCCTGAGGCCGAGCCCGTGCGCGTCCGCGATGAGTTTCTCCGCGTCCGCGAGAGATCCGAACACGGGCTCGATGTCGCGGTAGTCGGCCACGTCGTAGCCGCCGTCGGCGAGCGGGCTCGGGTACCACGGGTTGAGCCAGATGGCGTCGAAACCGAGGCTCGCGATGTGCTGGAGCCTGGCGCGCAGGCCCGCCAGGTCGCCGATGCCGTCGCCGTTGCCGTCCGCGAAGCTGCGCAGGTAGACCTGGTAGATGGATGCGTTGCGCCACCAGCTCATCGGTAGTCCTTTCAGCCTTTCACGCCGCCCGCGGTGAGTCCCGCGAGGATGTGCCGCTGGAACGCGAGGAACAGCGCGACCATCGGCAGGCTCGCCAGCACGAGGCCCGCGAGCAGGAGGTTGATCGGGGTGTCGGGGGCGAAGCGCTGCAGCGCCACGCTGAGCGTCTGCTTCGCCGGGTCGGGGAAGACCAGCAACGGCCAGATGAAGTCCTTCCACGCCGCCACGACCGCGAAGATCGAGACGACCGCGAGGATGGGCCGCGAGATCGGCAGGACGATCCGGACGAGCGTCGTCCACGTCCCCGCGCCGTCGATCCTGGCCGCCTCCAGCAGCTCCTCGGGGATCTGGTCGAAGAACCGCTTGAGCAGGTAGACGTTCAGCGCGTTCGCCGCGGCCGGCAACCAGATGCCCGCCGGGTTGTTGAGCAGGCCGAGGTCGGTGAGCGTGAGGTACACCGGCACCAGCACCGCCGTCGAGGGAAGCATCAGCGTGGCCAGCATCAGGCCTATGACCACGTTGCCGCCCCAGGGCCTCAGCTTGGAGAGGGCGTAGGCGGCGGGCACGATCACGGCCATCTGCACGGCCCACGCGCCGATCGCGACGACGAACGTGTTGAGGAAGAACCGGCCGAGGTCCATGTAGTTCCACGCGTTGACGTACGCGTCCGGTTCCCAGGTCCGCGGCAGGATCGTCGGTGGTTGCCGCGCGAGCTCCGCCGGTGGTTTGAACGCGCCGAGCAGCACCCACACCAGCGGGAGCAGGAACGCCGCGGTGAACACGATCAGCGTGAGGGTGAGAACGACCCAGTAGGCCTTGCCGCCCGGTCTCGTCAGCGTTCTCATGCGTCGGCCTTCCTGGTGATCCTGAGGTAGAGGAAGGAGAAGACGCCCAGCACCGCGAACAGGATGAGGCTCAGCGCGCTCGCGGTGCCGAAGTCGTTGTAGTAGAAGGCGTACCGGTAGAGCAGGAGCAGCACGGTGACCGTCGACTCCTCCGGGCCGCCGCCGGTCATGACGAACGGCTCGGTGAAGATCTGCATGGTCGCCACGACCTGCAGCAGCAACAGCATGAGGATCACGAACTTGGTCTGCGGGATCGTGACGTGCCGGATCTTCTTGAGGATTCCGGCACCGTCCAGCTCCGCGGCCTCGTACAGCTCACCGGGGATGGTCTGCAGCGCGGCCAGGTAGATCAGCGTGGCCGAGCCCATGTTCGCCCACGTGATCACCAGGACCAGGCTGATCATGCTGGTGCTGCTGGAGTCGAGCCATTGGGCCGCCGGAAGCCCGAGTCCTCTGAGGACGGAGTTGAAGAGGCCGGGTCCCGGGTCGTAGAACCACTTCCACAGCAGGGCCGTGACCACCGGCGGCAGCATCACCGGCAGGTAGACCAGCAACCGGAAGTAGCCCTTGGCGTGCCGCAGTTCGTTGAGCACCACGGCGGTGATGAACGGGACGCCGAACCCGATGACCAGCGCCAGGATCGTGAAGTACAACGTGTTGCGCCACGCCACCACGAACAACGGGTCCGCGAAGAGCCGCTCGAAGTTCTCCCAGCCCACCCAGTCGGAGCTCGTGACGAAGTTGACCTGCTGGAAGCTCAGGACCACCCCGCGCACGACCGGCCACCAGGAGAACACCGCGAAGACGACCAGCGCGGCACTCAGAAAGCCGTACGCGGTGACGTGGCGCCGCACTCACTTCACCTGCGCCAGCACGGCGTTGACCTTCGTCTCGGCGTCCTTGAGCAACGCCGCGTGGTCGGCGTCCCTGTTCGTCAGCACGGCCTGCACGACGCTGTCCAGGATCGCGTAGACCTGTTGCGCCTGCGGCGGTTCAAGCGTGCCCTTGGTCTGCTCGGAACCGTCCACATAGGCCTGGAAGTTCCGCACCGGCATGGTGGCGTACCTGCCCTTGAGGTCTTCCTGCTTCTTGCGCGGCTCACCGGTCCAGATGTCGGCGATCGGCGGGATCGGCAGGCCGACGGGCTGGCCCCGATCCTTGTACTTCTGCAGGTTCGTCTCCAGCCGGTCCGGGTTCAGGTACTTCCACTGGATCCACTGCAGCCCGGCCTTGATCTTCTCCGGCGTGGCCTTGGGGTTGATCATGTACCCCTCGCCGCCGAGCAACGTGCCCTTCTGCCCCGGAATCGCGGCCAGCCCGTAGTCCTCGTACTTCCCCTTGAACTGGTTGACGATCGCGGCGACGTTGTCCGGCGCGGCGAGGTACATGCCGAGCTGCCCGGCGCCCATCATGTTCTGCACGTCGCCGATCTCCAGGAGCTGCTTCTCGCCCATGGAGCCGTCGTCCCAGCGCATCTCCTTGAGGCGCCGCAGGACTTCCTCCCCCTTGGCGTTGTTGAAGTCGGCCTTGTAGGTGTCGCCGTCCTTGCGCGCGATGTCACCGCCGACGGACTTCATCCACGTGGTGAAGTGCCAGCCGCCCTGGTTGCTCTTGCTGTACTCGGCGAACCCGGTGACGCCGGCGTCCTTGAGCTTCTTCGCGGCGGTCCTGACCTCGTCCCACGTCTTCGGCGGCTGGTCGGGGTCCAGCCCGGCCTTGGTGAAGTTCGGGCGGCTGTAGAGCAGCCCCATCGTGTAGTTGGCCGTGGGCAGCCCGTAGACCTTGCCGTGGACCGTGAAGACGTCCTTGAGCTCCTGCTTGAGGTCGCCGTAGTACTTGACGTCCTTGACGTAACCGGTGAGGTCGGCGGCCTGTTTCCGGGCGATGAGCGCCGCCGGATCGGTGAAGTAGACGTAGAAGACGTCCTCCAGCTGCCCGCCCGCGAGCTTGGCGGAGAACGTCTTCGGGTCCATGAACCCCTCGTGCGGCACGAGGTCGACGTCCGGGTGTTCCTTCTCGAACTCCGCCACGTCCTCGTCGAAGACCTTGCGGTCGAACGCCTGCGTCTGCGGTGGCTGGCCGTTGATGTTGACGACGACCTTGCCGCCCGCCTCGTTCGTGGAACCGCTCCCACAGCCAGCGACCAGGACACAGCCCAGCAGCACGGCAGCGGACTTCTTCATGGTGGGGCCGCCCTTCTCGCGAGCGCGTCGATGTGACGGCGACCATAAGTCGTCGTTACATCTGAACACAATATCCAGACGAAAACTCGCAAGAAGGCGACTACTACCGGGCAGGCGCCGTGGAGGCCCTCACCACCAGTTCCGGCTCGAACAACAGCTCGTCCGGCGCGACCGCGTTGCCGGAGATCTGGTTGGCCAGCAGCTCCACCGCGGCCCGCCCCATGGCCTCGATCGGCTGCCGAACCGTGGTGAGAGGCGGATCCGTGCAGGTCATGAAGGCTGAATCGTCGTACCCGATGATCGACACGTCCTTCGGCACGTCCAGCCCGGCCCGGCGCACGGCCCTGATCGCACCCAACGCCAGCGGGTCGCTCGCGCAGATGATCGCCGTGACACCTCGCTGAACGAGCTTGGTCGCCGCCGCCTGCCCACCTTCGAGCGAGAACATGGCGTGCTCGACCTCGGCCCCGCCCTGCCGGCCGATGGCCTCCAGCTTGCGCTGACTGGGCACGTGGTCCGGCGGCCCGAGCACCGCCCCGATCCTGCGGTGCCCCAACGACACCAGATGCCCGTACGCCTGCTCCACCGCCACCGCGTCATCACACGACACCCGCGGGAACGCCAGGTCGTCGATGGCCGCGTTGACCAGCACCGCAGGCAGCTTGCGCGACATCATCTGCTGGTAGTGCCCGTGACTGGCGTCCTTCTGCGCGTACAACCCGCCCGCGAACACGATCCCGCTGACGTGCTGCTCCAGCAGCAGTTCCAGATACTCGGCCTCGGTCACACCACCAGCCGTGCGGGTGCACAGCACCGGGGTGAACCCGCGCTGCGCCAGCGCGTTGCCCACGACATCGGCGAACGCGGGGAAGATCGGGTTCTGCAGCTCGGGGAGCACGAGGCCGACCAGCCGCGCCCGCTCACCCCGCAGCTGCGTCGGCCGCTCGTATCCCAGCACGTCAAGCGCGGTGAGCACGGCACTGCGCGTGGCGTCCGACACGCCCGGCTTGCCGTTCAGCACCCGGCTGACGGTGGCCTCGCTGACCCCGACCTTGGCCGCGACCTCGGCCAGCCTCCGTTGCGTCATGGCGCAAGTGTACGCAAATTCTTGCGTTCGCTTGCAGTGCGACGCTCACCCTGTCGGAAGACGCTGCCGCGCCTGGGACTTGGCTACGCTCCAATATCACCGCAGGTGAGGGAGACCGCGATGGCCGCCGATCCAGTTCAGCCCGTTCCCGCTCCTCAGCTCCCCGAACCGTCGCAGCCGGTGATCCCGGTGGACTTCTTCCGTCGCATGCCGACTGGCGGCGGGACGGTCTACGTGCGGCCCACCGACTGATCAAATGCCATGCGGTCACACGTGCTCGTCTGCTTCGGCTGGACAGGTGGGTGGCGCAGGCGGGGTGCCGTCGTGGTTTGGTGACTAGCTCATCGCTTCCCGCCACAGCAGCGCCACCCCGTGCCCCGGCAACAACCACGACCGCACGTCCAGGTCGCGGAGCTCACCGGCCTCCAGCCACTGCGCGGACGCCGTCGCCGACCGGAACGTGAAGGGCATGACCCGGAACTCGTGCCGGGGCGACTGGTCGACGGCGAGGCCGGTGGCGTCGAAGCTGATGGTGTCCACAAAGGACGGATAGGGCGACTGCCAGTAGCAGAAACCGTCGTTGGTGCGCTGCAAGGTGCGCGACCACACGGTGAGCCCCCGGATCGCGCGCACCACGTGGTCGTCGGCGATGCCGTTGAGGTCGCACTCGAAGATCCGCAGATCGCTCATGTGGTCGAGAGGGCTGAGCTTGCCCAGCGGGCCCGTGGACTCGCGGAAGAAGGTCAGGTAGTTGCTCCACTGGTCGAACCTCACCTCGACCGGCGGGATCTGGCTCGGTTCGGCCGAACGGCGCTGGCCTTCGTGGTCGAGGTAGTCGATGGCGATCTGGGTGGAGTGGCGCAGGTCGTCGACGGAGTCGAGGAACAGCGACGAGTCGGGGATGAAGTAGAGCTCGAACAACGGGTAGCGGCAGGCGGCGCTGATGGTGTCGCGCAGCGTGGCGTTGGAGGTGGCGAAGATGACGAAGCGGTCGGCGGGGACGCTGTTGCGGAACTGGTACCGCTGGGTCGTCATCAGGTGGTACGTCTTCGTGTCGATGCCCTGGAGTTCGAGCTTGACCGTGGTGCCGGTGCTGATCGTCAGGTCGTCGCCGCGCGGGCGCATGCCGTCGCCGCCGAGAACACCTGCCACCACGTCGTCGTTCGCGGCGTTCGGGCCGTAGACGGACGAGAGGAACGTGCGCAGCACCTCGGACGGCAGAAGGTGTTCGACGATGCTCGGTCCGGAGATCCGGCCCAGCTCCGCGACGAGGCGCTTGTGCAGGAACAGTTCGTAAGTGCCGAGAAGGAAACCTGCCAACGCCGGTAACGGCCAGAGCACCACCAACGCGTCGTGCAGCACGCTTCGCGAAGTGGGTTGCCACAGCAGGACGGCCGTCAGATCGGCGGCTGCGACGGCCAACAACAGGATCGCGACGGCCAGCGCTTGTTTGTGCCTGCGCGCCATCACCACCTGGTCGCCGCCCCCTCGTTCCACCGGTTGTCCATACATGGTGGGAGTGATGAGGGGTCAGCGCCAGCCCCTTTCGGTCAATGCCGTATCAGCGGGGCTTGTTCCAGATCGGGTTGTCGGACACCCCGACGTAGGTGCTCAGGGTGGCTCGCGGCTTCGCGTCGTCGGTGGCGAGGTCGTTGTACAGGCCCAGCAGATGCGTGGTCATGGCGCTCTTCGCGCCCACCTCGTCGTGCCTGCGCAGGAACCAGATGACCTGCTCGTGCTCGTTCGCCGAGCGGTTGTGCACCTCGCGGGACGGGTGCGCGTGGCGCTTGCAGTCCTGCAGGCCTGGCACGAGTGCCAGGTACATCTGTTCCAGCAGCTCGTTGTGGCTGGCGCGGATCACCGCCGAGTGGAACTCCTCGTCGGAGTCGATGACCTCCTGCACGTCCTCGACGGACGCCCGCTGGTAACGCTGGTTCAGCTTGGCCAGTTCGTCGAGCTCGCCGTCGCCGGCCCGGACGGCCGCGAGGCTCGCCGCCGTGGTCTCCAGCGCGATGCGCACCTCCAGCAGGTCCGTCTGCGAGAACTGCCTGGCCGCGAGCCTGCCCTCCAGGTGCTCCTCGACGGCGGAGAGATCGGTGCGACGCACGTACCAGCCGAGTCCGCGGCGCACCTCGACGATGCCCTGGAGCTGAAGTCGCTGCAGAGCTGTACGCAGCGAGGACCTCGCGACATCCAGTTTCCGGGCCAGTTCCGGCTCGGTGGGAAGGCGGTCGCCGGCCTTGAGAGTGCCGCCGATGATCTGCTCGCGGAGTTTCTGCTCGATCAGCTCCGGAAGGGGGCGTCGCGAATCCGGCGAGAGCGACCAGCTCTCACCGGGATGTGCGTCGTCGGCGGGCATTGGTTCAGTCTAGGCCTGTCGCAGTCTGGTTGCAACTTGTCTGGCAACCTGGCGACCGTTGACAGACAACCTACAACGCGAGATTCTTCTACCAGGCGAGACGCCCAGGACCGCCCACACCTGGGAGCCCGTGCTCGCCTAGTCGGGAGGGAACGAGATGTCCACAGGGAGTGCACTCGGAATCGCCGCCGCCGTAGCCGTCGCCGTCACGGCGATCGGATGGCGCACCGTGCTCACGATGGTCGCTGTCTCCGTCGTCGCGCTGGCCGTCGTCGGCTTCGTGAACGTCACCAGCATCATCTTCGGCTGATGCGAATTCGCAGATGAGCAGTAACAACGGTGCCCGGACCGCTCTCCCGCTCGCGGTCCGGGCACCGGCAGTTCCGGGGGTTGGGCTGTAACGGCGGTCACTGGGGTCAGTAGAGTTGTGCCGCATCAGGGCTTCGCCGTTGGCGGCGGAGTCGTGACTCCATGGCGTCGGGGGACGTGATTACGGGGTCTTCAGTGATGAGTTCGCCTGTTGCGAGCACTCATGCGTTGCACGCGGCGATCGCACCCGCGGTCGTGCTGGTCGACGAACGGCGCACGCTCTACCGGCTCGCGGCCGATGTGTTCGCACCCGGCGCGGGGTTGTCGGACAACCTTCTCGATCATCCGATCGTCCGCTACGAGATCGGCAGGGCCCTGGCCGGGCACGGTGGTCTGGAACCGGCGTTGCTGCACCGGGCCGCCGGCCTGCGCGTGCGGGACGCCGGTGTCCCCTTGGCGGCCGATCCGCAGGCCGCGTCCCTGCTCGAAGCGCCGTTGCGGATCATCGCTCCGCCGGGCACGTCCCCGCGGCCGCTCACGGCGGCGGACGGGGCGCGGTTCGAGGCCGTGGTCATGATCGTGACCGAGGGCGTCCGCCTGTTCCGGCAGCTGGCGCCCGAGATGGCGGAGGACCTGCTCGCTCACGTCTCGATGCTCGCCGTGCTCAAGGCGGAGACGTCCGGCGGTGTGGTGTCGGCGTCGTCGCGGTACGTGCCGGGCATCGTGCTGATCGACGAGCCCTCCACCCCGATGGAGGTAGTGGAGGCCCTCGTGCACGAGGGCGCGCACGAGAAGTTCTTCGACCTGGCCATCACCCGTGAGTTCCTCGACGCCTGCGCCGAGGACGTCGAGTACTTCGAGAATTCGTGGTCGCACGCGCAGTGGCCGCTGGAACAGACCTTCGCGGCGTGGCACGCCTACAGTTGCCTCGCCCAGTTCTTCACCCTCTGCCCAGGCCAGCCCCTCGGGCCGCTCTCCCTGCTGCCGAAGGCGCGGGAACGGGCTGAGGAAATCGGCCGCTGGCTGCTCAAGCACGAGCACGACCTGCGTGCGGACGCGCGCTGGTTGTTGCACGCGATGACCGGCGACGGCGAAGCGCTGAACCAAAGTGACGTGGACGTCTCAGGCACGACCGAAGTCCGCGAAGGCGACCGGTTCCGCGTGCTTCCAGGTGTCCGGTTCCGGCGTGCCGCTTCCGGGCGCGTGGTGGTGGCTCGGGCGGGGCAGCCACCCGAGATCTTCTGGCTCGGTGCGGACACGAGCTGGCTTCTGGACCGCTTGGGCCACGGTGGTCCGGGGCAGTCCTTCGAGGTCGTTGTCGCGAGGGCGGCCGCGGACTGGCAGGTCGATCCGTCCACGGCGGAGGCGCGCTTGCGGGTCGCCCTCGGTCCGCTCGTCGCCAGCCTGATCGTCGAGAGGGCCTCATGAGAACGAACTTCACGTCAAGAGGGTGCTGATGACCAGCCTGAACCAGTCTTCCCCTCAGTCGCGGCCCTCATCGGTCGCCGGAGTCCAGCCCCGTCTGCCACCTGGCGGGGGGCCGGTGACGGGAAGGCCGGTCGTACCGGTCGACTGGTTCAGGCGCATGCCGCAGGGTGGCACCGTCCACGTGCGAAAACCTGCGGCCGAGTGATCTGCGGGAACTCTCGTGCACGTGCGGCTCGAATTCTATGTGGGTGCGAGTACGCGCATGTCGAATGGCTCCGTGACGCTCGTGCCGCAACCCGGACGACCTGGTCAGGCTTGGGCATCACGAACCGGTAAAAGCCCAGGTGAGCACCGTTGCGGTCCGATGTAGACTCACGCATCCCGCAGCGCTGGGATGCATGTTGGCTTTCCGGTTGCACGGCGGTTGGCCGGGCGATGAAGAATCACGTTCAGGGCGCGCTCGGGGCGCTCGTGAAAATGCTCGCCTGTTTTCGGAGGAGCCGGGATCTCCCGGCGCCTGGTTCGTCGTGCCCGCAGGAAGTCCCGGTGAGGTGTTCGATGACGGCTGATCGAGAGGGCCCGTACGCCGCGCTGCGCACCAAGATGGAGGCGCTGGCCGCTGATCTGGAGAAGCACCTCACGAGCAAACGTCGTGAGGAGGTTCGTGACGTGCCCGAGCAACGGTCGGAGGGCAGCGGCAGCGGTGAGGGGGTCCGCGACTTGATCGCCTGGCTGGGAGTGCTGGTCACACTCGGCTGGCTCTGGGCGAACCGCAGAACGCGACGCGTTCGGTGACTTGTGCAGAAATATTTAGCATAGACGGGGCGAATGCGTGGAAGTATTTCCGTAACGCTTGTACTGCATATACGCTGCCGGGTGGGAACGCTGGTCTGCCGCATGGCGCATCCGCAGACGGCTTGGTGCTCGCCCACCCCATTGGGTGGATTCCGTCACCTGCCTGACCCACGCACGTCACAAACCGGCAAATCCCCAGGTGAGCGGGGGTTGCGGTCCGATGTAGACTCACGCATCCCGCAGCGCTGGGATGCGTGTTGACTCCTCAGTTGCACGGCGGTTGGTCGGGCTCGATATGTTCTGCCTCGACGCACGCACAAGCCGTCTACCGGGGCAGTGCGTCACGCTGAATGATCACTGTCGGCCCGAGTTCGCACTGCAGGCATCCAGGAAATGGAAATGCTCCGCCTGTTCGTGCGTTCCTCGGGCTTCCCGTCGTCGAGAAGGAACCATGACCACCCCGAACCAGCCCCTTCGCCGGCCACAGTCCCCCCACGGCGCCGGCGTTTCCGTTCCCCACCTCCCCACCGGGGTGGGCCCGGTGATCGGTCAGCCGGTCACCTCCGTTGACTGGTTCCGGCGCATGCCGAACGGTGGCACGGTTTTCCTGCGACCTGCCGATGCTGGGCAGAACGACTGAGTCGAGCACTCGGCTCGTGTCGCCGAAGGGGCCGGTTCTCCGGCCCCTTCGGCGTTTGGTCGTTCGGGATTCAACTTCACGGGGGCATAACAACTGGGCCACAGGGCGTACCTGATGTCAGCTGTTCACCCGTTAGGGGGACGTCGATGGTCTTAGATCTCGGCAACCCGCCGATCCCCCTGGAGAACAGATGGCCCTGTCCAGACCGCTCGCCGCCCTCGCCGCCGCGTCGTTCGCCCTGGTCGCGCTCAGCGCCACCGCCTACGCGGGCGGCGACCTGGAGTCCGGTGACGCGCGTGCCACCGCGCACGCCACCCCGCACGGCAACAACGTCACCACGTGTGAGGCCGCCGGTCTGCCCGGCACGACCATCGCGTCGGCCGACGTCAAGGCCTCGGTCGACGGCAGCGACACCTACATCGACGTCCTGGACCACACCGGTGTCACCGCTGTCGTGGTCAAGGGCGGAGACGCCTACAACGTCTACCTCGCGAGCGCGCTCACCGCGGGGTGGACCGGGCTGCACTCGCCGCTCAACCCCAACGGCAAGCCCGCGCAGATCAGCCACTGGTTCGCGTGCGGTGGGACGACCGAGCAGCCGCCTCCCACGAAGGAGCAGCCGCCGACCACCACCGTGACCTCGACGACCTCATCGTCTCCGGCCACCTCGGTGACCACCTCCACGTCCGCGCCCGCCAAGGCCGGTGCGCAGGAGCTGGCGTCGACCGGGTTCGGGTCCGCCTGGTTGCTCGGCCTCGGCTCGGCGCTCGTGGCCGGCGGCGCCGCTGTGCTGCTGGTGCTGCGCAGGCGGCGCGCCTAGGAGTTCTTGATCAGCTCTGTCCACAGCGTGCCCAGAAGCACGCGGGTTTCGACGTGGAACGCCACGTCCGCAGGGGCCGCCCCGCCGCCGTAGATCTCCACGGTGCGATGGGCGGCCTCTGTTTTTGCCGCGCACGCCAGGTCCCAGGCGATCGGGCCGCGCCAGGTGTCCTCGAAGTCGTTCCACACCGGGCCGGCGGCCGTCATCAGCAGGTTGCCGGGGTGCGAGTCGCCGTGCAGCGGCTGGACGTCGTGGTGGTGCGCGTCCCAGCGGGCCACCAGGTCCGTGCGGCGTTCACGGAACGGTTCCAGGTCGCCGACGCCGCGGTTCTCCAGGTGGGCGAGCGTGTTGTCGATGTCGTCGAGAGGTCCGCGCGCGGGCAGCGGGCCCTCGTACCGGCGCAGCTCGGCGTGCAGGTCGGGCAGCAGTTTGAGGACGTCGTCGCGGGTCAGCGCGAGGTCGGGGTCGTGCCGGACGTAGGTGCTGAAGGACAGGACGAAACCGTCGGCCGCGTGAGGCCCGGCGGGCAGCTCGGCGGAGGGCGTCACCACCGGTACGCCGCGGGCGTCGAGGAACGCCGACACCGCCAGGTCGCGGCCGAAGTGCGCGGCGACGGACGGGCGGACCAGGGCCGTGCGCGCGGCGATGCGGGCCACGACCGGGGCCGGGCGCAGGTGCACGAGGACGTTGCTGCCGTTCTTCAGGACGACGGGGTCCGTGCACATCACGCCGTGCGTGGCCGCCAACGACACGGCGGCGCGTACGGCTGCTTCGGTGCTCACGGCGATGAGGCTGACATCAGCCCTGTGGGAGGAGCGACTCCATTTCGGCGATCTCCTTCTCCTGGTGCGTGATGACCTCTTGGGCCAGCGTGCGCGCCGCCGGGTCGGTGCCCGCGGCGAGGTGCGTGCGCGCCATCTCCACGGCGCCGCGGTGGTGCAGGATCATCAGGGAGAGCCACTGGCGGTCGAACTCGGTGTCGGAGAGGCCGGCGAGGTTGCCGAGATCGACCATGCCGTGCGACTCGGAGTGCCCGTGTGAGGAATGCGACGACGCCTTGACGGGCGCGTGCCACGCCTTCAGCCAGCCGTTCATGCGGTCGATCTCCGGCTTCTGGGCCTTCGAGATCCGCTCGGCCAGGTCGATCACCTTTGGGTTCTCCGTGCGGGAGGCGGCGAGGCGGCTCATCTCCAGCGCCTGCTCGTGGTGCGGCACCATGCCCTGGGCGAACTCGACGTCCGCGGAGTTGTGCGTCGCGGGACTGCCGCACGCGGACAGCAACAGGACGGATGCGACAGCGAGCATTCGGAGCACGGCGGCAGGATACGTGTGACGTGCGCTACGCCGCTGGCCACCGGCCATGGCCCACCCGAATGGAGCTGATCGGCTCCGTCTAATATCCGGTGAGTTTCCCGAACGACTGGTCCCACCAAGGCCTGGAGGCACCGTGACGGCCGTAGCCCCGCAGCCGATCGCAACGCGTCCTTATCCGACGCGCACTGCGGTCAAGGGGTCCTTCCTGCTGCGGATGTTCCGCACCACGGACCACAAGCAGATCGGCATCCTGTACCTGGTCACCTCGTTCGCCTTCTTCATGGTCGGCGGCGCGATGGCCATGCTGATGCGGACCGAGCTGGCCCGTCCCGGCATGCAGTTCCTCAGCCAGGAGCAGTTCAACCAGCTCTTCACGATGCACGGCACCGTGATGCTGCTGCTGTACGCGACGCCCATCGTGTTCGGCTTCGCGAACTTCGTGCTGCCGCTGCAGATCGGTTCGCCCGACGTGGCGTTCCCGCGGCTGAACGCGTTCTCGTACTGGCTGTACCTCTTCGGCGGCCTGATCGTGATGTCCGGCTTCATCACCCCCGGTGGTGCGGCCGACTTCGGCTGGTTCGCCTACACCCCGCTGAGCAACGCCATCCACTCGCCCGGCGTCGGCGCCGACCTGTGGATCTCCGGCCTCGTCATCGGTGGTCTCGGCACCATCCTCGGCGCGGTCAACATGATCACCACGGTGGTCTGCCTGCGCGCGCCCGGCATGACGATGTTCCGCATGCCGATCTTCACCTGGAACATCCTGGTGACGTCGGTGCTGGTGCTGCTCGCGTTCCCGATCCTCACCGCGGCGCTGCTGGGCCTGCTGGCCGACCGCCATCTCGGTGCGCACGTGTTCGACCCCGCCAACGGCGGCGTGATCCTGTGGCAGCACCTCTTCTGGTTCTTCGGCCACCCCGAGGTCTACATCGTCGCCTTGCCGTTCTTCGGCATCGTGTCGGAGATCTTCCCGGTGTTCAGCCGCAAGCCGATCTTCGGCTACAACGGCCTGGTCTACGCGACGCTCGGCATCGCGGCGCTGTCCGTCGCCGTGTGGGCGCACCACATGTACGCGACCGGCGCCGTCCTGCTGCCGTTCTTCGCCTTCATGACCTTCCTGATCGCGGTCCCGACCGGTGTGAAGTTCTTCAACTGGATCGGCACGATGTGGAAGGGCCAGCTGACGTTCGAGACGCCGATGCTGTTCTCGATCGGCTTCATCGTCACGTTCCTCTTCGGTGGTCTCTCCGGCATCCTGCTGGCCGCGCCCGCGATCGACTTCCACGTGTCGGACACGTACTTCGTCGTCGCGCACTTCCACTACGTGCTCTACGGCACGATCGTGTTCGCGACCTTCGCCGGCATCTACTTCTGGTTCCCGAAGATCACCGGCCGGTTCATGGACGAGCCGCTCGGCAAGCTGCACTTCTGGACGACGTTCATCGGCTTCCACGCGACGTTCCTCGTCCAGCACTGGCTGGGCAACGAGGGCATGCCGCGCCGGTACGCCGACTACCTCGCCTCCGACGGCTTCACGACGCTCAACATGATCTCGACGATCGGTGCCTACATCCTGGGCGCGTCGACGCTGCCGTTCATCTGGAACGTCTTCCGCAGCTACCGCTTCGGTGAGGTCGTGACGGTGGACGACCCGTGGGGCTACGGCAACTCGCTGGAGTGGGCCACCTCGTCCCCGCCGCCGCGGCACAACTTCACCGAGCTGCCCCGGATCCGTTCCGAGCGCCCGGCGTTCGAGCTGCACTACCCGCACATGGTCGAGCGCATCCGCAACGAGGGTCACGTGACCTTCACCGGCAAGGCGATCGCCCACAAGGACGCCAAGCCCGCTCCCTCGGAGCTGGCCGCGGCCGCCATCAAGTCGGGTACGGCCTCCGAGAAGGACGACTCGGACCACAAGTAACCTGCCAGTACAGGTTCAACGACGAGCCCCGGCCGCTGCCATGCTGCCGGGGCTCTTCGCGTCTTAAGAGGAGACGACCACGTGAAAACGCCCGTGCTCATCACCGTGACCGGCCCCGACAAGCCCGGTGTCTCCTCGGTGCTCTTCGCCGTGCTGACCAGGCACGGAGTCGAGGTGCTCGACGTGGAGCAGGTCGTGATCAGGGGCAGGCTGGTGCTCGGCGCACTGGTCGCGACCGACCACGACCCGGAGGGCCTGCAGGAGTCGGTCGAGCAGGCCATGGCCACCGTGTCGATGCACGTCGAGATCGAGATCGGCGCCGACTCGAAGCGCACCGCGCGCCTGGAGTCGTCGCACGTGCTGATCGTGCTCGGCCGCCCGGTGACGGCGAAGGCGTTCACCGAGGTCGCCCGCCGGTTGGCGTCGCTGGGCGTGAACATCGACGCGATCCGCGGCGTCGCCGACTACCCCGTCACGGGCCTTGAGCTGCGCGTTTCGGTCGCCGACGACACGATGGAGAACGACGCGGAGCTGCGTTCGGCGCTGGCCGACGTGTCGGTGCGGGTGGGCCTCGACATCGCGGTCGAGCGGGCCGGGCTGACCCGCAGGGCCAAGCGCCTGGTCGTGTTCGACGTCGACTCCACGCTGATCCAGGGCGAGGTGATCGAGATGCTGGCCGCGCACGTCGGGTGCGAGGAGCAGGTGCGCGAGATCACCGAGGCCGCGATGCGCGGCGAGCTCGACTTCGCCGAGTCGCTGCGGCGCCGGGTCGCGTTGCTGGAGGGCCTCGACGCGAAGGTGCTGGACGAGGTCGGTGCCTCGCTGGAGCTCACGCCCGGCGCGCGCACGACGATCCGCACGCTCAAGCGCCTCGGCTTCTACTGCGGTGTCGTGTCCGGCGGCTTCACGTCGGTCATCACGGGTCTCGCCGACGAGCTGCAGCTGGACTTCTGCGCGGCGAACGAGCTGGAGATCGTGGACGGCAAGCTGACCGGCCAGGTCGTCGGCGAGATCGTCGACCGGCCGGGCAAGGCCGTGGCCCTGCGCCGGTTCGCCGAGGAGGTCGGCGTGTCGCTGGCGCAGTGCGTGGCGGTGGGTGACGGCGCGAACGACATCGACATGCTGAGCGCGGCCGGTCTGGGCATCGCGTTCAACGCCAAGCCGGCGCTGCGCGAGGTGGCCGACGCCGCGCTGTCGCACCCGTTCCTGGACGCCGTGCTGTTCATCCTCGGGGTGACGCGGGCCGAGGTGGAGGCCGCGGACGCCGCGGACGGCCTGGAGCTGACCCGGCTGTGATGATCCTCGACCTGATCGCCTCCCGGAACTACGCCGAGGAGTCCGAAGTCCGCGCGATGCCGATGGTGTTGCGCATCGAACGCACGGCGCCGCCCGGCCGGACGGCGTTGCTGGAGGCCGCGGCCGCGTCGGCGGTCGCGGTGTGCCTCGACCCGCGTGCCGATGTCGGCGGGGAGTGGCACGAGGCCGTGCGGGCGTGGGTGGCCGGGCGGATCCGCAAGGTGGCGCGGCGGGCCCGCGGCGCGCAGTGGGAGGCCGTGCAGGAGCTGCCGGGCGTGACGATCACCGTGGACGGCGCCTCGGTCCGCTCGCTGCTGCCCGTGCTGGTGTCCGAGACGCCGCGCGAGGTCGCGAAGCTGCAGATCTCCGGCTCCGACCTGCCCGTGGACGAGCCGGGGCCGGTGCCCGCCGGGGCACGGCTGCTGTACGTGAACCCGCGCGTCGAGATGTCCGCGGGCAAGCTCGCGGCGCAGGTCGGGCACGCGTCGATGTTGCTGGCGCCGCGGTTGTCCACCGACGAGCTGAAGGCGTGGGCGGAGATCGACTACCGCTGTGCCGTGCGCACGCCTTCCGCGGCCGAGTGGGACGTGCTGATCCAGCAGGGAGATGTCGTGGCCGTGCGGGACGCGGGCTTCACCGAGGTCGAGCCCGGCACCACGACGGTGCTGGCTGTTTGACAGTGTTTGTTTATTTGGGGTCCAATCGGGTAATTCCCCGGCTCGTGGGCTTACTCGACGTGCTCGACGCGCGGCTCGGTGACGGGCTGGAGAAGGTGCTGTGCACCCACCACGCCAGACGACTGCGACGGCTCGGGTGGGGTGAGGTGCTGGACGGCGAGGGCGCGGGGTGGTTCACCCCGCGCCGGCCTGTTCAGCACGGGAACTCCATCGAGGTCCTGGTCGACGGCGCGAACGCGTTTCCCGTGGTGGCGAAGGCGATCGAGGGTGCGCAGAAGTACATCCACATCGCCAACTGGCACGCCTCGCCGGACTTCCAGCTGACCCGCGAACCGGGCGCGCCGCAGCTGCGTGAGCTGCTTTCCGCTGCGGCGGAACGGGTTCCGGTGCGCGTGCTGCTGTGGGCGGGGCCACCGGTGCCGTTCTTCGAACCGACGCGCAAGCGCGCTTTGGCGGCGCAGCGGGCGTTCCTGGAGTGCGGTGCGATCCGGTGTGAGCTCGACGCGCGGGAGCGGACCCTGCACTGCCACCACGAAAAGGTCGTGATCGTCGACGACGTGGCGTTCGTGGGCGGCCTCGACATGACCGCCGTCGAGGGCGACCGCCACGACTCACCCGAGCACCCGCCGCGCGACCTCGGCTGGCACGACCACATCGCCAAGCTGGAAGGCCCGGTCGTCGCCGAGGTGGCCGGGCACTTCGCCGCGCGGTGGCTGGAGATCGCGGGCGAGACGCTGCCCGCGCCCGAGGTGCCGCCCGAGGCCGGGTCGTCGTCCGTGCAGCTGGTGCGCACGGTCCCGGAGAACACCTACGACTTCGCGCCGCACGGCGACTTCAGCCTGCTCGACTCGTACCTGCGGGCGCTGCGGTCGGCCACGTCGCTGATCTACCTGGAGAACCAGTTCCTGTGGTCACCGGAGATCACCGAGGTGCTGCTGGCGAAGCTCGCCGACCCGCCGACGCCCGAGTTCCGCATCGTGCTGGTGCTGCCGCAGAAGCCCAGCAACGGTGCCGACACGACCCGCGGGCAGCTGGGCCGTTTGCTCGACGCGGACCCGGATGGGCGGGTCGTCGCTGCAACGCTCGTCGCACATGGCGATGCTCCGATCTACGTGCACGCCAAGCTGTCCATTGTGGATGACAGGTGGATGTCCGTCGGTTCCGCGAACCTGAACGAGCACTCGTTGTTCAACGACACCGAGGTCAACGTGGTGACCGACGACGCCGACGTCGTGCGCGCCACCCGGTTGCGGATCTGGGCGGAACACCTGGAGGCGGACGTCTCGGGGCCGGCGCACGAGGTCGTCGACCACGTGTGGCGGCCCGCGCTGGAACGCCCGGCGCGGGTGACCTCGCTGCCGGGGGTGTCCCGGCGGGCCGGAAGGTTGCAGGGACCGTTACGCGGATTGCTGGTCGACGGCTGATCCTGAGGTCTAGTTTGACGACGTGGCCAACGAGGTGACGATCCCGCTGCTGCCGTGCGCCTCCATCGACGAGGTGGCCGAGTTCTACGTGATGCTCGGGTTCACGGTCGTGTATCGGCAGTACCGGCCCAACGCGTACCTCTCGGTGCGGCGCGAGGAGATCAACCTCCACTTCTTCGGCATCCCCGGCTACGACCCCTCGTCGTCCTACAGCTCGTGCCTGATCCAGGCCGAGGATCCGCGGGAGCTGTACGAGGCGTTCGCGCACGGCATGCGCGCGGTCTACGGGAAGGTGCTGGTGTCCGGCATCCCGCGGATGACCCGGCCGCGCCGCGACGGATTCCTGATGGTCGACCCCGGTGGCAACTGGATCCGGGTGGTGCCGGCGGTGCGGGAGCCGGAGGCCGTGCGGAACGGGCTGACTCGGGCGTTGCGCAACGCGGCGACGCTGGCCGGGTCGCACGGGGCCGAGCGGCAGGCGTTGAAGATCCTCGAAGGGGCGTTGGCGAGGGAGGTCCACGCTTCGGAGGACGAGCGGGCGGAGGCGCTGGAGTTCCGCGACGAACTGCTTGAACGGCTGGGTCTGCACGGCTGAGGGGCCGGTGGGGGAATGCTTCTCGAACTGCTCGGGGTCCTGCTGGGTGTCGGAGGCAGCGCGGTGAGCCTGGGCATCCCGCTGTGGCACAGACGTGCCCGTCGCAAGCGCGGCAAGTCCGCCGAGTAGTCCTTGACGGCTTAATCTACATAGGTAGTATTGCTGGTGTGGAGCCACTGCAACGCATCGGCAAGGCCACCGTCGACGTGCTCGAAGTGTTGTTGAGCGCGGACGAGCCGCGGTGGGGGCTGGAGATCATCAAGCTGACCGGGCGGCCGTCGGGCAGCGTTTATCCGTTGCTGGACCGGCTGGAACGGGCTGGTTGGGTCACCTCGGAGTGGGATGACGACGCGGAACGGCGCGGGCCTCGGCGGCGGATGTACCGGCTGACGGCCGAAGGGGCCGCGGAAGCTCGTCGCGTGGTTGCGAAGGCCGCTCCGGCACCGCGTTTCGTGCCTCGGGCCGCGCAATGAGAGCGGCGTTGTTGTTGGTGCGGTTCGCGGCGGCCGTTGTGGGTGATGTGCGCTATCGCGAGCAGTGGGAAGCGGATGTTGTCGGGGCGCGCGAACTCGGCATGTCGCCGTTGGGTGTCGCGTTCGGGGTGGTGCGCGCTGTTGTTGCCATACCGTCGAAAGGAGCCGTCGTGGCTGGGATCGGTCCGTTGGGGATGGCGTTGAAGCACTCGCAGACCCCGCGTGGGCGGGTGCTCGCCATCGCCGTGGTGTCGGCGTTGTTGATGCTGGGCGGGATCGTCCTGCTGTTCGCTTGAGCAAATAGCTCGGTGTCGTTTCGGCAGGACCGGGCTTAGCTTCGGGCGGTGGCGAACGAACTGACCATTCCGCTCCTGCCCTGTCCCGACATCGACGAGATCGCGTCGTTCTACGAGATGCTCGGCTTCTCTATCACCTACCGGCAGACGCGGCCGAACCCTTACGTCGCGGTACGGCGTGAAGACATCAACCTGCACTTCTACGGGATGGCTGGCCACGTCCCCGAGCGGTCGCACAGCACGTGCCTGGTCATCGTGCAGGACACGAGCGAGCTGTTCGAAGCCTTCGCCGAAGGCATGCGGGCCGTGCACGGGAAGCTGCTCATCTCCGGCATTCCGCGGATGACCCGGCCGCGGCTGCGCAACGACAGGTACACCGGGTTCACCGTCGTCGATCCCGGTGGCAACTGGATCCGGATCAACAAAGCGGCGAAAGAGCCGGAAGCGACGTCGAAGCTCGCCAAGGCCATGGAGGACGCCGCTCGGCAGGCCGACGCACGCGGTGACGAACGGCAGGCGTTGAAGATCCTCGAAGGTGCGCTGAAGCGGGCCGACGCGGCTGATCCGGGGTTCGAGGAGGCTCGGCAGTACCGCGACGAGCTGGTCGAACGGATCAGCGCGTTTGGGCAGCGTCCAGGCGCTTGAGCGCGGCGCGCACCACCTCGGGGTCGTAGGTCGTCCAGAACGGGGGGAGTGAGGCCCTGAGGAAACCGCCGTAGCGGGCGGTGGCCAGCCGGGGATCCAGGACGGCCACCACGCCCTTGTCCGACATCGAGCGCAGCAACCGGCCGGCGCCCTGGGCCAGCAGCAGGGCGGCGTGCGTGGCGGCGACGGTCAGGAAGCCGTTGCCGCCGCGCGAGTTCACGGCCTTCTGGCGTGCGGAGGCCAGCGGGTCGTCCGGGCGCGGGAACGGGATCCGGTCCATGATCACGAGCTGCAGGCTCGGACCGGGCACGTCGACGCCCTGCCACAGCGACAGGGTGCCGAACAGGCACGTGCGCTCGTCCTCGGAGAACTTCTTGACCAGCAGACCCGTCGCGTCGTCGCCCTGGCAGAGGATCGGGTGGTCGAGCTTGTCGCGCAACGCGTCGGTGGCCGCCTTGGCCGCCCGCGTCGACGAGAACAGCCCGAGCGCCCTGCCACCGGCGGCGTTCACCAGTCCCTCGATCTCGTCGAGGTACTCCGGCGGCAGCCCGTCCCGGCCTGGTTGCGGCAGATGCCTTGCCACGTAGAGGATTCCGCTCGACGCGTGCTGGAACGGCGACCCGACGTCGAGCCCTGTCCACTTCGGACCGTCGACGTCCTTGATCTCCTTGTCCGTGGCCGCGCCCTCGATCTTGCGGACCTTCTCCGACGGCGGCAGGCCCCACTGGCGCGCCATCGTGTCGAACGCGCCGCCCAACGTGAGCGTCGCGGACGTCAGCACCGTGGTGCGCTTGGCGAACAGCCGCTCCCGCAACAGCCCGCCGACACCCAGCGGCGCCACCCGCAGCACCGGCGCCTTCTGGTTGAAGTCGCCCGACACCCACACGACGTCGTGCTCCTCGCCGAACGCGTCGAGGATCCGCACCGCGCAGTCGTGCACCTCTTCGAGCAACGACAGCGCGAGCTTGCGCGCCGTCGCCCCCTCGACGTCCTCCTTGCGCTCCGGCCCCATCGCCGACACGCAGTTGTGCGCCGCGTCGCGCGTGGCCGCCAGCGCACCGGCCAGCGCGCGGGGCAGCGCGTCGAGCCGGCCGGACGGCATGTCCTCCAGGATCATCGCCAGCCCGTCGCTCGCCTCGGCGAGCCGGTCCGCGACATCCTGGTCGATCAACCGGCCGCACCGGCGCGCGGCCATCGCCACCGACGCCCCGCTCAGCTCCTCCGTGGCCACCGACGTGACGCGGTCGACGAGGTCGTGCGCCTCGTCGATCACCACCACGTCGTGGTCCGGCAGGACCTGGTAGCCCTCCAACGCGTCGATGGCGAGCATCGCGTGGTTCGTGACCACCACGTCCGCCTTGCCCGCCTGCGCCCGCGCCTTCTCGGCGAAGCAGTCGGACCCGATCGGGCACTTCGACACGCCCAGGCACTCACGCGCCGTGACCGACACCTGCCGCCACGCCTGCTCGCTGACTCCGGGCACGAGCTCGTCGCGGTCGCCGGTCTCGGTGTCCGACGACCACTCGTGCAGCCGCTTCACCTCGCGCCCGAGCCGCGACACCGCGAACGGGTCGAACAGCCCGGCCTCCTCCGGCTCCTCGGGCGCGCCGTTGTGCACGCGGTGCATGCACAGGTAGTTGCGCCGCCCCTTGAGGATGGCGAACGTCGGCTCCCGCCCGAGGTCGGACTTCAACGCCTTGGCCAGCCGCGGCAGGTCGCGGTCGACCAGCTGCCGTTGCAGGGCGATCGTGGCCGTGGAGACCACCACCGTCTCCTCCTCGGCCACCGCGTGCCTGATCGACGGCACCAGGTACGCGAGCGACTTGCCCGTACCCGTCCCCGCCTGCACCGCGAGGTGCTCGCCCGTGCGGATCGCGCGGTCGACGGCCTCGGCCATCTCCACCTGGCCAGGGCGCTCCGCACCACCGACGGCGCGGACGGCGGTCTCCAGCAGGCTCAGCGAGGGGGGAACTTCAGGCACGGGACAAGACCGTACCCGGAGGGTCCGACAGTCCTCGCCGGAGACCGGCGAGGACCCGGTCGAATCACCTGATGCGACAGGTCTTGGTGCTGCCGTCCCTCAACCCGGTCTCCAGGTAGCACCACGTGGTGGCCGGTTGCTGGCTCGACGCGTCGGGCTTGTAGAAGATCTGCACCGAGTGGCCGATGGACCACCACCAGCCGCCCATCAGGGCGCATCCACCCGCCCACACGGAGCCGTAGCTGTCCATCTTCGTCCACTGGCCGTGCTGGTTGCGTCCGTCGATCGCGACGCCGAGCCGGCGGCCGGTGTCGTTGCAGATCTCGACCTGCACCGACGGCTCCGAGGCGTTGGCGGCCGGCGGCGCCACGACACCGGCGAGAGCGACTGATCCCAACACCGCCGCCGCGACTTTGAGTCCAGGACGGACCATTGATCTCTCCTCAGGTTCAGCTGCGGGACCACGACTCGGCCCCGTCGTTGCCGGACCAGTGAACGTGACCGTGGACGGCGGCATCCACGTGCGGAGCGGCGATTCCGCTGTTGCGGAAAGAATTTCCGGCTCCTGCCCGCGAACTTCTGACCGGTCAGATGTCGGCGAGGATCCGGTCGAACAGCTCGATGGCAACGTGTGCGTGCCGCACGGTCAACTGCTTGCTCGCGTCTTGCCGAGCAGCCACCAGCTCCAGGACCGGCAGGTCGGGCCAGCGGGCCGCCGCCAGCTCGCCGGCGCGAGACTTGCTCACGATCTCGTGCGTCCGGATGGTGTGCCACAGCCGCGCCGGTCCGAGGCCGATCCACAGCCCCGGTTCCCTGGCCAGCTCCTCCTGCGGATCCCGGGGACGGCTCTCGATCGAGAACCTGGCGTAGTCGATGCGCTTGCGCCAGTAGGTGTCGAGGTTGTCGCGGCAGTACGCCTCGACCTCAGCGGCGGTGACCGGACATGTGGGCCGTGCGCCGCGCACGGTCTGACCAACGGTCCGCAGCTGCTGCCACAGCACCGGCGTCACCTCGCCGGCCAACGGCGTCACCTCGGACACCGGCTTCTCCAGCGCCCCCGCGAGCACCACCGCGACGTCCGCGCCGTCGACAGCGGGCAGCTCGGCAGGTGACGACAGCTCGATCACGATGTCCAGATCGGAGTCGGCCACGACGTCGTCCAGCACGCGCGAGCCGTAGACGTGCGCGCCCACCACGAGACCGGGCAGGCGCGCGTCGAGCAACGACAGGTGTTCCCCAGGTGTGATCACCTGGTCCAAGCTACCGATCAGCTGATGCGGCAGGTCTTGGTGCTGCCGTCCCGCAGGCCCGGCTCCAGGGTGCAGTAGGCGCGGTCCCCTCGCGGGATCGGGTTGTCGGCGAAGTTGAAGATGATCTGCACGTAGCTGTCGACCGCCCACCACCAGCCGGCCTGCAAAGTGCATCCGCCGCCCCGCACGAGGCTGTAACCGGTCTGCACCTCCTGGCCGTTCTGGTTGCGCCCGAAGATCTTGAAGTTGAACGGACGGCTGTTGTCGTTGCAGACCTGGACCTGCACCGACCGCAGCGAGGCGTTGGCCGTCGGCGGGGCCACGACTCCGGCGAGAGCGACTGACGCGAGCACGGCTGCCACGGCCTTGAGCCCTGAGCGGACCATTGAACTCTCCCTGGTTCAGGTGCGGGGCTACCACCCGCACTTGCCGAACCAGTGAAAAGCGCGCACAGACATGCAGTCCACACGCAGAGTGAGGGTTCCTCGGTTTCAGAGGCGGTTTCCGAGGGTTTCGGGAACCGCTCTCAGCGGCGGCGGACGAGCGCCCAGGCTCCCGGCAGCACCCCGGCGGCCAGCGCGATCTTCAGCGCGTCACCGAGCAGGAACGGCACCACGCCGACGGCAACGGCCTTCGCCGGCGACATCCCGGTCACGACCATCAGCCACGGCACACCGACGGCGTAGATCGCCAGGTTGCCCAGTGCCATCGTGCCCACGACGCGCAACGGCGTGCGGTCACCACCACGTCCGGCAAGAGCGCCGACGAGCGCACCCGCGAACACGAAGCCCACGACGTAACCCAGCGACACCGGCGCGCCCGACGAGCCGCCCTGGAACCACGGCACGCCCGCGACGCCCGCGATCAGGTAGAGGAGCATCGACGTCGCGCCGCGCTGCCAGCCCAGAGCGGCGCCGACGAGCAGCGCGGCGAACGTCTGGCCGGTCAACGGCACCGGATTGCCCGGGATCGGCAACGAGACCTGGGCGGCGAGACCGGTGAACGCGGCACCGGCCAGCACCAGGGTCAGGTCGCGGACGAGTGCGCCCGGCACGAAGTCGGCGAGCACGGTGCGACGGGGCGCGAGTGCGAGAGTCACGTTCCCTCCCTGGCGGAAAGCGGCGGAGAAGCTGAGGTTAACCAGAGAAACTCGAGAACGTCTTTGTCGGATCTCGACAAAGTGACGGGTTACACATCAAGGGCGGCCTTGCCCGCTGCCCGGTCGGTGTTGCGCCGCGTCTTGGTCCAGCCGTTGTTGCCGCGCACCAAGCGGATCAGCGCGCGCCACGACGTGATGTAGAAGGTGTAGATGTACAGCGCGTAGCCGAGTCCGTACCCGATGGACCTCCAGAAGCCCACGGGCACACAACGTGCGCGATAGACCGGTCCCCACAGGACGAACGGCAACAGTCCGAACGCGCCGTACACGGTGAAGAGGATCCACGCGCCGTCGAAGAACCACGTCACGACCTCGGCGGGCGACACCACGAACCGGTAGGCCATCAAGGCCATCGGGATCGGGTAGATCAACGTGCCGAGCAACTGCATCCACGGTTGCGCGAGGTAGTACATCATCTCGGCCGCGCCCAGCGTGGTGAGGTGCTCGGAGTCCCAGATCCGCCGCAGGTAACGCATGCACTGCATGGTTCCCTGGCCCCACCGCGTGCGTTGGGCGAGGAAGCGGCGCAACGAGTACAGCGCCTCCTGGTTCACGTGCGTGTCGAGGGTGAACCCGGTGTGCCAGCCCGCGGTCAGCAGGTGCACGCCGAGCTCGAAGTCCTCCAGCAGCGAACCGCGCCACGGGCTGCCGGTCGGCCCGGCGATCGAGTCCAAAGCGGACAGGCGGGTGAACTGACCGTTGCCGCCCATGGAGATCGTGCCGGTGGCGCCGCGCGACAGCTGGATCGCCGCGATGGCCGTGCGGAACTCCAGGTCCTGCATCCGCACCAGCCCGGCGCCGAACGCCCTGCGCCACCACGACACGCCCGGCTGCCGCTGGCCCGCGTTGATCATCCGCACGTCCACCTGCACGGCACCGATCCGCGGGTTGCCGAAAAGATGTTGTGCCGCGCAGACTTCCAGGCAGTTCGGGGCGGGACGGCCGTCGGCGTCCACCACCACGACGATCGCGCGGTCGGCGTCCGCGCGCCGGCCCATCCACATCTTCAGCGTCCGGTACGCGTCGTTCAGCGCGTTGCCCTTGCCGGTGCGGGCATACGGGCGTTGACGCTGCACGAGGTGGATGTGAGGGTCACGCACACCACCGTTGCGCTTCAACGTCCGCACGACGCCGGCGGTGCGGTCGTCGGAGTCGTCGTCGATGACCCACACGTGCGCGATGGGGAACGTCGTCCGCAGATACCTGATCGTGTCACCGATGACCGCCTCCTCGTCGCGGCACGGCACGAAGAAGTGCCACTCCAACGAGTTCGGCACGCCGACGGGGGCGGGTTTGCGCCGCAGGTACGGCACCACGATCACGAACACGTACGTCACGAAGGCGACGCTCATGGTCAGAGCGAGCGCCTGCGTGAACCCGAGAACGAGGTCGAGGCTCACTTGCGGGTGGCCAGCCAGACGAACGCCACGAGAGCGGCCGCGCCGCCGAAGACGCTGACGATCGAGCCGAGCAGCGTGTGACCCCAGTAGTAGCCCGTGTCGACGCCGAGCCAGTTCACCAGGCCCACCAGCGTGAGCACGCGGAACTGGTTCACGACCACGACCGCCAGCGCCGCCACGCCCAGCGCGACCAGCACGCGCGCCTGGATCCGCGGCCGCAACGCGATCATGATCGCGCCCACCACGATCAGCGGCAGCACCAGGAACGCGGACGTGCACTCCGGCGTCATCCGCAGCCCCAGCGGCGTGTCCGAGCCCAGTCCGAAGTAGACGGTCTGCCGGTCGGCGACCACGTCCACGCCGTACGAGCTGATGACGCTGAGGATCGCGCCGGACAGCGAGATCTCCGCCGTGCGGTAGAGGCGGTGTGCGAACACGAGTCCTGCGGCTGCGGCGAGCAGGACGACCACCGTCACCCGGCTCGGGAATGCGGTGCGGCGCACGGCAAGCGTCACCCGAGGATCCTTTCCACACGATGAGGGAGCGCCCAGACGGGCTACCTGACGTTCCATCGGTTGACGGAACGTCAGCCCTCACCCCCGGATCGGGTGACGCCGTGACCCGAAATTGATCAAAAAGTCCACGATGAGTGGCGTTCATTGGGCGAGACGAGTGGTCGTGTCGCCCGATACGGGGAGTAACCCTCAGTTCCCTCGAAAGAAAGCCGATGCCGGTAATTGCCCCCGGAAAGCGTGAAACCAGATTGGTACCACCACGCCCTGGGGCCGGAGGAATCAAGGGAAGGAGTTTCATGCGTGTCCGAATGACGGGACTGGCAGGAGTCATCGCGATTGCCGCACTCCTGGTCGGTGCCGCACCTGCTTCGGCCGCTCCGGGGGACGCCTCGGCCTACGGTGCGAGGCTCAACGTGACGCTGCTCGGCAACCCGGCGGTCAACGCCGAACCGTTCGCCGCCGCCAACGCGAACGGGCCGACGCAGAACACGTTCGTCGGCGTTGACCTGCCCGGGCTGCTGAAGACCGGCGTCATCAACGCCTCCGCGTCGCGGGACGACAAGTCCGGCGGCGTGTACTCGCGGGCGAGCACCGCGGACGTCCGGGTCGACCTGCTCTCCAAGGTCACCGGCAAGATCTCCGCCGAACTGGTGGAGGCGGAGTGCACGGCGACCCAGAAGGGGCTCGTCGGCAAGTCCAAGCTCGCGGGCGTCAACCTCGGCAAGCTCGGCCAGGTCAATGCCGATCCGGCACCGAACACGGTTCTCGACGTGCAGCTGGCCGGCGTCAAGATCGCTGAAGTGATCTTCAACGAGCAGTACAAGAACGACGACGGCAGCCTGACGGTCAACGCGATCCACCTCAAGCTGCTGCAGGGCAAGCTCGGCTCCCTCGGCACCGGCGACGTGATCATCTCGTCCGCCACCTGCGGTCCCGCCGGCCTGCCCATCCCGATGGCGTCGGGTGCGGGCCTGTGGCTCGGCCTCGGCCTGCTCGGTGTCGTCGCCGCTCCGGTCGCCTTCGTGGCGCTGCGCCGCCGCGCGTCGCTCAAGTCCGAGCCTTCTTTCGGGCAGGCCTGACCGAGGAGCGGCAGATGTACAAGGTCCCCGGTACCGGCATCGGAGTCGGCACGGGTGTCGGAGCCCTCGCGGTGACCGGCGCGGACGTGACGTGGTGGATCGTCGCGGGAATCGTCCTCCTGCTCGTGGGCGCGTTCCTGCTGCACAGCACGCGCAAGAAGCGCATCCCCGCCATGGCGAAGACCAGAAACCGAGCTGGCTGATCAGGCCCGCCTGGGGTTGCCCCCGGTCCCAGGCGGGCCACCCGGTCTCCCCGAGAGAGGACAACGGTGAGCAAAGAAGTTCTGCTGGTGGCGGGCACGCGGCCAGAAGCCGTGAAGATCGCCCCGGTCGCGATCGCGTTGAGGGGGCACCCCGGCCTCCGTCCCACGATCGTCCACAGCGGACAGCACTCGGGCATGGTCGAGCAGGCGCTCTGCGCGTTCGACCTGGTGCCGGACGTGCGGCTGGACGTGCCCAGGGTCAACGGGACCCAGGCCGAGCTGGTCTCCAGGCTGTTACCCGAGTTCGACGCCGTGCTGGCGGAACGCGACCCCGCGGTCACCCTCGTGCAGGGCGACACGACGACCACGCTGGCCGCGGCACTGGCGTCGTTCTGGCGCGGAATCCCCGTGGCGCACCTCGAAGCCGGTCTGCGCACCGGTGACCTCTACGGCCCGTTCCCCGAGGAGGGGAACCGGCAGATGATCTCCCGCATCACCTCGCTGCACCTCGCGCCGACCGACGACGCCGCGAACGCGCTGAACACGGAATCCCTGCCGGACAGCCACATCGTCGTCACCGGCAACACGGTCGTCGACGCCGTGCAGCGCGTGGCGTCCGCCAACCTCCCCGCGTCCAGCCCGGACCTCGTGGCCCTGGAACGCACCCTGGACGCCACCGGCGGCCGGCTCATGCTCGTCACGGTGCACCGCCGCGAGTCGTGGGGCCGCCCGCTGATGCGCGTGCTGAACGCCGTGCGCTCCATCGCCGACCGCCACCCCGACGTGCACGTGCTGATCCCTGCGCACCCGAACCCCGGTGTGCGCGAACAGGTCGTTTCCCTGTTGGGCGGCCACGAACGCGTGGTCATCACCGACCCGTTGGACTACCCCGACCTGGTGCGGGTCCTCAAGCGCGCGGCCCTCGTGCTGACCGACTCCGGCGGCATCCAGGAGGAGGCGCCCACGTTCGGCGTGCCGGTGCTGGTGCTGCGGGAGACCACCGAACGCATGCTCGCCGTCGACGCCGGGTGCGCCTGGCTCGTCGGCACCGACACCACCCGCATTCTCGCCGAAGCGGGATGGGTGCTCGGCTCCCGGCTGCGGCTTCCCTTGGGGCGCAACCCGTTCGGCGACGGGCGTGCCGCGGTCCGGGTGTGCGCCGCGTTGGAGAGGTTGGCGGGCCTGCCGACCGCTCTGCCGCGCCGGGAGCCGTTCGCCACATTGGTGGGCATTCGCTGACGGGCAGTTCGCCTGTCACCCGCTCGTGTAATTGCGAATTCACGAATGGGTGACATGGGGTGCCGAACTGTTATCAGCGCCACCCATCACAACCATTATCGGGCGGTGGGAATTCGAGCCGCAGGGGAGAAGGCAACAGTGCGCAGGAGTTTGGTCGCAGGAGCGGTGGTCGCGTTGACGTTCGCGACCGCGGCACCCTCGCTCGCCAGCAACCCACCCGGCACCGCGTCCGCCGGATCCGCCGACTTCGCCAAGGCGGACCAGACGTTCAAGGTCGACCCGCTGGCCGTCTGCAACGTCAACCCCGACGCGGCGGGCACCGTCACCGGATCGAGCCCCGCGCAGAGCCGCAACGGGCTCAAGATCGGTGAGACGTCCTCCACCTGCACGACCGAGGTCGTGAACCAGGAGGAGTTCGTCACCAGGACGAAGTCGGTCGCGACCGGCGGCGGGTTCGAGCTGTCGGCGCTCGTCGCGGCGAAGGGGCCGCGGCTCAAGATCGGCGAGTGGAAGATCACCTGCGAGGCCACGCAGGAGGGCACCGCGGCCGGGTGGGAGCTCAAGGGCATGTCCGGCTGGTCCGGGCTGCCGCAGCAGATCCCGTCCGGGTACGTGTACGAGGTCAAGTCGAGCACCGGAACCGTGCTCGCCAAGGCCAAGTTCACCGACACCGTGTTCCCGGTGCCGAACGACGGCAGCCTCGCCATGACGCTGCTGAAGATCACGTTCGAACCGTCGTCCGGCTACTCGGGCAGCATCACCGTCGGCGCGGCGGCCTGCTCGCCGACGCCTTAGGCGACCACGACACCCGCGGCGCGCAGCTCGGACAGAGCGGTGTCGCGGGTGTTCTCGGCCACGGCGGCGGTGAGGCCGACGAGCACGGTCGTGCGGAAGCCGTTGCGCTGCGCGTCGAGGGCGGTCGCGCGGACGCAGTGGTCGGTCGCGATGCCGACGACGTCCACTTCGGTCACGCCCCTGTCGGTCAGCCAGCCCGCGAGGTCGTTCTCCGCCTCGAAACCCGAGTACGCGGCGGCGAACCGGCCCTTCGTGAAGACCTGCTCGACCTGTGCCACGTCGAGCTCGGGGTGGAACGACGCACCGGGCGTCCCGGCCACGCAGTGCGCGGGCCAGGTGTCAACGTAGTCCGGCGTCTCCGAGAAGTGCGAACCCGGATCCACGTGGTAGTCGCGCGTCGCCACGACGTGGTCGTAGGGCGACGTGGCGATGTGCCGGGAGATGGCCGCCGCGACGGCCGCGCCACCCGCGACCGCGAGCGAACCGCCCTCGCAGAAGTCGTTCTGCACGTCGACGACGATCAGCGCCTTGGTCATCGGGACTCCTCCAGGTAGATCGTCGGGATCGCGGGCTCACCGCGTGAGAGCTTGAGGCCTTCCCACGGCACGCTCACCAGTGCCGCGCGCAACCGTTCGCGGCTCTGCTCCAGCGTGGGCACCTCCGGCGTGACCTGTCCAGCGCGCATCAGCGGGATCTGCACGAGCCGGTCGCACTCGCCGAGCTCCGGTTCGGCGGAGGCCTGGAACACGACCTCCTCCAGCGCCGTGCCGGTGTCCTTGTGCCGCCGCAACGCCTTCTTCCAGCCGCCGCGCGACTGCTTGGACGTGCTGCGCTTCTCGACGTGCCTGCCGTCGACCTCGACCAGCTTGTAGACCATGCCCGCGGTCGGTGCCCCCGACCCTGTCACGACCGAGGTGCCGACGCCGTACGCGTCCACGGGTTCGGCGCGCAGAGCGGCGATCGAGTACTCGTCGAGGTCGCCGGACACGACGATGCGGGTGTTGCGGGCACCCAGCGAGTCCAGCTGGTCGCGGGCCTGCCGCGCCAGCACGCCGAGGTCGCCCGAGTCGATCCGGATCGCGCCCAGGTCCGGACCGGCGACCGCGACGGCGGTCTTGATGCCCTCGGTGATGTCGTAGGTGTCGACCAGCAACGTCGTGCCGGCGCCCAGCGCCTCGACCTGGCTGCGGAACGCCTCTTCCTCGCTGTCGTGCAGCAACGTGAACGCGTGCGCGCACGTGCCGGCCGTCGGGATGCCGTGGCGGCGTCCGGCTTCGAGGTTGGAGGTCGCGGTGAAGCCCGCGAGGTAGGCCGCGCGGGCGCACGCCACGGCGGCTTCCTCGTGGGTGCGGCGCGAGCCCATCTCGATCATGCGACGGCCGTTGGCCGCGGTGACCATGCGGGCCGCGGCGGACGCGATCGCGCTGTCGTGGTTGAGGATCGACAGCGCGAGGGTCTCCAGCACGACGCCCTCGGCGAACGACGCGCGCACGGTGAGCACCGGCGAACCGGGGAAGTACAGCTCCCCCTCGGGATAGCCGTCGATCTCGCCGGAGAACCGGTAGTTCGCGAGCCATTCCAGCGTCGCGTCGTCGACGACGGCGTTGCGGCGCAGCTGGTCGAGCTCCTCCTCGCCGAAGCGGAAGTCCGCGATCGCGTCCAGCAACCGGTTCACCCCGGCGACGACGCCGTAGCGGCGGCCGTCGGGAAGCCTGCGGGCGAAGACCTCGAACACGCACGGACGGTCACCGGTCCCGTCACGCAGCGCGGCCGCGAGCATGGTGAGCTCGTAGTGGTCGGTCAGCAACGCCGTCGAGTTCATGGTCACCAACCCTAAGGTCGCGTCCGGTTTAGCCGCACGCGGTCTCCGCCACTGCGGCGAACATGACACCATTGGCGGTATGACCACGCCCGTCGAACAGGAACGGACGCAGCCAGAGGCCATCGGCGCGGAGATCGCGGCCGAGGACCGGCCGTGGCAGACCGTGGTCTGGAACGACCCGGTCAACCTCATGTCGTACGTGACGTACGTCTTCCAGAAGCTGTTCGGCTTCAGCAGGGACAAGGCGACCAAGCTGATGCTCGACGTGCACCACAAGGGGAAGGCGATCGTGACATCGGGCACCAAGGACAAGGTGGAGGCCGACGTGGCGAAGCTCCACGCGGCAGGGCTCTGGGCGACCATGCAGCGGGCCTCGTGAAGCGGTGGATCCGCGACGGTGACGTCGTCATCGGCAGACTGGACCGCCAGGAGGCCGCGGTCGTGCGCGGTCTCGTCAGCCAGATCCAGGACATGCTGCTGGCCCGCGCCGAGGAGGCGCCCCAGGACGAGCTCGCCGAGCTGACCGGGATCAGAACAGGCCCGTCGGAGGCGCCCGACGACCCGATCCTGGGACGGCTGCTGCCTGATTTTCACCGGCTGGACGACGACGCGCCCGACCCGGACGAGGTCAACTCGGCCGCGGCGCTGCGGTCGTTGCACGAGCCGGAGCTGCTGGACCAGAAGACCGGCGCGGCCGAGATCGTGCTGCAGACCTGCTCGCCCGACGGCGGCGAGGTCCGGTTGTCGATCGGCGAGGCCGAGGCGTGGCTCGCGTCGTTGAACGACGTGCGGCTGGCGCTGGGCACCGCGCTGGACGTCACCGAGGACATGCCGGACGAGCTGCCGCCGGAGGACCCGCGGTCGCCGCACCTCGGGGTGTACCACTGGCTGACCTGGGTGCAGGACACGCTGGTGGAAGCGATGATGCCGTGATTCCCGGTGTCCTCGTCGGCCACCACCACCGCGTCGAACCCGGCTGGGCCACCGGCACGACCGTCGTGCTCGTCCCCGCCGGTG
Organism: Lentzea sp. NPDC004789; assembly: GCF_053601075.1. Taxonomy (NCBI): domain Bacteria; kingdom Bacillati; phylum Actinomycetota; class Actinomycetes; order Pseudonocardiales; family Pseudonocardiaceae; genus Lentzea; species Lentzea sp. NPDC004789. Next base: position 46,332 of record NZ_JBSGBE010000018.1, on the reverse strand, counting down.
CCGTCGGCGCCGTCGACGGACGCGGTGGCGCGCCCGGAACCCGCGAGACCGACCTGCTCGACCCGGCGAACCTCGTCCAGCAGGTGCACGCCATCTGCCTGAGCGGCGGCTCGGCGTACGGGCTCGCGGCGGCGGACGGCGTCATGCGCTGGCTGGCGGAACGCTCGATCGGCTTCCAGGTCGGCGCCCAGCCGCACCACGTCGTGCCGATCGTGCCGGGCGCGGTGATCTTCGACCTGCCGATGTCGGAGTGGGGCAACCGGCCCGACTCCTCGTTCGGCTACGCGGCCTGCGAGGCCGCCGCCGAGGAGTTCGAACTGGGCTGCGTCGGCGCGGGTGCCGGCGCGCGGGTCGGTTCGCTCAAGGGCGGTGTCGGCACGGCGACCACCAAGGTCGGCGAGCACCACGTCGGCGCGCTCGCCGTGGTGAACGCGGCCGGTGAGGTCGTCGACCGCGCAACGGGTCTGCCGTGGCTGCCCTCGCTCGGCACCACGTCCGTCGAGCTGCCCGAACGCAAACCGGAAGGCCTCAACACCACGATCGGCGTGGTGGCGGTGGACGCGGCACTGTCCAAAGCGGAGTGTCAGCGGCTCGCGATGGCCGCGCAGGACGGCCTGGCCCGGGCGGTGCGGCCCGCTCACTCGATGTTCGACGGCGACACGGTGTTCGCGCTGGCCACGGGTGCCGTGCCGCTGGCGGAACCACGACCGTTCGCCTTGGACGCGCTGTGCGCGGCCGCCGCGGAGGTGTTCGCGGAGGCCGTCGTGTCCGGCGCCCGCGAAGCCACCACCCTCAACGGCGTCACGGCGTTCCGCGACCTTTGAGCGCGAGCACCTCGGTCCATTCGGCACTGATCCGCTGGGCCTGCTCGCCCGCCGCCATCAGCTCCTCCGGTGACGCGGTGGCGATCCAGTCCTTCGCCGGACCCTCCGGCAGCTCACCCGCGAGGAACTTCTCCAGCGCGGCGAGGCCCATCTCCCAGCCCGCGCCGAGCCCCCACGCCGTCGCCGACGCGTTCGGGATCAGCTCACCGGGCACGGGGGAGTGCGACAACGTCAGGATCGTCGACTCGCCCTCTTCCTCGAGTCGCACCACCACCTCGGTGACGCCGCCGCCCATCTCCCAGGTCAGACCGATCTCGGCCGGGCGGTCGCAGCGCACGATCTCGCCGCCCGCGTTGCCTTCGAGCTGGTAGCGCCCTCCGGCCCGGAGGTCCCCGCTGATCGGCAGGAACCAGCGGACCAGTCGTTCCGGTGTGGTGATGGCGTCCCAGACGTCCTCCCGGCCAGCCTTGTAGTGCCGCCGGATGACGAGCTTGCCGTCCTCAAAGCTGCGGTCGGTCATCCTCTGCCTCCTCCTGAAGCCTGCGTTCGCGCCTGCCGCGGGCCAGTTCGGTCGCGAGCGCGTCGAGATGCGGTTCCCAGAACCGCCGGAAGTGGTCCAGCCAGGCGTCGATCTGCATCAGCGGGGCCGGCGCCACCGAGTACAGCCGTCGTGTCCCCACGGCCGTGACCTGCACGAACCCGTTCGACCGCAACACCTTGAGGTGCTGGGAGACCGCCGACTGGGTGATCCCGAACTCGGCCTGGACCACGCCGCCGACGTCACCGGCCGCCCGCTCGCCGGTGGCGAGCAGTTCCAGGATTCGCCTGCGGACCGGGTCGCTCAGGACGTCGAACGCGTGCACAGGCCGCACTGTAGTAGCCACCACTAATATTAGCCAGAGCTAAAACAAGCACTACAACGTGGTTATCTCGCATACCGAGACAACTCCCGCCAGCCCGTAGGATTGACGACGTGCTGGTGATTCGCCGTGACCTGGTGGACGCGATGGTGGCCCACGCGCGCCGCGACCACCCCGACGAGGCGTGCGGGGTGATCGCCGGGCCGTACGGGTCCGATCGCCCTGAGCGCTTCATCGAGATGGAGAACGCAGAGAGGTCGCCCACGTTCTACCGGTTCGACGCCGCCGAGCAGCTCAAGGTGTGGCGCGAGATGGACGCCAACGACGAGGTGCCGGTGGTCGTCTACCACTCGCACACCGCCACGGAGGCGTACCCGTCCCGCACCGACATCTCGTTCGCGGGCGAGCCGGACGCCCACTACGTGCTGATCTCCACGCGTGACCCGATCGAGCACGAGGTGCGGTCGTACCGCATCGTCGACGGTGTCGTGACCGAGGAACCCGTCAAGATCATCGAGTCCTGAGTTCGTTTCTGCGGAGGTAGAACCATCATGGCCGTCACCGTGTCGATCCCGACGATCCTGCGCACCCACACCGGGGGCGAGAAGTCGGTGTCCGCCAACGGCGCCACGCTCGCCGAGGTCATCGACGACCTGGAGAACAACCACGGCGGCCTCAAGGCCCGCCTGGTCAAGGAGGGTGCGCTGCACCGCTTCGTCAACGTCTACGTCAACGACGAGGACGTGCGCTTCGCCGGTGGCCTCGACGCCCAGGTGAAGGACGGCGACAACGTCACCATCCTCCCGGCCGTCGCGGGCGGCTGATCTCCGCCATGGCCCGCTACGACTCGCTCCTGGACGCGCTCGGCGGGACACCGTTGGTGGGCCTGCCGCGCCTGTCGCCGTCGGAGAACGTGCGCATCTGGGCGAAGCTCGAGGACCGCAACCCGACCGGCTCGATCAAGGACCGGCCCGCGCTGGCCATGATCGAGGCGGCGGAGCGGGACGGCGTGCTGCGTCCCGGTGCGACGATCCTGGAGCCGACGTCCGGCAACACCGGCATCTCGCTGGCGATGGCCGCGAAGCTCAAGGGCTACGGCCTGGTGTGCGTGATGCCGGAGAACACCTCGACCGAGCGCCGCCAGCTGCTGCAGGCCTACGGCGCGCGGATCGTGTTCTCCCCGGCGGCCGGCGGGTCGAACCAGGCCGTCGCCACGGCCAAGGAGCTCGCCAAGCAGAACCCGGACTGGGTCATGCTCTACCAGTACGGGAACCCGGCGAACGCGGACGCGCACTTCCGCGGCACCGGTCCGGAGATCCTGAAGGACCTGCCGACGATCACGCACTTCGTCGCGGGCCTCGGCACGACGGGCACGCTCGTCGGTGTCGGGCGGTTCTTGCGTGAAGCCAAGCCGGACGTGCAGGTCATCGCCGCCGAACCCCGGTACGGCGAGCTGGTGTACGGCCTGCGCAACCTCGACGAGGGCTTCGTGCCGGAGCTGTACGACGAGTCGGCGCTGACCGGGCGGTACTCGGTCGGCTCCTACGACGCGTTGCGCCGCACCCGGCAGCTGCTGGAGACCGAGGGGATCTTCGCCGGCATCTCGACGGGCGCGATCCTGCACGCCGCGCTCGCCGTGGCGCAGAAGGCCGAGGTCGCGGGGAAGACCGCCGACATCGTGTTCATCGTCGCGGACGCGGGGTGGAAGTACCTGTCGACGGGTGCCTACGCGGGCACGCTGGACGAGGCGGCCGCCCGGCTGGACGGCCACCTCTGGGCGTGACGAAACCCTCTGCCGTTGGCTAGAGGGCACCCTTCCAGGCGAGATCTTCGCTCATGTCGCATCCCCCAGAATGCTCACAAAACCGACGTTGAGCCGACGAGTGATCTTAACTCGTCGGCTCCCGTCTGAGCAGTGATTATTCGGGTTCCGCTAGCCGTTGAACGCGACGCCGGGCAGGCCTGCGCCGATGCCGGGCAGCACGAGCACCGAGCCGTTCAACTGCCGCTCCGCCAGCGCCTGGTCCGGCAATCCGACGCGCGCCGACGTGACGTAGAGGTCGGTGAAGTCCGCGCCGCCGAAGCAGCACGCGGTCGGGTTGTCCACCGGCAGCGCGATCTCGCGGTCGAGCTCTCCGCGCGGGGTGTAGCGGCGGACGGCGTGCCCGCCCCACAACGCGACCCAGACGCACCCGTCGGCGTCGACGGTGAGCCCGTCCGGCCAGCCGTCGGTGTGCCCGACGTGGGCGAGCGTGCGGCGGTTCGCGATCGTGCCGGAGGCGTTGTCGAAGTCGAACACGTCGATGCGGCGGGTCGGGGTGTCGATGAAGTACATGAGCGTGCCGTCCGGGCTCCAGCCGACGCCGTTGCTCGTGTTCACCTCGCCCACCATCACCTTGGCCGCGCCCTCGCCGGTGACCCTGGCGAGCCAGCCCTCGTCGGCGGCCTGGTCGTAGCGCATCGTGCCGGCCCACAGCCGGCCCGACGGGTCGATGCCCGCGTCGTTGCCGCGCACGCCCTCCCGCGCCCAGTAGACGAGCCAGGACTTGGCGCCGTCGCGGTCGATCAGGGCGATGCCGTCGCGCAGGTTGCAGACGATGCCGCCCTGCGCGCGCGGCTTGGCGGCGCCCACGTGCTGGGGCACCACGAGCACCGCGTCGTCGTCCCGTGCGGGGGCGTAGCGGTGGACCTCGGACGCCAGGATGTCCACCCACAGCAAGGTGGAGCTGCTGTGGTCCCACGTCGGCCCCTCGCCGAGCTGGGCCGATGCGCGCACCGCTACTTCAATCGACACCTGATCAGCTTATGGCCACGTACGCTGAACTCGTGGACCGCACCGCGCTCGCGAAACGGGTCATTCCGCCGCACCCCGTGCTGTCGTTTCTCATCGTCGCCGGGTTCGTCGGCTTCCTCTACGTGGTCGAGGCGTACGACGTGGCGACCAACAGCTCGTTGGAGGGCGACGGCGTGCGGCCGCGCGACTTCAGCCAGTGGGACAACCTGCTCTGGATGCCGTTGATCCACAGCGACTGGAGCCACCTCACCGGCAACGCGGTTCCGTTGCTGCTGCTGGGATTCCTCGCGACCTCGGGAGGGCTCAAGCAGTTCTTCCAGGTCACCGTGGTCGTCTGGCTCACCTCGGCGCTGGGCGTGTGGGTGTTCGGCAGCGCCGGCAGCCACATCGGCGCGTCCGGGCTCGTGTTCGGGTTCCTGGCGTTCCTGCTGGTGCGCGGGATCTTCGCGAAGTCGTGGCTGCAGCTGCTGATCGCGGTCGGCGTGTTCGCGTTGTACGGCGCCGCGCTGTGGGGTGTGCTGCCCGGCCAGCCCGGCATCTCGTGGGAAGGCCACCTGTTCGGCGCAATCGGTGGAGTGCTGGCGGCGTGGGGCGTGGCGCGTGACAACCGCCGCGGCAGTGCACCGGCTAGATTCACGGCGTGACGATCGGGATCATGGACTCGGGCGTCGGCGGCCTCACGGTCGCCCGAGCGATCATGGACCAGCTGCCCGGCGAGTCGATCCACTACATCGGCGACACGGCGAACGGTCCCTACGGGCCGCTGCCCATCGCGCAGGCGCGCAAGCACGCGCTGGAGATCTGCGACCGGCTGGTCGACGAGGGCGCGAAGATGCTCGTGATCGCGTGCAACACCGCGTCCGCAGCGTGCTTCCGCGACGCCCGTGAGCGCTACCAGGTGCCGGTGGTCGAGGTGATCCTCCCGGCCGTGCGCCGTGCGGTGATGACGACGCGGAACAACCGCATCGGCGTGATCGCCACGGTCGGCACGATCAACTCGCACGCCTACCAGGACGCGTTCCAGGCGGCGCGGGACGTGAGCGTCACGGCGGCGGCCTGTCCGCGGTTCGTCGACTTCGTCGAGCGCGGCATCACGTCCGGGCGGCAGGTGCTCGGGCTGGCGCAGGCCTACCTGGAACCGTTGCAGCGCGCCGAGGTGGACACCGTGGTGCTCGGCTGCACGCACTACCCGTTGCTGACGGGCGTGATCCAGATCGTCATGGGCGACGCCGTGACGCTGGTGTCGAGCGCCGAGGAGACCGTGAAGGACGTGGTGCGGCTGCTGACCGAGCGCGACGAGTTCGCCGTCGACCCACCCGTCCACCGGGTGACGTGCACTGGTCCGCCCGAGCGGTTCGCGAAGCTCGCGGCCCGGTTCCTGCCTACCTTCGAACAGTGGGGCTGACGTGCTGCTGACCGTGCTCGGCTGCTCCGGCAGCATTCCCGGACCCGGCACGGCGGCGTCGGGGTACCTGCTGGAGGCGGACGGGTTCACGCTGGTGCTGGAGTTCGGCAACGGCGTGCTGTCGCGGTTCCAGGAGGAGCGCCCGCTGTTCGCGATGGACGCTCTCGTGCTCTCGCACCTGCACCCCGACCACTGCGTCGACGTGTCCTCGCTCTACGTGGCGCGGAAGTACCACCCGACGCCGCCCGCTGCTGCTTTGCCCGTCTACGCGCCCGCCGAGGCGCCGTCCCGTTTCGTCGCGGCCTACGCGCCCAACGAGGCCGAGCGGTCGTCGTTGGACTTCAGCGACGTCTTCTCGTTCCACGAGCTGGGCTCTTCCGTCCGGATCGGACCGTTCACCGTGGACTCGGCCCTGGTCGCGCATCCCTGCGAGGCGTACGGGTTCCGGATCTCGTGCGGCGGCGCCACGCTGGCCTACACCGGCGACAGCGGGCCGTGCGCGGCGCTGGACGAGCTGGCCGAGGGCGTCGACGTGCTGCTGAGCGAGGCGAGCTGGACGCACGCGCCGGACCGCGTGCCGGACCTGCACCTGTCCGGCCGGGAGGCGGGAGAGCTGGCCGCGCGGGCGGGTGCCGGACGGCTGCTGATCACGCACGTGCCGCCGTGGACCTCGCGCGAGGACGTGCTGGAGGAGGCCAAGGCCGCGTTCGGCGGGCCGTGTGAGCTGGTCGTCGAGGGCGGCCGGTACGAGGTGGGGGAGCAGCGATGATCGAGCTGGAGAGAGTCGGCGAGCACGAGTTCGTCGCCACGAACGGGCGCGGGGCGTCGGTGAAGATCGGCCGCAAGGGGCAGGAGGGCTCGTTCAGCCCGGTCGAGCTGCTGGTCGCGGCCGCGGCCGGCTGCGCGCTCGTGACGTCGGAGACCCTGATCCTGCGCCGCACCGGCGGCGACCGGCTGTCGGCGGTCGCGGACGCCGTTCAGTCCGAGAGCGGCAACGAGGTGATCTCCATCCCGGTGACGCTCTCGTACGACCTGTCCGCCGTGGAGGATCCCGCGGCGCTCGAAATCGTCGTCCGGCGTGCCGTGGAGCAGTTCTGCACGGTCACGCGGACGCTGAAGCAGTCGGCGACGGCGCCCCTTCAGCTCCCGACGCCGCTCCAGACCGCGGAGGACCCGCTGTGACCCACGCGCACGGTCTGCACCGTCGCGCCGACCGCGAGCAGGACCACCAGCACGGACACCACGACTGAGATCACCCGCCACGTCCGCGTGGTGGGTGCCTCCGCCGCCCGTTCCCGATCGGCGAGCCGACCGGCGACCAGCAGCGCGATCACCGCGACACCGAAGCCGAGCGCGATGGGCAGCAGCGTGTCGCCGAGCTCCGCGTGGGTCTGGATGGCGGGGTTCTGCACACCGTTGCGCTCCAGCGCGCCCTGGAGGTCCTCACCGGCCTGCTTGGCCACCGGCACGGCCCCCACGCCGAGCAACGTCACGCCCAGCACCAGCCAGGCGTACCTGCGCCGCCAGCCGGGAACCAGCGCGATCGCGACCGAACTGACCGCCGCGAGCGGCAGCAGCACGACCACGGCGTGCACGAACAACGGGTGAAGCGGAATACCGTCGATCGTCAGCATGTCTCTCCCTACGCCATCACGCTCCGCAGGGTTCACTAAGGTAGCCGCCGTGGTGCGAAGCGACGGTAGGAACGACGACGTGTTGCGTGACATCCGGATCACGCGTGGATATCAGACCTGGCCCGCGGGCTCGGTCCTGGTCGAGTTCGGCAACACCCGCGTGCTCTGCGCCGCGAGTGTCACCGAAGGCGTCCCCCGCTGGCGTTCGGGCTCGGGCCTCGGCTGGGTGACCGCCGAGTACGCGATGCTCCCGTCCGCCACCCACACCAGAAGCGACCGCGAGTCCGTGAAGGGCCGCATCGGCGGCCGCACCCACGAGATCTCGCGCCTGATCGGCCGCTCCCTGCGGGCCTGCATCGACCTGGCGGCCCTCGGCGAGAACACCATCGTCATCGACTGCGACGTCATCCAGGCCGACGGCGGCACCCGCACCGCCGCGATCACCGGCGCCTATGTCGCTCTGGCCGACGCGGTGACGTGGCTGGGCGCCGCGGGTCGTCTGGCCGACCCCTCACCGCTGTCCTGCGCGGTGTCCGCCGTGTCGGTCGGCGTCGTGGACGGCCGGGTCCGGCTGGACCTGCCCTACGAGGAGGACTCGCGGGCCGAGGTCGACATGAACGTCGTCGCCACCGACGCCGGCACGCTCATCGAGGTGCAGGGCACCGGCGAGGGCGCGACCTTCGCCCGGTCCACTTTGGACCGCATGCTGGACGTGGCGCTGCTGGGCTGCGCCGAGCTGAACCGCATCCAGGCCGCGGCTCTGGCGCAGCCGTACCCCGGCGTGCTGCCCGAGCCGAAGGCGAGCCGGCGATGAAGCTGCTGCTGGCCTCCCGCAACGCCAAGAAGCTCCGCGAGCTGCAGCGCATCGTGGCGGCCGAGGGGTTGTCCGGGATCACCGTGCTGTCGTTGGCGGACGTGCCCGAGTTCCCCGAGGCGCCCGAGACCGCGCCCGACTTCGAGGGCAACGCGCTGGCCAAGGCCCGTGACGCCGCCGCGGCCACCGGGCTGGTGTCCGTGGCGGACGACTCCGGGCTCGCGGTGGACGAGCTGAACGGCATGCCCGGCGTGCTGTCCGCGCGGTGGTCCGGCCGTCACGGTGATGACGAGGCCAACCTGGACCTGGTGCTGGGGCAGCTCGGTGACGTGCCGGACGAGCGCCGGGGTGCGGCGTTCGTGTCGGTCGTGGCTCTCGTCGTGCCCGGCGGTGAAGAGGTCGTCGTGCGGGGCGAGTGGCGGGGGAGGTTGCTGCGGGAGCGGCGCGGGACCAACGGGTTCGGGTACGACCCGATCTTCGTGCCGGAGGGGTACTCGATCACGTCCGCGGAGATGACCGCCGAGCAGAAGGACGCGGAGTCGCACCGGGGCCGGGCGTTGAAGCTGCTGGTCCCGCATCTGCGCAAACTGGTCTAACCGACCCACCTCACTTTTACTCCGGGACCGAGTTCCTCGACTCCCAGGTAGGAACGGCCTCGGCTCAGTTCCAGATCCAGTGACAGGTCCTTCAACGGCAGGACGTCCAATGGGATGCGACCCCTGAGCCCGAGGGTGCGCAGGTCCGACAGGTCGGGAAGCGCACTGACGTCAGGCCAGTCGTAGCAGTACAGCGTGTTCAGACTGGCTACTTCCGCGAGCGGGGTCAGATCGCAGTCAGGCGCCGGTTTGCTGAGGCCGAGGTGGGTGAAGGCTCGACCGCGCAGGAAGCCCAAGTCGTACCAAGGCTCGGACTGCAGCAGGCTCAGGAACACGAGGGTCTGCGGCAGTCGGTTCAGGTTCGAGTACCGCTGAGCGCCGCGCAGATGGACCAAAGCCGGACGGATCGACTCCAGCGGGCTGACGTCGATCTCGCCCGAGGTCTGCGTGCTGAGGAAGCGCAACCCCTTCACACGATCGAGGAACCGCAAGTCCGTAGATGTTTCGTCGACGAGCCAGAGATCGGTACCACGCAGGCGCCGGAGAAGATCCAGGTAAGGGATCAGACGGGTGATCGTGATCTTCGCGTAGCCGTTGTGCAACGGCGCGTCGGCCAGCACCTCTTCCGCATAGCGTTGGGGGTCGAAGTTGAGCCACGCTTCGAGAAGCGCCTCTTGCACGTTTTCCCGTGGATCGCGGGCGTACCCGGCCAGTCGTGCCATTGCTTCCGGCGATCCCACGAGCGCCGCGCTGCGCACGGTCGCTCCCGCGGCGGCGTCCGAGAGCCCGTCGAGCTCCGTCGGCAGGTAGCGCAGGACGCGATGGCCGATCGTGGCCAGCGAGGTGGTCTCCTTCTTGCTGCGCGGCGGAACCAGTCGGTCTCTGATGATCGCGTCTATCCGGTCGTGCACGTCCGCGTCGACGTCCCTGACGGTTTCCAGGCACGCGGCGGCCAGCAGCCTCAGCCGGCGAGCGTTCCGCGGTTCGCGGTCGGCGCGGTCGAGCACGTCGGTCAGGAGCTCGGTGACCTGGGAGCGTTGGCCGTGTCCGCAGGCCAGCACGATCGTCTGCGTCCACGAGTCCTGGTGCGCGTGGGCGACGAGCGTCTCGACCTGGCCGTCCTGCATCGCCTCCTCGCCGGCCAAATACTCCTGGAACGTCCGATGCACGAAGTCCACCTGGCCCGGCACGGGTTCGCGGATGACGCCGCTGCGCTCCAGCAGGTGCGTGACGACGGCGCCGGGTTCCTCGTCGACGTTGGGCATGGAGCGGATCTTGCGCGTCACGTGCTCGTGGACCTTGGGTGTGGGCAGCTGGGTTCGCCCGCCCAGGGTGAGCCGCCACGCCAGATCCCGCAGCAGCACCGTCTTGTCGGAGGTGGTGAGGATGCGGGCGATGCCGCGTTCGGCGTCGCGGAGGTCCAGGAGCATGGTGAGCGCCGCCGCGTACAACTCCATGCGGTTCTGCGGCAGCTCCGAGACCCGGCCGAGGTTCAGCGCGCACAACATCGCGCAGAGCAACGGCGAGGAGGCGAGCGAACGCAGGTGCTCGCGGCTGTCCAGCTGAGTGGTCAGCCGCCGTTGTGCTTCCTCGGGCGCCCCGGCGGCCTCGTGCCACCGCTGGAGGAACACCTTCACGTCGGCCGGGCTCATCTGCTCCAGCTCGACGGAAGAGAAGTCCAGCTCCGCCAACCACTTCTCGTCCGTCGCCGCGGGACGCGCCGTCACCACGACCTGCGCGGACGGGAAGACGTGCACGAGCTCGCGCAGCCACTCCCGGACGTGCTGGCGCTTCGACGGCGGCACCTCGTCGACGCCGTCCACCAGCAGAAGCCCTTTGCCGGCCTGCAGAACTCGGTGGACCCACCCGGCGGGCATGATCCCGGCGAGCCATCCGGTGACGAACTCCTCCGGCTTGGCCGGCAGCGGTGAGTCGGCGTAGGCGCGCAGCCGGATCGGGAACGGGATCAGGCCGTTCCACGACTGCAGGTTGCCGACGAACCCGCCGCGGGCCGCGGTGACCGCGAGCCAGTCGAGCAACGTCGTCTTTCCGGAGCCCGCTTCGCCGCGGACCAATGTGCGACTGGCCAGGGCCGACTCGACGCGCACGCCCGAGTGCGAGTGGTGGTCGGCCTGGCCGAACCACTCGTGCCGTTGTCGCTGCGCCCCCGAGACGGTGAGGCTCAGGTAGGCGACGCTCAGCGCCAGACGCGGGCGGTCCTTCATGGACAGACCGAGGAGTTCGAGGCGGTCGAGGTTGGCGGCGATGTAGCGCAGGTACTCGTCGCGGAACTCGTCGTCGTTGTCGGTGCCTTGCGGTGCGTGCAAAGACGTTCGGGGCAGGCGGGACAGCACGTCTTCGAGCAGGGCGGTCTGGACGGTGGCGCGGGACAGGACCTCGGCCAGGGCCCGTGGCTGGAAGGAGGGCAGGTGCCTGAGGATCTGCACGAGGTAGCGGCACGACTGGTCGAGGGCGATGTCGTAGCACCGGCCCAGATCCGTGCGCGGCAGCGAGCGGCGGATGCGCTGAGCCAGCACTTCCGGGTCGACGTCGTCGGCGAGCACGGCGGGGTCCGACAGGTCGACGGACGACAGCGCCGCCTCCACCGCGGCGACGGAGGCGGCGATCTCGCCCTCGGAGAACCGTTCGAGGACGGCTTCCAGTTGCTCGGTGACCTGGTGGCCGATGTGCTGGACCAGGGTGTCGAGCTTCGCTCGTTGGGTGGGCTTCGCGAGTTCCCGGGCGGCGAGCTCGGTCAGCGGCAGGGTTCGCGTGTCCGGAGTGGCCAGCCACTCGGTGGCGGCGCGCATCGCCACCGACTGGCCCAGCTTGGAGACCGCGACGATTTCTAAGCCCACCCAAACGAGGTTAGACCGCGGCCGCCTGCGCGTGGGACGCGACGGACACGACGCACACGCCTGCCGCGATGAGGGCCATGCCGGTCAGCATCGCGAGGTTCAGCGGGTCGGCGAACAGCACGCGGCTGGTGATGGCGACCAGGGCGATGCCCGCACCGGCCCAGACCGCGTAGGTGATGGCGACGGGCAGGCCCATCCGGATCACCACCGACTCCAGGTAGAGGGCGGTCAGGAAACCGGCGGCCAGGCCGGCGACCGGCCACGGTTTCGTGAAGCCGTCGGAGTACTTGAGACAAAGGGTTGCGAAAACTTCCGCGCCTACGGCGACGGTCAGCAATATCCACTTGAGCATTGAATTTTCCCAGCACGAAATGCACGTACGCGAAACGCACGTGTTTGACTGCGAACGGACGACGGGGCTGATCAGCCCAGGTCAACCGCCGCGCGTGGGGAAGTGGACGCGCAGGACGAAATCAGACGGGATGTCGGGACCGCGAGGTGCCGTCAAGCGACACACGGTGTATCACCCTCACCGGAACAAGGGGCGGCATTTTGCGCGCCCTCACCTCGACCATACCCGAAGAAGGGGCCGCCGCCGCAAGTCTTGCGGCGGCGGCGTCACACGAAGCGCGGAAATTCAGGCTGTGTGGAACCTCAAGCAGGAAGTTCGCGCAGCAGCTTGGCGACGTGGCCGGTGGCGCGGACGTTGTACATGGCCTTGACGATCTTGCCGTCGGGGCCGACGAGGAACGTGGAGCGGATGACGCCCTGGACGGTGCGGCCGTAGTTCTGCTTTTCGCCGAACGCGCCCCACTCGGTCAGGACCTTCTTGTCCGGGTCGCCGAGCAGCGGGAAGTTCAGGCCTTCGGCGTCGCGGAACTTGGCGAGCTTCTCCTGCTTGTCGGGCGAGATGCCGACGACCTCGTAGCCGGAGCCGGCGAGCGCGCCGAGGTTGTCGCGGAAGTCGCAGGCCTGCTTGGTGCAGCCCGGCGTGCTCGCGGCCGGGTAGAAGTACACGACCACGGACTTGCCGAGGTAGTCGGACAGGGACACCGGCTTGCCCTCGCTGTCGGGCAGCGTGAACGCGGGCGCGATGTCTCCAGGTTCGAGACGACTGGTCATGCTGTTGAGCCTAGGCCTGGCCTTCGAAGACGGTGGCCACGTCCTGGGCCTGACCACCCGGCTGGATGGACAGCTGCATCTTCACCGGCAGCTCGGACACGGCGAACGCCACCTGGATCTGGGTGTCGCGGCCCGGCGGGAGCTCCGCGACGGCGCCGGCGAGGCCGTTGAGGCCCTGCGCGGAGTCGACCAGCTCGGCGGCGGGGGAGCCGTCGGCCGTGGCGCGCACGGTGAGCCGGGAGGGGCGGTAGGACGCCTTGGAGCCGTTGTAGACGGTGATCGTGAAGACCGCGGTGCGCTTGGCCGGTGGGACCGCCGTCGGGGACGGCGTGAGCGAACGGGGAGCGGACACCACGATGGACAGGCCGGAGGCCCACACGCGCTGCGTGCCGAACGCGGCGGCGCCGGACGCGCTGGGCGTCTCGGCTCGTTGTTCGACGGTCAGGTTCTCGTCCGGGGTGACGGCGACACCGGGGCCCGCACATCCCGCCACGGCCAGCAGCAGGCACAGGCCCGCGGCCGATTTGGCGAACTTCACGAACTCCCCTTTCCCACCCCGGCGGTGGGTGTGAACGACTCCCGTCAACTGTGACGGTGCCGAAGGGGTGGCGGGGACCGAAAGAGGGCCTTGAAGCGGACCTGGTGCCGGGCCGTGGCCGTCTCGTGATGGGCGGCGTGGGCGGCGCCACACAGTGCGCCTGCCCCACGCCGTCCGCCTGATGAAGCTAGGGAGCGCGTCGGGGGGCGTGCGCGCTCACACCGATCATCGCCCACAGTGTGTCTGGCGCTACAAGCGGAGCCGTTTATCACCCGTTCAGACCAGCGTCAGTCGTACGAAACGTGAAGGTCACGCCTGGCCGACTCACGTATGTGCGGCTGAACGGCCCATCTCCGGCGTCCGTTCGGCCACCTCGCTGAGCAGTTCGAACGAACGGAGGCGGTCAGCGTGGCCGTGCACGATGGTCGTCACCATCAGCTCGTCGGCGGCCGTCGACTCCATCAACTCGTCGAGCCCCGCGCGGACCGTTGAGGGGGACCCGATGATCTGGGTGGCCATGCGGTCCTCGATCACCAGCTCGTCGATCTCGGTGTACGGGTAGGCCGCCGCCTCCTCCGGCGTGGCCAGCGGCGCCGGACGTCCCTGGCGCAGCCGCACGAACGACAGCGCCCCCGGACCGGCGATGTACCGGGCGTGCTCGTCGGTGTCGGCGACGATCACCGAGGCGCACACCATCGCGTACGGCTCCTGCAGGACCTCCGACGGCCGGAAGTGCCGCCGGTACAGCTCCAGCGCGGGCAGCGTGTTCTGCGCGCTGAAGTGGTGGGCGAACGCGAACGGCAGGCCGAGCAGACCGGCGGCCTGCGCGCTGTAGCCGGACGAGCCCAGCAGCCAGATCGGCGGCTTGTGGCCGGCGGCGGGCACGGCGTTGAGCTCCGCGGTGCCCTCGAAGTACTTGATGAGCTCGGTGAGCTCCTGCGGGAAGTTCTCCGCGGACAGCCCCGCCTCGGTGCGCCGCAGCGCCCGTGCCGTCTTCTGGTCGGTGCCGGGCGCGCGGCCGATGCCGAGGTCGATGCGGCCGGGGTGCAGCGCCTCCAGCATGCCGAACTGCTCCGCGACGACCAGCGGCGCGTGGTTGGGCAGCATCACACCGCCGGAGCCGACCCGGATCGTCGACGTCGCGTCCGCGACGTGCCCGATCAGCACGGCGGGTGCGGACGAGGCGATGCCGGGCATGTTGTGGTGCTCGGCGAACCAGTACCGGTGGTAGCCGAGTCGTTCTGCCTGCTGAGCGAGTTCGCGAGAGTTCCGCAGCGCGGTCGAGGCGTCCGATCCCGACGTGATGGGAGCGAGGTCGAGAACGGACAGCGGAATCTCACGAAGTCGGCTCATACATCGATCAACACCGATGCTTGGTGACTTCTTCCGTGACGCGGGTAACTCGTTTCGCGGGACGTTTCGCGGTCACCCGCCGGTTGTCCGTGGTGTGACGGATGTGGTGGTGATCGGCGCGGGACAGGCGGGCCTGTCCGCCTCGTACTTCCTTCGGCGCCGCGGCGTCGACCACGTCGTGCTGGACGCGAACGACGCTCCCGGCGGCGCGTGGCTGCACCGCTGGCCCTCGTTGCGGATGCGGACCGTGCACGGCATCCACGAACTGCCCGGCATGCCGTTCGAGCAGCCCTCGCCGGACGAGCCCGCCAACGTCGCGATCCCGTCCTACTTCGCCCGCTACGAACAGCTCTTCGACCTGCCGGTGATCCGCCCGGTGAACGTCACGCAGGTGGTCGACGACGGCTCGCTGCTCAAGGTCGAGACGTCCCACGGCGTCTGGACCACGCGCGGCCTGATCAACGCGACCGGCACGTGGCGCCGCCCGTTCTGGCCGCACTACCCCGGCCAGGAGACGTTCCGGGGCCGTCAGCTGCACACCGCGGACTACCAGGGGCCAGCGGAGATGACGGGTAAGCGGGTCGTGGTGGTGGGTGGCGGTGCTTCCGCGACACAGCTGCTCATGGAACTCGCTCCGTTCGCGGCGGAGACCCGGTGGGTCACGCGGCACGAACCGGTGTGGCGGGAGGGCCCGTTCACCGAGGACTACGGCCGCCGGGTGGTCGGCATGGTCGACGAACGCGTCCGCAGGGGACTGATCCCGCGCAGCGTCGTCAGCGTGACCGGACTGGCCT
Organism: Lentzea sp. NPDC004789; assembly: GCF_053601075.1. NCBI lineage: Bacteria > Bacillati > Actinomycetota > Actinomycetes > Pseudonocardiales > Pseudonocardiaceae > Lentzea > Lentzea sp. NPDC004789. The sequence continues at coordinate 30,740 of NZ_JBSGBE010000018.1, read as the reverse complement.
TGAACGACCAGACGCGGGCCGGGATCGCGTCCGGGGTGCTGGACCGGAAGCCGATGTTCGCGCGCATCACGCCGGACGGGGTCGAGTGGGCGTCCGGCGAGCACTTCGACGCCGACGTCATCCTGTGGGCCACCGGTTTCCGGCACGACCTCGACCACCTCGCGCCGCTGCACCTGCGGGCGCCGGGCGGTGGCATCAAAGTCGAAGGCACCCGAGTGGTGTCCGACCCGCGCGTTCACCTCGTCGGCTACGGGCCGTCGGCGAGCACTATCGGCGCGAACCGAGCCGGCCGGAGCGCCGTTCGCGAGCTGATGCGGCACCTCGACGCCGTGCCAGCCGGGTGACCACGAAGATCACGACGGCGATCAGCGCCAGGCCCAGGACGACCTTCGAGGCGATGCCCACGTACTGCTCGACCAGGTGCCAGTTGTCGCCCAGCAGGTAGCCCGCGAGGATCAGGGCCGTGTTCCACAGGAGACTGCCCGCAGCGGTGTAGGCGAGGAACGGGACCAGTCGCATGCGCTCGATCCCGGCCGGGATCGAGATCAGGCTGCGGAACACCGGGATCATGCGGCCGAAGAACACCGCGCGGTAGCCGTTGCGCAGGAACCACGCCTCGGTCTTGTCCACATCGGACAGACGCACCAGCGGCATGCGGGCGGCGATCCGGCGCACGCGGTCGCGGCCCAGCAGCGCGCCGATCCAGTACAGCACCAGGGCCCCTGCCACGGAGCCTGCCGTGGTCCAGAGGATGGCGTCGAACAGCGACATCTTGCCCTGGCCCGCGGTGAAACCGGCCAGGGGCAGGAAGACCTCGCTCGGCAGCGGCGGGAACAGGTTCTCCAGCGCGATGGCCAAAGCCGCGCCGGGTGCGCCGGCCGTGTTCATGAGGTCGGTGACCCAGTCGACCAAGTTCATGCAGTCCAAGTTACGGAGAGGATGCCGGGAGCGGCCGCGAAGTCCGGATGGGGAGCACCGCATTCCGGACTTCGCGGAGGACCGCTATGCGCAGCGAATCCTCGCGTCGGCCCAAGAAGCGCGGTCGTTCTGGGTGCCGTCACCACCGTCGAGGACGCGCAGGGTGAGAGTCCTCACGCCGCTCACGTCCACGGCCAGGTCGCGAGCAGGGGTCCGCACGCCCAGAACGCCCGTGTCGGCCAGGACCACGCCGTCCCCGAGCACCTGGAACGACACCGTGCCGCCTGCCTTCTGCCGGGCCACGTCCAGGCCCGCCTCGTCGTCGACACCGACCGAGGCGGCAAAGGCGGTGCAGCGCGCGTCGAGTGCATAGGTGATCTCGGACGACGCGTGTGTGCCGAGGCCCTTGCCGTAGGTGACCCGGCGGATCGCGATGCCGCGGCCGTCACCGGCAGCGGGGCCGCCGTTGGTCAGGTCCTTCTCGACCGGGCCGTCGCCGCCGACCGCGGACACCCACGGGCGGTCCGTCAGGTAGGACCAGCCGTCCGGGAGAGGCCGCACCAGGTGCACCCGCGCGGTCTTCTCGGACTCCACGCCGCCGTTGAACGACGCCACGACCGGGATGTCGAAGTAGCCGTAGGACGACGGCGACGCGGGCGGCACGACGGTCCACGAACCCGACAGCGCCTGGCCGGGCCGCACCGAGCGGGCCCTGACCGGCTCGCCCCGCACCGACCAGCCGGCGGGCACGCGAGGTGCCAGCGTCACCCCGTGCACGTCCTCCTGCGTGGTGAAGAGGCCGGTCACCTTGAAGCCGTTGGACGCGGTCGAGACGGAGGTCGACGGCACGGCGGCAACCGGTCGCTCGCAGGTGCGCGCCCCCGCCCGGCAGGCGATCGCGGCGAACCCGCCGTTGGCCACGACGTCGAGCGTCAGCACGTCTCCCGAACGCATGGTCCGGGACTCGCGCACGAGACCGGCAGGTCCGTCCCGCGTGATCTCCACCAGCCAGCGGCCGGACGGCAGCGAGAACGGCACGGAGACGGTCCTGGCGGCACCGGAGTACCCGCCACCGATGAACCACCGGTCACCGGACCGGCGGGCGAACACCGAGTGGTCGCCAGGACGTCCGGACAGCAGCCGCGTCTCGTCCCACGCGGTCGGCACCTGGTCGACGAATCGCTCGGCGGCGGGCCGCGCCGCGTAGTCCTCCGGGCGTCCGGCCAGGTTCGCGAGCCCCGATTCGTAGATCACGGTCAACGCCAGCTCGTGCGCGTCGGACGTGGTGCGGGAAGGCCGGTGCCAGGCCAACGGCGTGTAGTCCATGCCACCGACGACGTTGCGCGTGAACGGCAGCGAGGTCAGGTGTGTTCCGGTGAGGCCGGAGGACTTCTCTCCACCGTGCACGGCTTCCATCGTCATGACCTGCGGCCACGTGCGTTGCAGGCCGTGCGGGATCGTCGAGCCGTGGAAGTTCACCAGCAGGTGGTGCTGGGCGGTCTCCGCGAGAATCCGGTCGTACCAGCGATAGCGGTCCTGGCCGTCGGAGTCCATGAAGTCGATCTTCACGCCCGCGATGCCCCACTTCTCGAACAACGCCAGCCTGGCAGCGCTCTCAGCGGGTGTGTCGAGCTCGTCGTAGTGGATCCACAGATGGATCTTCACGCCCCGTGCGGCGGCGTACGACACGAGCTGCGGGATCCACGATGTCTGCTCCCACGACGGGTCGTAGTCCCAGTTCGGGTCGAAGTACCAGCCGGCGTCGACCAGCGCGTACGGCCAGCCGTGCTGTGCCGCGTAGTCGACGTACTGCTTCTGCATCGCGAGGCTCTGCCCGGCCTCGCGGCCACCGGCGAGCCAGCTCCAGAACACCTTGCCCGGCTTGATCCACGACGTGTCGCGCACCTTCGAGGCCGGCGCCAGGTCGTCCACCAGCGTCGACTCGGTGACGTCGGCGAGCGAGCCGACGATCGCGGTGCGCCACGGCGACTGCCACGGGCCGTCCACCTGCACCTGCTCGTCCCAGTACTTGATCGAGTAGACGCCCGAACCGGCGGTGTGGACCAGCCGCGCCCCCGAGTGCCGACCGTCCACAGAGGACTCGGTGAGCAGCGCGTACACGCCGTTCGTCTCGAACAACGCGGGATGCAGGTACTCGGCGGACTCCGCGGTGGCCGCGTTCGTCTGCACGAACGGGTTCTCGTAGTCGCGCCGGTACTTCGCGATCCACGCCGTCGCGGCGGACGGCACGACGAACGCCGACGTCTCGCGCAGCACGTTGCCCAGCCCGGCCGGCAGTTCGTACCGGTACGCGACGCCGTCCGCCGCGGTCCGCACGACGAGATCGAACCGGGCCGCGCCGGTGAACGAGTAGCGCTCCTCCTTGTGCGCCACCGTGCGCTGCCGCTGCTTGCCGGACGACGCGGTGTAGTGCTCGAACACCCGGCGCTCGGAGTGGCCGGTCAGCGTCAATCCACCAGAAAGATCCGCTCTTTCCGTCACCACGCCCAGTGGGCTCGGCTCCAGCACCGTGGTGTCGCCGCGGGTCACGGACAGTGTCGGAACGCCGTTCGACAGCTGCACGACAGCCTTCGGCCGGACTGCTGTTTCTGCTGATGCCAGAGGGGGTATGGCACTCGCTGTCAGCACGACGACCAACGCTGTCGCCGCGCGCCATCGCGCGGGGGTCAACCGCATGTCCAGTCCTCCCAGAACCTCGGTCGCGGCGGCGACAGATCCGATGTATACGCGTTGACGGTCCATCGGTCCACACCCCGTGCCGGAGAGGAGCCGCGGATCTCACAGCGGATGGTGGGGACGCACCTGCAGCGGTTCCGGCGCGAGCTCGACCTGCCGACACGGGAGCAGATCGCGAACTGGGGCTCCACCGGCGGCTGACGCGGGCAGACAGGGCTGCACGCGGGCGCGCAGTGATGTGCGCCGTTGGCGCGGCGGAGATTCGCCGAGGTCAGAGCGGCGTGGGGGCCCGCGATGGCGCCAGCACCAGAGCCTCGGGGGTCTGGGGGCCGTCCCCCAGAAGACATGAGGAGCGAGGCGGCCGACGCTCTCTGCCGGCACACCGCGCCCACGAGCGGATGAGGTCGGGGGGACTCGAACCCCCACTGGCTGGGACCTAAACCCAGTGCCTCTGCCAATTGGGCTACGACCCCTCACGTGGAAGCCTATAGGCCCCTCATGTACTCGCTCTCTCGGGTCGCTCGAAGCCGGGTCTGCGGCCGTCCACTACGGTGAGCGGCAGAACCGCTGCTAGGAGGACATGTGGCTCGCGATCCCGACACCATCCAGCGCGAGATCGAACAGGCTCGCACCGCGCTGGCCGCCACCCTGGACGAGCTCAGCGAGCGCGCGAACCCGCAGAAGCTCGTCGAGCAGGGCAAGTCGTCCGTGCTCGACGTGCTGAGCCAGCCCAAGGTCAAGTACACGCTGATCGCGGTTGGTGCGGTGGTCGGCTTCGCGCTGGTGCGCAAGCTGTTCCGCTAGGCGTGCACCAACGGTAAGAGGACCTGCTCGACGACCTTCTCCACGAACGGCTCGTCGAGCGGGTCTCCCGTGAGCATCAGCCGGTAGATCAGGGCCGCGCCCGCGATCTCGACGGCCATGCCGCGCGGGGCGTCGGCTTTGAGCTCGCCCCGTTCGGCGGCGCGGTCGAGGATGCCGCGCAGCACGTCGCGCTGCGAGATCAGGAACGTCTCCCGGAACGCCGAGGCCAGCTCCGGCTCGTGCGGCAGCTCGCCGACGAGTGCCTGGGCGGCCTTGCCGATCGGTCCGGAGAGGAACGCGGCGAACGACGAGAGGAACTCGCGCAGGTCGCCGGCGAGTGAGCCGGTGTCCGGTGCCGCGAGGTTCTGGGTGGCGAGCTGGGTGCACGTGTCGATCACGAGATCGAGCTTCGACTCCCACCGCCGGTAGATCGTGGCTTTGCCCGCTCTAGCGCGGGCCGCCACCGCGTCCATGGTGAGGGCCCGGTACCCGACCTCGGCCATCACCTCCAGTGCTGCCTGACGTAATGCGTCGTCCCTGCTGGCGTCGCGAGGACGGCCCCGCTGGGGGACCTTGCCCTCGTTGTACGCCGCTGTCGACACGGCCATGCCACCTCCCGATTGCAAGGGCACGGCACGTGCGTGTCTCCCCGCCCCTTTGGCGGGTCATCCTAGGCGTCTTGTCCTTCTCGCAGGAGCAAGAGCACCCGGTTGTTGCTTCGTGTTGCGTGTAGTGGGGTCTTGCGCGATGTGACCTAGAACTCCTACCTTTCCCAGTTGTCTGGACCAAGCTGCACCGCCGCGCAGCTGGACGGTTGTTGTCGTCATGCGCGGGCGAGGAGCGGAAATGGTCTTTGGCAGGCGGGGTTTCATCGGCGGAACCACAGCGGCTGTGCTGCTCGCCCAGACGGGGGTGGCGGCCGGGCAGGAGACCGTGTCCTCGGATGTCTTCGACTGTGAAGGCATGTCGGAACGGGACTGGGAAAAGTTCCTGGCGGCGCAGGATCTCGTTTGGCAGAAGCCTCCGACGCAGTACGGGCAGGCGCCGTTCCTCGGTGACGGGCGGCTCGGCAGCGTCGTGTACGCGGAGGGCAACACCGTCCGGTTCACCGTGCAGCACGCGGACGTGCAGGACCACCGCACCAGCGGCGGCAGCCAGTTCGGCGTGTGCCGGCTGCCCGTCGGCAACCTGAAGCTGACCGCCGCGGGCACCGTCACGGCCGTCGACTGGCGTCTCGACCTGTGGAACGCGGAGCTGCGTGGAACCGTGACCACGTCGCTCGGCGTGATCTCGTTCTCCGCCTACGTCCACAGCACCCGTTCGGTGCTGTCGGTGCAGGTCAGCGCCACCGGCGACGAGAAGCCCGTGCTGGAGTTCGTGCCGTCCAAGGCGATCCCGCCGCGCGCGGACTTCAACCCGCTGCCGGACGGCTACGTCCTCAACCCCGACCCCGTGACGAAAGCGGACGGCCACGAGACGCTGGTGACGCAGGCCCTGAACGCGGGCGGGCAGACGGCAACCGCTTTCCGGATCATCACGACCGGACGCGGCCAGCGCCTGCTGCTGTCGGTGGCGCACACCTATCCCGAGATCGGCGCCGACAAGATCGTGCTGGCGGCCGTGCGCGAGGCTGCGCTGCTCGGCGGGCTGCTGACCCGCACGCATCGCAGGTGGTGGAACGACTTCTACCGGAAGAGCTTCCTGTCGTTCGGGGACCAGCGGCTGCAGGCGTTCTACTGGATCCAGCTCTACAAGGTCGCGTCCGGGTCGCGAGCCGGCAGCCCGGTGATGGCGACGACCGGACCGTGGCTGGAGAAGACGCCGTGGGCCGCTGCCTGGTGGAACCTCAACGTGCAGCTGGAGTACTGGCTGATCCACGGCTCCAACCACCTGGAGCTGGACTCGATCGCGAGCACGCTGAAGGCCGACCAGGCCCAGCTCGTCGCCAACGTCAAGGAGCAGTACCGGCACGACTCGGCGGGGGTCGCGCGCAGCACCGACCGCCACACGTCCAACGGGAGCACGCTGTACGAGCCGGGCACGGGCGGCACCGGCGTGAAGGAGCTCGGCAACCTCACCTGGGCGCTGCACAACGTCTGGCTGTCGTACCGGCACAGCATGGACGTCCGGATCCTCTCCGACGTGGTGTTCCCGCTGCTGCGCCGGTCGATCAACTACTACCTGCACTTCCTGAAGAAGGGCAACGACGGCAAGCTCCACCTCGACGTCACGACCTCGCCCGAGTACGGCGACGCGCCCGACTGCAACTACGACCTGCAGCTCATCCGGTGGGGCTGCCAGACGCTGATCGACTCGGCGAAGCTGCTGAAGATCAACGACCCGCTGGCGCCGAAGTGGGCGGAGGTGCTGCGCGACCTCACGCCGTACCCGGTGGACGAGAACGGCTTCATGATCGGCGCCGGTGTGCCGTTCGTGAACTCCCACCGCCACTTCTCGCACCTGCTCGCGACGTTCCCGCTCATGACGGTGAACTGGGACCAGCCGGAGAACCGCGAGCTCATCGAGAAGTCGTTGCACCACTGGATGTCGCTCGAACCGGCGCACCGCGGCTACAGCTACTCCGGTTCCGGCTCGATCGCCGCCCGCATGTTCCGCGGCGACGAGGCCTACGGCTACTTCCTGAAGATGTTCGACACGACCAAGCGCTACCCGGTTCTCGAGAACACGATGTACACCGAGGCGGGCCCGGTCGTCGAGACGCCGCTGTCCGGCGCGCAGACCATCCACGACTTCGTGTGCCAGAGCTGGGGCGGCATCGTCAGGGTGTTCCCGGCCGTGCCGTCGGCGTGGCCGGACGTCGTGATCGCCGATCACTCGTGCGAGGGCGGGTTCTCGGTCACGGCCCGCCGGTCCGGTGGCAGGACGCAGTTCGTGCTCGTCCGCAGCCGCGCGGGTGAGCCGTTGGTGCTGCGGCACGGCATCGACGGCCCGGTGTCCGTGGTGACGCCCGGTGGCCGTCCCGTCCGGTACCACGACCGCGGCGACGGGACGTTCGAGATCCCGCTGCGCCGCGGCCAGGAAGTCCTGGTGCACCCCAGGGGCCGCCGCCCCGACCTGGCCGTGAGGCCGGTCAGCATCACGACCCCGGGCAAGCCCTGGGGTCTGCCCGCGTGACCCCCTGCTGTTCGAGAGGAATTCCCATGCGCACTCTCGCCCTGGCTGTGCTGTCCACAATGGTCAGTGCGGTCCTGGTCGCACCCACCGCACAGGCGCTACCGGACGGTCTGGCGTTGACCCCGCCGATGGGCTTCAACAACTGGAACACCACCGCCTGCCGCGCGGAGTTCAACGAGGCGATGGTCAAGGGCATCGCCGACATCTTCGTGTCGAAGGGCCTGAAGGACGCGGGCTACGAGTACGTCAACATCGACGACTGCTGGGCCGAGAAGACCCGTGACGCCCAGGGCAAGCTCGTGCCGAACAAGACGCGTTTCCCCAACGGCATCAAGGCCGTCGCGGACTACGTGCACTCGAAGGGCCTGAAGTTCGGCATCTACACGAGCGCCGGCACCAAGACGTGCAACAAGGACAACGGCTTTCCCGGCGGCCTGAACCACGAGGAGTCCGACGCTCAGCAGTTCGCGTCGTGGGGCGTCGACTACCTGAAGTACGACAACTGCAACAACCAGGGCGTGGACGCCAAGCAGCGCTACCGCAAGATGCGCGACGCGTTGAAGAAGACCGGCCGCCCGATCGTCTTCTCGTTGTGCGAGTGGGGTCAGAACAAGCCGTGGGAGTGGGCTTCCGACACGGGCCACCTGTGGCGCACGACCGGTGACATCAACGACACCTGGCCGCGCACGATGGACATCTACGAGAAGAACGTCGTGCTGGACTCCTACGCCGGTCCTGGGCACTGGAACGACCCGGACATGCTCGAAGTCGGCAACGGCAAGATGTCCGCTGTTCAGTACCGCAGCCACTTCTCGCTGTGGGCGATCATGGCCGCGCCGCTGCTCATCGGTTCGGACCTGCGCAAGGTCTCCGCGGACACGTTCACGATCCTGGAGAACAAGGACGTCGTCGCGGTCGACCAGGACAAGCTCGGCGTCCAGGGCAAGCGGATTCGCACGACCGGCAAGACCGGCGTCGACGTGATCGTGAAGCCGCTGGCGAACGGCGACAAGGCCGTGGCGCTGTTCAACAAGTCGGACACCACGCAGACGATCTCGACCTCGCTGTCCGAGATCGGCCTGTCGGGCCCCGCGACGCTGAAGGACCTGTGGACCAAGTCGACGCGGACCACGACCGGTGCGATCTCGGCTTCGGTGCCGTCGCTCGCCACGGTGATCTACCGCGTCTCGAAGGGCGGTGGCTCGCAGCCGACCCCACCGGCCGGGGTGTCCGACCTGTCCGCGTTCGACGCCACGTCGTCCACGAACGGCTGGGGCCCGGTGGAGATCGACAAGTCCGTCGGCAACCAGGCCGCCGGTGACGGCAAGACGCTGACGATCAACGGCGTCACGCACTCGCGCGGCTTCGGTGCGCACGCGGCCTCGACGATCGAGTTCTACCTCGGCCGCAAGTGCTCCTCGCTGGCGGTCGACGTCGGCATCGACGACGAGGTGGCCGCGGGCAAGGGTTCGGTGATCTTCCAGGTGTTCGCGGACGACACGAAGGTGGCGGACTCCGGGGTGCTGACCGGCACCGACGCGGCGAAGAAGCTCACCGCGCCGCTGACGAACGCCGAGAACCTCCGGCTCGTGCTGACCGACGCCGGTGACGGCATCAACTCCGACCACGGCGACTGGGCGTCACCCCGCATCACCTGTTCGTAGTGTCCCGTGTGGACGGCCTGTGAGACGTGTAACGCGGTCCACAGGCCGTCCTATATGTCGGGCATGAAAGCAACTCGGCTCCTCCCTGCCCTCGCGGCCGCCGCCGGGCTGGCGCTGGCGCCCGGTCTCGGCATGGCACTCGCCGACCCCGGCAACGGCCAGGGGAACGGGATCACGAACAACCCGCACGTCCCACCCGGACAGTCCACCCAGGACACCTCCGTGCCGCAGCCGCCGTCGAACGCGGACTTCAGCGGCAACGGTGCGAACGTGCACGGCCCGTACGACTCGACGCGGGACGGCTCACCCTCGCTGAACGGCAACGGCGGTGGCGAGGCCGTGGGCAAGCCCTGCGCGGGCTGCGTCGGCAAGGCCGACAACAAGAACCCGAACGGTCAGCAGCCGGGCGGTTCCGACGCCAACTCCGGCTACGAGTGCGACTCCAACCACGGTGTGGGGCGTTCGAACCCGGCCCACACGGGCTGCAAGCCCGGCGAGACGCCGACCTCGACCCCGCCGACGACCCCTCCGCCGACGAAGACCGAGGTGCCGCCGCCACCGCCCGGTGGAGGCGCGCCGCAGGCGCCCGCGCCGCAGTCCGCCGCCGTGGACGAGCTGGCGTTCACGGGCTTCGACGTGCTGCCCTTCGCCGCCGGCGGCCTCGCGCTGGTGGGCGCGGGCGTGGTCATGACGCGACGGGCCCGGCGGTCCTGACGCGGGCGACGGCGAGCTGGGTCAGGTAGCGCTTGGTGACCCGGCCGCCGTGACGCGTGTCGACGAGCTGCCGGATGTCCGCGATCAGCTGGTCGCGGGCCGGCAGCGCGATGTGGTTCGAGTACGTGAGGAGCAGGTCGACGTACGCCTCGGTGTCGTAGGCCTGCTCCCACTCGTACCGGTGGAACTCCGGTTCGCCGAAGAGATCGCTCTCGTCGAACTCGCGCGGGATGTCGTCCGCCTTCGACAGCCGGAGGTTCGGCGGGGTCGAGGGGTCCCAGCGCTCGTAGCACTCCTGAACGTCCACGAAGAACTGTTCCGTGCCGCCCGCGACGTGGTGCGTGGAGATGACGGCCAGCGCGCCGCCCGGCCGCAGAGCCGCGGCGCAGCGGGCCATCCGGGTGGCGGGGTCGAGCCAGTGGAACGCCGTCGCGGACACCACCAGGTCGAACGGTTCCGATGGCAGCGGCCACTCGTCGAAGTCCGCGACCACCACGTGGGCTTTGGGCGCGTGCGTGCGGGCGATGGCGGCGAGCTCGGGGCTCAGCTCCACCGCCGTCACCTCGCCGAGCGCGGTCAACGGCAGGGTGGCCTGGCCGGTGCCGGGGCCGATTTCGAGGATGCGTGGCCCGCTGAGCTGGGCGAACAGCTCCGGGGGATAGGTGGGACGGGCCCGGTGGTAGCGGGCGCCGTCCTCTCCGAACGTGGTGCGCAAACGCTCGCGGTCGGTCACTCCCCGAATTGTTCAGCACGAACGGAGGATCAGCTGTCGCCGGAGGCCGGACCGACCCTGCCCATGATGGCGTTCACGTGGACGCCGTCGGGCTCCTCGCGGTCGTCGTCGAAGGTGATGTTGCCGTCGATGCTCCTCGCCTGGATGACGTGGCCGTGGATGTCGCCTTGGATCAGGTGGTTGGCCCGCACCGCGGGGTCCTTCGCGCGCGTCACCAAGCGCTCGACGATGCGAACCAGCGGGCGCACATGGGGCAGGAGCGCGATGAGCAGCCCGACGCGGATCACCGACGCGGCCGCGTCACCGATGTAGCCGAGGACGAACAGGTTGAGTGCGGCCGGCAGCGTCTGGATGAGCAGCAGGATCATGAAGAACGGGAACAGGTGGTGCTGGTCCTGCTTGAACCCCGTGACGTCGCGGCGCTGGAAGTCGACGCCCTCCGGGTTGCGGGAATGCGGCTCCCACTGGCCGAGTTCGCCTCCCGCGGTGACGAAGTTGAACACCACCGCCTTGTTGGGTTCGAGGTGACCGATCCGGTAGCGGATGTGCCCCGCGGGCTTGTCCTTGATCCGTGCGACGTCGAGCTCCGGTTCCGGTACCGGGTCGAGGTAGTGCTCCAGCACCGTCACCCCCTCGGGGAAGGGGAACCGCAGCTCCTGGTCCTTCAGCAGCTGGTTGCCGGTGTTGGTGACCGTGCACCTGATGTGGGTGAGCGCGGTGACCTGCGTGCCTTCGTACAGGAACCGGACCTTGGACTTGATCTCCTCGCTGACCTCGATGAGTGCCCGGCGCACCGACGCGTCCCAGGACAGCCGTTTGGTGGGCTCACGTCGCGCCTTGATCCGGTCGAGTGCGTAGGTCGACAGGAAACCGACCAACGCGCCTCCGAAGAGCAGGAGGACCTTCTCGGTCAGCGACCCCGGCGGCACGGTCTCGTTCTGCGCGGCGACGAGGCTCAGGACGTGGTCGGTGAGTGGCATGCGGTGCTCCACGGGTTGCGCTGGTACCCGTCTCCGTCGCGATGCCGGACCGCGACGTTACGGACCGCGAACCCGGCTTTCGTGAGCATGGGTAACCAATTCCACAGCGTCTCGATTCGGCTCGGAGGCGAGTGCGGGAGCACCATGTAACGGTTGAGACACGAGGCAGAGGAGGCGCCCGGTGCGGGCTACGACGATCTACGGCACCCGTGACATCCGCGTGGAGGAGGTGCCGGACGCGGCCGTCAAGGACGCGACCGACGTCGTCGTCCGGGTCGAGCTGGCCTGCATCTGCGGCAGCGACCTCTGGGCGTACCGCGGCGTGGCCAAGCGCGAGGGCGGGCAGCGCATCGGGCACGAGTTCCTCGGCATCGTCGAGGAGGTCGGCAGCGAGGTGAAGACCGTCAACGTCGGCGACCGCGTGATCGCGCCGTTCGTGTGGAGCGACGGCACCTGTGCGTACTGCGTGGCCGGGCTGCAGACCTCGTGCAGGTCAGGCGGGTTCTGGGGGAGCAAGGGCAGCGACGGCGGCCAGGGTGAGGCCGTGCGGGTGCCGCTCGCCGACGGCACGCTGGTCCGGGTGCCCGCGGACGCGCCGGCCGAGCTGCTGCCCGCGTTCCTGAGCCTGTCCGACGTCATGGGCACCGGGCACCACGCGGCCATGGGCGCGGGTGTCGGTCCGGGCAGCACAGTTGCGGTCGTCGGTGACGGTGCGGTCGGGCTGTGCGGTGTGCTCGCGGCCAAGCGCCTCGGTGCCGAGCGGATCATCGCGATGGGCCGGCACGAGGACCGAGCCAAGATCGCCAAGCTGTTCGGTGCCACGGACCAGGTCGCTGAACGCGGTGAGGCCGCGATCGAGCGGATCAAGGAGATGACCGGCGGCCTCGGGGCGTCGAGTGTGCTGGAGTGCGTCGGCACCGAGCAGTCGTGGGAGACCGCGATGGGCATCGTGCGCGACGGCGGCAGGATCGGGTACGTCGGTGTGCCGCACGAGATGCCGGGGCTGCCGCTCGGCAAGCTGTTCGGCCGCAACATCAACATCGGTGGTGGCATCGCGCCGGCGCGCGCCTACCTGCCCGAGCTGCTGGCCGACGTGCTCGCCGGGCGGATCGACCCCGGTCCCGTGTTCGACCGGACGGTGTCGCTCGACGACGTCGCGCTGGGCTACCAGGCGATGGACGAGCGGACCGCCCTGAAGGTCATCGTGCAGCCGTAGTCAGCACGTAGTCCTCGGCGCGCACGCGCTTGGTCCGCATCCAGTACCGCCAGGTGAAGCCAGGCCACACGGTGCGGTTCACGCCCTGCGCGTCGAGGTACCAGCTCTTGCAGCCGCCCTGGGTCCACACGCCCTTGGTGAGCTTGCCCTGGATCTCGCGGTTGAACTCCCGCTGGGCCTCCGGTCGCACGTCCAGCTCCGCGGCGCGGTGCTCGTCGAGAAGCTGGAGGCACTGCGAGATGTACCGGATCTGCGACTCGATCATGAACACGACCGAGTTGTGGCCGAGGCCGGTGTTGGGGCCCAGCAGGAAGAACAGGTTGGGGAACCCCGAGACCGTGATGCCGTAGTAGGTCTCGATCCCCTTTTCGCGCCACTGCTTCGCGAGGTCGACGCCACCCTTGCCCTGGATGTCCAGGTAGTCGAACGAGTCGACGACGTGGAAACCGGTGCCGTAGATGATGACGTCGACCTCGTGCTCGACGCCCGCACTGTCCACGATGGACGACTCGCGCACCTCGGAGATCTTGTCCGTCACCAGGTCGACGTTCGGGCGGCCCAGCGCGGGGTAGTAGTCGTTGGAGATCAGCACGCGCTTGCAGCCCATCGTGTAGTCGGGCTTCAGCTTCCGGCGCAACGAGGCGTCCGGCACCTGCTTCTTCATGTGCTTCAACGCGATGCCCTGGGCGAACTGCATGATCTTCGGGTTGATCGCGAACCCCAGCGCGGACGACTCGCGCACCCAGTAGACGAAGTTCCGGTAGAGCCGTTGCGTGAAGGGCAAGGCGCGGAACAGCTTCTGCTCCCGGCCGGTGATCTCGCGGTCGGCCTTGGGCATGATCCACGGCGGCGTGCGCTGGAAGATCTTCATCGAGCCGACCCGTCCCGCGATCTTCGGCACGAACTGGATCGCGGACGCGCCCGTGCCGACGACGGCGACGCGCTTTCCGGTCAGGTCGTAGTCGTGGTCCCACTGCGCGCTGTGGAACGTCTTCCCGGTGAAGTTCTCGATGCCGGGCAGCTCGGGGATGTTGGGGATGTGCAACGCGCCGACGCCGGCGACCAGTGCCTGCGCCGTGTACGTGTCGCCCTGCTCGGTCGTGACGGTCCAGCGCTTGGCCTCGTCGTCCCACTGCGCGCCGGAGACCTTGCTGTTGAACCGGAGGTGCGGCCGCAGCCGGTACTTGTCGGCCACCCGGCGCAGGTAGTCCCAGATCTCGCCCTGCTCGGCGAACATCCGCGACCACTTCGGGTTCAGCTCGAAGGAGAACGAGTACATGTGCGACGGCACGTCGCACGCGCAGCCGGGGTAGGAGTTGTCCCGCCACGTGCCACCGAGGTCGCTCGCCTTCTCGAGCACCACGAAGTCGTGCTCACCGCGGCGCTTCAGCTCGATGGCCATGCCGAGGCCGGAGAAGCCGGTGCCGATGACGAGCACTTTCGTCTCTCGGTGCATGGGGACGTCCCTCCGCTCACGAGTGGCTACTTCACGGTAGGTTACTCGAAGTAAGTTACGGGCGGTAGACTCCGTTCGTGACTGCTCCGCGCCGCCGCATGCCCAAGGCCCAGCGCATGGCGCAGATGCTCACCGTCGCCGAGGAGATCTTCGCCGAACAGGGGTATCTGGCCACGTCGATGGACGAGATCGCCGAACGCGTCGGCGTCTCCAAGCCGATGCTCTACGAGTACTTCGGCTCGAAGGAAGGGCTGCTCATCGGCTGCATCCACCGTGCGCGCACGGAGCTGCGCGAGAAGACGGCGGCGGCCATCGCGGGAGCCGGGAGCCCCGAGGAGTTCCTCAGGCTGGGGCTGCGGGCGTTCTTCGAGTTCATCGTCGACCACCAGAAGTCCTGGGCGCTGCTGCGGCAGGAGGCGGCGATCGCCGTGCCGTCGGCGCAGGAGGAGGTCGAGGGGATCAGGCAGCAGCAGACGGACATGATCGGGTCCGTGCTGGTGTCGTTCGCGCCGGAGATCGACCCGCTGGAGGCGGAGGCGTTCGCCGAGATCGTCGTGGGCGCCTGTGAACGGCTGGCGGTGTGGTGCGAGCGCAGGCCCTCGGTTGGACCCGCGCTCGCGACCGACTACGTGATGGCCGTGATCTGGCCTGGCGTCGAGGAACGGCTGTCACATTCCTACGAGCTGAGTTCCTGATTGGAGCGAAAAGCGAGTTCGCACGGTCTCAGAGGCCGCCCGCTCTTTTCGCTCCAATCAGGAAGCTGCCCGCACCCGTTCAGCTCGCATAGCGGAGACGGCGGGCAGGTCCAGCGGCGCGACCTTCGTGCCGGTGGCCCACTCGATCAGCAGGTCGGCGAGCTGCGGGTTGCGCGGCAGCACCGGTCCGTGCAGGTAGGTGCAGACGATCCGGCCCTGCACGGCACCCTCGACGCTGCCGTCGTTGCCCGTGCCGACCTTGACGTGCGCGAGCGGCTGCGCGGACGGGCCCAGCACGGTGCGGCCCTGGTGGTTCTCGAACCCGGTCAGCACGCCCTCGAACAGGCCGTTGGCGGGCTCCGCGAGCACCTCGCCGATCGCCCGGCTGCCGCCCGCGTGCGAGGTCGAGTCGATCAGGCCCATGCCGGGGTGCGTGACGTTGTCGGCACGGGTGAAGCTCTCGCCGAAGATCTGGATGCCCGCGCACACGCCCAGCACCACGGCGTTCTTCGTGACGGCGCGCTGCAGGCCGGGGTGCTCGCGCAGGTGCTTCACGGCCAGCGTCTGCGCCGTGTCCTCACCGCCGCCGACGACGTAGATGTCGCACGAGTCCGGCACCGGCTCGCCGTAGTTGATCGGCACGATCTCGGCCTTGATGCCGCGCCACGTCATGCGCTTCTCGAGGACCACGGCGTTGCCGAAGTCGCCGTACGTGCCGAGGAGATCCGGCAGCACGAGCGCGATCTGGATTGTCGACTCACTCATCAGCGGCAGCCCTGGCATTCAAGTCGCGGAACGCGGTGTAGTTGGCGATGACCTCGACCGCGCCCTGGGGCATCTGGTCGATGGCCTTCAGCGGGTCGGGCACGATCGTGTGCTGGACCTCGGCATACGTGAGACGCACGGCGAGGTCGGTCGCACGCTCGCCGGACGCGATGACCGTGCGGCCCCGCAGCCGCTCGAACGGCACGTCCCACAGCCAGCTCAGGTCGCGGCCGTCGGCCTCCTGGGCGTTGATCACCAGGACGGCCGGGTGGTCGGCCTCCTTGACGACCGTGAGGGTCTCGCTCCAGCCGGCCGGGTTCTTGCTCAGCAGCAGACGCGCGCTGCGGCCGTTGCGCTGGATCGTGCGGTAGCGGCCGCTCACGTTGGACACGCCGCGCAGCCGCGCGACCGCCTCCTCCGTGGGCACGCCCATGGCGTTCGCGGCGGCCGACGCCATGACGGCGTTGGCCTGGTTGAACTTGCCCGGCAGCGTGAGGCGCAGCTCCAGCTTCTGGTGCTCCGGCGTGATCATCGACTCGTCGGCGGTGATCCAGTTCGGGTGCGGGCGCGCGAGGTCGCAGCCGGTGCAGTGCCAGTGCTCGCCCTGCCAGCGGATCGGGTTGCCGCACCGGGGGCAGCTCGCCGAGTCGTGGTGCCAGCCGGTGCCGGTGGCGACCCAGATCACCTTGGCGGCGTTCCAAGCCGCGCTCGTCACCATCACGTCGTCGCAGTTCGCGACGATCGTGCAGTTCTGCAGCGCGGTGATGGAGTCGCGCAGCGAGCGCTCGATGGTCCGCACCTCGCCGACGCGGTCCAGCTGGTCGCGGCTGAGGTTCAGGATCACCGCGACGGCCGGGTGGCTCGCACCGGCGACGGCGGGGAAGTAGCCCTCGTCGCACTCCAGCACGGCGTACGGGGCGTCCGGCTGCTTCGACAGCGCCGTGACGTGCCCGTCGGGCATGTTGGCGCCGCTGTGGTTCGTGGCGACCTCACCCAGCGCGGCGACGGCCCTGGCCAGCATCATCGTGCTGGTGGTCTTGCCGTTCGTGCCTGTCACCACGGCGACCTTGCGGCCCTGCGTCAGCCGGTTCAGCGCCTGCGGGTCGAGCTTCAGCGCCACCCGGCCGCCGATCATGCCGCCTGCGCCGAGACCCATCTTCTGGGACAGCGAGGAGCTCAGGTTGCCCAGTTTCACTGCGGCCGCGGTGCGCAGAGGGAGGCGGGCGGGGGAATCGTTCACCCCGGCGATGCTACCGGCGGTGGAGAAGTGACCTCTTCGGGCGGTCGTTGCGTTGGTGTGAACGGGGTTCGGTACAACTAACGGCTCAGCCCGCGCAGCGTGCGGATGAGCTCCACGGTCGGAAGTTGGCACAGCTGCGCCATGTTCTCGAGTGCGGGCAGATCCAGGTGCACTTCCGCGGACGCGCCCGGCGCCAGCACGTGCAGTCGTCCCGCGGCCCACCGCCTCAGCGGAACCAGACGCGGGTCGTCGGTGGCGGCGACCGCGGTGAGGTTCAGCGTCAGGTGACCGGCCGGTGTGTCGCCGAAGAACCGTTCGTGCACCCGTGCGAGGACCTCGTGGGCCGGCACGTCGAGGGCGTGGCAGATCTCCACCAGCCGCACGACCGAGCACTGGCGGGTGCCGAGTTCGTAGGTGGCCAGCGTCTGCAGCGAGATCTCGGTCTGCAGCCGCTTGTTCAGCTCCTTGCGGGTCCAGCCGCGCTGCTTGCGAAGGCTGCGGATCTCATCACCGAGCACGCGCTGGTACGCCGCTGTGTCGATTTGGCCTGTCGCAGTCTGCACTGGTCCCTCCACCCCGTGAGCGGGTCTCACGGTGATGGAAGGCGCGAGTTCTTCGGCGCTTACGCAACTTACTGGGAGAATCCCCCGAACGGGGTACGCATCTCTACTCTCAGTATCAGTTTACGCAGCGCACGCCGTCAGCGCTGATGGGTTTGGGGGCGTTCGGGTCGGGTGCCGGCTGCTGCCGCGCACCGTCCAGGTTGAGCGCCGCGGAGCCGGTGAAACCCTGCGCGCCGGGGCCGGAGTAGTCCGAGCCCAGGAAGACGCGGACCCGTCCGGCGGGCACGTTCACGTCCTCCTCGATCTTCAGGCCGCCGAGGGCCTTCTGGACCGCGTTCGCGCCGTCCTCGCCGCCCTTGCCGTAGCGGACGACCGACTTCGACATGGGGTCGGCGTTGCCCGTCTGGCCACCGGTGAAGCCCTTCGCGGTGAGCGACTGGAGCACCTGGGCCGCGAGACCGGGCGTGCCGGAGGCGTTGCGGACGTCGACGGTCACCGAGGCGTTGTTGAACTTCGGGTCCGGCGCGGTCGAGGACGACGACGCCGGGTCCTTGCCGAGGTTCTTCATGAACGTGTGGACCTCGGACTCGTCCACCTCGACCGCGGAGCCGTCCTCGGGCGTCTGCAGGTCGGGGTTGCCGGTCGGGATGGTCTGGAACGTCATGTTGCCGCCCGTCATGTCCTTCATCTGCAGGGCGAACTTGGTGATGTCCCAGCCGTCGTCGAGCACGATCGCGCCGCTGAGGGCCTTGATCATGTCGGTGCGCTTCTTGCCGTCCGTGAGCACGCCGGCGGAGAGCATCTTCTTGGCCAGACCCGCCATGAAGACCTGCTGGCGCACGACGCGGTCCAGGTCGCCCATGGGCAGGCCGTGCCGCTGCCGGACGAACGCCAGCGCGTTGCGGCCCTCGACGGTCTGCGGGCCCGCCTTGAAGTTCGCGCCGGAGAAGCTGTCCCGGACGTTGTTGTTGAGGCAGACGTCGATGCCGCCGATGGCCTTGGTGATCTCGTAGAAGCCGACCAGGTTGACCTCGGCGTAGTGGTCGATCTTGTAGCTGGTCAGGTTCTGGATGGTCTCGATCAGGTTGTTCGCCCCGGCCTTGCGGGACTCCATCTCGATCTCGGGCGCGGTCTTGCCGCTGCCCTGCAGCTTCTGGGCCGCTTGACTCTTGGCGTAACCGTAGGCAGAGTTGATCTTGTGGCGCCCGAATCCGCCCGCGATCTTCACGTAGGAGTCGCGCGGGAACGACACGGCGAAGGCCTTGCCGCTGTCGTTCGGGATGTGCACCAGGATCAGCGTGTCGGTGTTGAACCCGCCGTCGTCGCTGCCGCCCGCCTGCAGTTCGTTGAGGATGTTCTGCGGCAGCGGGTTGCCCTTGGAGTCGGTGCGGCTGTCCATGCCGACCAGCAGGATGTCGATCGAGCCGTCCGCGGGCTTCTCGCCGGCGTCGGCGAGGTTCAGGTCCTGCTTGGTCAGGCTGTCGGTCAGCGAGTTCAGGTCCCGCCACGCGATGCCGGTGACCAGCAGGATCGTCGCGGACAGCAGACTGATGAAGATCTTGGCGCCGGTGGACGCGCCGCGCTGCGCGGTGCTCGGCCTGCGGGTCGCGGGCCTGGGCCGCGGCCGGGGCGCGGGTGCCGCCGACTTCGCCTTGGCCGGGGTGGTGCGGACCGTCGGGCGGTCGGCCACCGGGCGCGGGCGCGGGCCCGACGACGTGGCGCGGCCCGGCTCACCCCGGCGCGGTGGCTCGCGGCGGGGCGGTGGCTCCCGGCGCGGCGGTTCGGCGCGCTTCGGGGGTTCGCGACGGGGCGGCTCGGCGCGCTTCGGAGGCTCCCGGCGCGGCGGCTCAGCCCGGTTCGGCTGCCGGCGCGGGGGCTCTGAGCTGCGCGGAGGCACCTGGGGACGGCGGGGTTGCCCCGCAGGGGGACGCGGGGTGGCGGAAGGTCGCCTGGGAGTACCGTTCGGTTCTCCTGGCCGCGGCGGCCGGTTGTCCACACCCACTCCTCTCAGCACATCCGGGTACCCCAAGTAGACGTGCGGAGACTCCACTCGGTTGTGCAAAGCGTGACACAGTGGCGAAGGCCACCGGATGCAGGCCCCTTGACCAGCGGTTTTGCCCGCTTCGTAGACTCGTGCCGTGTTGACGATGCAGGACGCGCTGCTCGCGCTGACCAAGTACTGGACCGACCGAGGCTGCATCGTGGTGCAGCCCTTCAACACCGAGGTCGGTGCGGGGACGCTGAACCCGGCCACGGTGCTGCGCGTGCTGGGTCCCGAGCCGTGGCGCGTGGCCTACGTCGAGCCGTCCGTGCGGCCCGACGACGCCCGTTACGGCGAGAACCCGAACCGCCTGCAGACGCACACCCAGTTCCAGGTGATCCTCAAGCCGGACCCGGGCGACCCGCAGGAGCTCTACCTCGGTTCGCTGGAGGCGCTGGGCATCGACGTGCGGGCGCACGACGTCCGGTTCGTCGAGGACAACTGGGCCTCGCCCGCGCTGGGCGCCTGGGGCCTGGGCTGGGAGGTCTGGCTGGACGGCCTGGAGATCACCCAGTTCACCTACTTCCAGCAGGCCGGCGGCATGACGCTCGACCCGGTGTCGGTGGAGATCACCTACGGCATCGAGCGGATCATGATGGCGCTGCAGGGCGTCGACCACTTCAAGAAGATCGCCTACGCGCCGGGCATCTCCTACGGCGAGGCGTTCGGCCAGGCCGAGTACGAGATGTCGCGCTACTACCTCGACGACGCGGACGTGGAGGCGAACAAGCGCCTGTACCAGGAGTTCGCCGCCGAGGCGCAGCGCATGATCGACGCGCGCCTGCCCGTTCCCGCGCACAGCTTCGTGCTGAAGTGCTCGCACCTCTTCAACGTGCTCGACGCGCGGGGCGCGATCTCGACGACCGAACGCGCTCGTGCGTTCGCGCGGATGCGGGGGCTGGCGCGTGAGGTCGCTCGCCTGTGGGCCGAGCGTCGCGAGGAGCTCGGGCATCCGCTCGGTGTGGCCGAGGTTCTGGCGCCCGCGGTGCTGCCTTCGTCCTTCGAGGACGTTGCCGCCCCGTCGACCCTGCTGTTCGAGATCGGCACCGAGGAGCTTCCTCCCGCGGAGGTGCTGCGGACCATCGACGCGGTGCGCGAGTCCGTCACCGCGAAGCTCGGCGCCACTCGGTTGACGCACGGCGAAGTGACCGTGCACGGGACGCCGCGCCGCATCATCGTGCTGGTGCCCGAGGTGGCGCCGCGTGAGCCGGACGCCGAGCGCACGGTCCGCGGTCCGCGGGTCTCCGCCGCGTTCGACGCCGAGGGCAACCCGACGAAGGCCGTCCAGGGCTTCGCGCGCGGCCAGGGCGTCGAGGTCTCCGCGTTGGGCCGCGTCGAGGAGAACGGCGCCGAGTTCGTCGCTCTGACGAAGACCGACACCGGGCGCGGTGCCGTCGAGGTGCTGAGCGGGCTGCTCGCCGAGGTCGTGTCGGACCTGCGTGCCGAGAAGAACATGAAGTGGAACGACCCGAAGCTGTCGTTCACCCGGCCGATCCGCTGGCTGCTGGCGCTGCTGGGCTCCACGCCCGTTCCGGTGGCGGTGTCGTCGCTGTCCTCCGGGACCACGACCCGCGTGCACCGGACGGCGCCGTCGCCGGTCGTCGAAGTGTCCACTGCGGACGGATACCTGGAGTTCCTGGCAGAGCACGGCATCCAGGCCGACGCCTCGGCGCGGGCCGCCTCGATCGTGGAGGCCGCGCAGTCGCTGGCGGCGTCCGTCGGCGGGGTGGCCGAGGTCGAGGGGTTGCTGGACGAGGTCACGAACCTGGTCGAGCTGCCGACGCCGATCCTCGGGTCGTTCGAGGAGCGGTACCTGGAGCTGCCGGGCCAGATCCTCACCACGGTGATGCGCAAGCACCAGCGGTACCTGCCGGTCCGTTCCGCGGACGGTGCCCTGCTGCCGCACTTCGTGGCCGTGGCGAACGGTTCCGTGGACGCGGACCTGGTCCGCGCGGGCAACGAGGCCGTGCTGCGCGCGCGGTACGAGGACGCGGCGTTCTTCTGGCGGGCCGACCTCAAGACGCCGCTGGAGGAGATGAAGGCGGGCCTCGCGAAGCTGACGTTCGCGGACAAGCTCGGCTCGATGGCGGACCGCGCCGCGCGCATCGCCGCGCTGGCGGGTCGTTTCGCCGGGGTGGTCTCGGTGGATCGCGAGACGCTGGACCGCGCGGGTGCGCTGGCCAAGTTCGACCTCGGCTCGCAGATGGTGATCGAGCTGTCGTCGCTGGCCGGTGTGATGGCGCGCGAGTACGCGGAACGGGCGGGGGAGACCCCGGAGGTCGCGCAGGCGTTGTGGGAGATGGAACTCCCGCGCTCGGCCGGCGACGCGCTGCCGTCGTCGGTGCCCGGTGCGCTGCTGTCGCTGGCGGACCGGTTCGACCTGCTGGCGGGCCTGTTCGGCATCGGCGCCCAGCCGACCGGTTCCTCGGACCCGTTCGGCCTGCGGCGCGCGGCGCTGGGCGCGGTCTCGGTGCTGCGGGCGTTCCCGGACCTGCGCGCGATCACCCTGCCGCTGGCGCTCTCCCTTGCGGCAGAAGGCCTTGAGGTGTCGGTTTCGGCCGACGCGCTGGAGACCGCCCGCGAGTTCGCGGTGCGGCGCTACGAGCAGGCGTTGCTCGACGCGGGCCACGAGCACCGGTTCGTCCAGGCGGTGCTGCCGCTGGCCGACTCGCCGGTGCTGGCGGACGAGACCCTGGCGCAGCTGGAGTCGTTGGCGGGCAACGAGTCCTTCGACGCCCTGGCGGCCGCCCTGCAGCGCGTGCGCCGGATCGTGCCGGCCTCCACCGAGCCCTCCTACGACGCCTCGGTGCTGTCCGAACCGGCGGAAGTGGCGCTGCACCAGGCGTTCTCCGCGGTGCCGCGGGACGTGGAGGGCCTGGCGGCGTTCGTCTCGGCCGCCGAAGGGCTGACCGCCCCGATCAACACCTTCTTCGACGAGGTGCTGGTCATGTCGGACGACCCGGCCGTGAAGGCGGCGAGGCTCGGTCTGCTGGCCTCGATCCGCGACCACGCGGCGCCGGTCCTGGACTGGACCCAGCTGTAGCAGAACGGAACGAGGGGCGCCCCTCTCTGAGCGCCCCTCGTTCCGTGCCGACGACTTACTTGATCTCGTAGCTGTCGCCGTAGACCTTCCACTTCAGCGGCGTCTTCAGGTCGAAGTTGCCGGCCTTGAGCCACACGCGCTGCGCGGTCTCGATGCGGGAGACGTCCTCGTGGGCCTCTTCCTGCTTCATGGCCCACACGCGGGCGTCCATGAAGGCGTTGAGCCACGTCTTCTCGTCGCCGCCCTGCGACGGCGGCTTGGCCTTGCCGAGCGCGCGCTTGCGGATGTTGCTGAAGCTGGTCTTGTCGCCACCGTCACCGTGCACGACGATCGCGTCGTAGTAAGCGAACTGGCCCAGCGCACGCACGCCATCGGCCTTGCCCTGCGCCACCGCGGGGTTGAAGTACACGCGGTCGCGTTCGGACTCCTGCGCCGCCTTGAACACGGAGTCCTTGGCCGCGGTCTTCCAGTCCTTGGTGTAGTTGGGGTCGAGGCCCGCGTGCGAGGCCGTCCCGTTCACCTTGCGCAGCGCGGGGAGGTACTTCTCCAGCACGTTGCCGGGCTTCTTCTGCTGGTAGAGCTCGACCAGGTCGAGCATGTCACCGGTACCACTGCAGAACCCGATGATGCCCGCGGTGTAGCCGCGACCGTCCTTGATGTCCTCGATGTAGCCGAACTGGGCGCGCCAGTCCAAAGAGGAGTTCTCCGCGCTGGACACGATCTGCATCGCGATGTCCTTGAGGCGCGGTTCGTCGAGGTTGGCCGCAGAGGCGGTCGTTGCGGTGGTGGTGATCAGAGCGGCGCACGTCAGCAGCGCGGCCGCTAGGCGACCTGACAGTTTCACGGATTTCCTCCGGGGCAGGGTGTTGGGGTCCCGGGCGGCGTGAGAGCAACGGTAAGGGGTCCATACCTTTATTGGCAAGAGGGTTTACTATTTCGCGAATCGGGCATTTCGGTTGAACGGTTGGCTTGCAAACGTTTGCAGGTGTCGATGGCCGGGTTCTGGGGGTGGATGACGGGCCTTGGCCGCGGTCATCACCGCTTGCTGGTCAGGATTGGGCAGGTCGGGCTCGCCTTCGGCGTCGCGGGCGAGCACAAGCCCATCCTCGTGGCGAGCGGGTAGTTCGTCAGCGGGTGTCCGGGCGCAAGGTCGTCAACCCTTGTGCCGGTTGAACTTCTCGTCCACCTTCCTCGTGCCCCTCGCCAGGCCCGCGAACGACGAAGGCTCCCGACCGGGACCGGGAGCCTTCGCGTCGAACTTCGGGAAAGTCCGAACGGGGTGCGGTTACAGGAACTGGCCGCCGCGCGTCACGGCGCCGTAGGCGTCCACGATGCCGTGACCGTAGAAGCCGTTGAACTTCGCGTCACCCTCGCAGGTGGCGTCGAACTCCGGCGTGCGGCCCACGTTCACGTACGAGACCGTGCGCGGGTTCGGGCAGGCCCGCTGGATCGCGGTCTTGTAGAGGATCTTCTCGACCTTGTCCGGGTCCATGGTCAGGCCGGGGCGGCCCTTGTCCTTCTTGCCGTACTGGCTGACGATCAGCGCGGCCACACCGGTGGCGTGCGGGGCGGCCATCGAGGTGCCCTGCAGGTACTGGTAGAAGCCGACCTTGTCGCCCTGCACGGCCTTCTTGACGCCCGCGGCGAGGCCCTTCGCGGTGATGTTGCCCGCCTCGTCGACGTTGCCCTCGGCGACGGCGACGTTGCGGGGGTAGGTGGACAGGATCAGGTTTTCGTTGGTGCGGTACCACGGCGTGCCGAAGCCGTCGCGGAAGTAGCCGCCGGGGGCCGAGATCGCGGTCTGCTCGACGCCGTAGTTCGAGTAGTCGGCCTTGGCGGTCGACGGGCCGAGGGCGGAGACCGAGATGACGTGGTCGCCCTCGGTCGGGAGGTTGAGGCAGGTGGCGTTGTCGACCGGGCGCGGGCGGTTGTGGCCGGGCGGGTAGTTCGGGCTCACGGTGTCCGTGCGGGGCTTGCCCAGGTCCTCGTGGTTGTTGCCGCCTGCGCCGATCAGGGTGACGCCCTTGCGGTGCGCGTAGTTCAGGGCGCGCTGCACGGACGCGATGATCGTGCGCTGCTCCAGCTGCTCCTCCGGCGTGGCCGTGGAGTCGTTGGCGCAGTTCATGTACCAGGGGTCGACGTAGAACGACATGTTGATGACGTCCAGGCCGATGTCGGCGCCGTAGGTCAGGGCGTCGACGACGGGCTGCAGGAAGAACGAACCCGAGTCCTGGCCGCCGCGGATGTTCACCAGCGACACGTTCGGTGCGACGCCGGAGATGCCGAAGCCGTTGGCCGCGGC
Source organism: Lentzea sp. NPDC004789 (assembly GCF_053601075.1). Lineage (NCBI taxonomy): Bacteria > Bacillati > Actinomycetota > Actinomycetes > Pseudonocardiales > Pseudonocardiaceae > Lentzea > Lentzea sp. NPDC004789. The sequence continues at coordinate 5,774 of NZ_JBSGBE010000018.1, read as the reverse complement.
GCCGATGGTGCCGGCCACGTGGGTGCCGTGGCCACCGTCGTCCCAGTTCGCCGGGTCGACGCAGCCGCGGAACTCGCACGGTCCGTCGAACTCGCCGCCGTCGGAGTCGAACGGGATGTCGACGGTGAAGTTGCGCGACAGCTCGTTGTTGAAGTTCGGCGCGATGTCCGGGTGCGTGCCGTCCACACCGGTGTCGAGGATGCCGACGTACACGCGCTTGTCACCGGCCTGCTTGGCCCGTGCGATGTTGGAGCGGACGAGGTTCAGGCCCCACAGGTCGCCGTCCATCGGGTCCATGCCCGAGGTCGACTTCGACTCGGCAGGGGCCTTGTTCGGCTGTGCGGCCGCGTTCTCCTTCTCGACGTTGTCCCGCTTGGCCTTCTCGGCCTTCGCCACGGGGGTGTGGCCGATCGGCGTGGAGCGTGCGGCTCCGACGATCTCCTTCGACGCGGAGACCTTCTCCACGAACCCGTTCGCGGGCGCCTTGACGGTCAGCAGACCGACGGCCTTGTTGTCCCGCACCACCTCACCGCCGGCCTTGTGCACCGCGTCCATCGCGAAGTCGCGGTTCGCGGGTTCCGCCAGCAGGACGGTGTACTCGGTGTCCTTCTGCTGGCCCGCGGTCGAGGCCGGCGCCGCCCCCGCCGCCGAAGTGCCCGCAGCGATCAGCGACACCGTTGCCGCCACCGCCATCACGGTTCTGCGCGTTCTCACCTAGCTGTCTCCTCACACCCGGTCAGGGCTGGATCCAACAACACAGTGCGGCCCCCGATTGCCGCCCAAGTCCGACACACTGACACGAAATTGGGCCTGTCATCAGCGCCTTTCGTACGGAATCGAACTGTAGCCGGTCGGCAGCGGAGCGTGATGGATGCCAGGAAATCTTGACTTAACAACATTCAAGCGATGAACTCCGCGTTTATGCGAAGACGGGTAATGGCATCGTCGGCGTGCCTGCTCTTTCTCCTCTCTGCCTGCGGTGGTGCAGGTCAGGGTGCTCCGACGCTGCCGGCGCGTGGACCCAAACCAATCGTCGGGGTAATCCTTCCCGACCGAACGACATCCACGCGCTGGGAAGAACAAGATCGCCCGCTGCTCACCCAGGCGTTCAACTACGCGGACATCGAACCGTTCATGGAGAACGCCGAGGGCGACGAGGCGAAGTTCGCGCAGATCGCCGACGAGATGATCCGTCGCAAGGTGAAGGTTCTGATGATCACGCCGTTGTCGGCGGCGGGCGGCCTGGCGGTGCAGAAGAAGGCGAAGGCCGCGGGCATCCCGGTCATCGACTACGACCGCGTGACGCTCGGCGGCCAGGCGGAGTACCACGTCGGCTTCGACAGCGTGAACGTCGGCCAGCTCCAGGCGGACGGTCTGATGGAGTGCCTGGGCAACAAGCCGGGCGCCCAGATCATCGAGATCGAGGGCGCGCCGACCGACCACAACGCCACGTTGTTCACGCAGGGCCAGAAGTCGCGGCTGTCGGCGAAGTACGACAGCGGCGCGCTCAGACTGGTGAAGTCGCAGGCGGTCGCCGACTGGAACAACGAGCTCGGCGGACAGCTGTTCGAGCAGATCCTGAACGAGAACAACGGCAAGGTCGACGGCGTGGTCGCGGCCAACGACGGCCTGGCGGGCGCGGTCATCGCGGTGCTCAAGAAGCGGAACCTGGCGGGCAAGGTCCCGGTCACCGGGCAGGACGCCACTGTGGACGGGCTGCGGGCCGTGCTGCGGGGCGACCAGTGCATCACGGTCTACAAGCCGGTGCGCGACGAGGCGGAGGCCGCGGCGCGGCTGGCGATCGCGATCGCCCGCGGCGACCTCGCGGGTGCCGACGACCTCGCCACCGGCAACCTGAGGGATCCCGTCGCGCGGCGCGACATCAAGTCGGTGCTGCTCGGCGCGACGTTGATCAAGAAGGACACCGTGCGGACGCTGGTGACCGAGGGCGTCGTCAAGCCGCAGGAGCTCTGCGCGGGCGACCTCGCTCAGGCCTGTGTCCAGCAGGACATCGTCGGAGGGTAGTCGGAACCGTCACGACCTGTCGTGGTCCGGCAGGTCGTGACGGCCCGAGATGAACTCCTGTACGGCGATCTTGGCGCGGATGATCGGCTGCCGCAGCCGCGCCTCCCTGCGGTATGCCCGCGAGAGCTTGCGCGAGCCCTCCTGGTAGCGCCAGCGCGCCCAGGGTGAACCGGGTCGTGCGAGCCGCACGGCGCCCACGGCGGGCACCACCGGGACGAGCAGGCCGAGCAGTCCGGTCCAGATCTTCCCCTTCAGCAGCGCCACGATCGCGAGGCACAGGTTCACCCCGATGGCCATCAGCCGCAGCGTGAACGCGTCGGTCGGCGCCGTCTCCGGGTTGAGCTGCAGCACCTCGTCGTAGCCGAGAGGGCGCGCGCCGAGCAGGAACGTGCCCGTCAGGCCGATGGCGAGGAAGACGGCGTCGACGGACAGCCGGCCCGCCTTCGTCCAGTACACGTCCCGCAGGTGCAGGATCAGCGCGAACTCGTCCAGCACCAGCGCTGCGCCGACGCCCAGGACCGCCGCGGCCGCCAGCCGGGCGCCGTGCAGGTCGTCGGGGATGATCAGGCTCGTGACGCTGGACAACAGCAGCAGCACGGTGCCGAACACCACGTGATGCACGTGCGTGTCGCCGTGCACGATGTTGCGTGGCCACCAGCGCACCTTCGCCCTGATCAGCCGCACGCTGATGCGGATGAACACGAAGGTGGTCACCAAGCCGATGAAGAAGAAGAGCAGTCGCTCACTGCCGGTCAAGCACGGCCCCCTGGGTCAACGACCCTCCAGGTTACCGTCCCTCGTGGTCGTTGACCTGTCCGTACATCTGGCCGATCTGGAACACGGTGCCGCGCACGGCGCCGGAGACGCTGTTCTTGTTCACGGCCTTGGTCCGCGCGGGCTTCTTCGCGGCGGCATCGGTCAGGTGTTTCCGTGCGAGCGCGTGCAGGCCGCCGATGATCCGGGGTGCGACCTCGACCTTGATCGACATCGTCGGCTGCTCGGGCACGAGTACCTCCGCGTGGTCGTTTGGGATCTCACGGTAGCAGTGCGATCGAGTGCTCGACTGAGAGCGGGAGGTCGTGGTTGACTGTCCATGGTCGTACGTTTTCGTGTTCGTGCTTTCCCACGCTCGCGGAACGAGGTCGCGAGCGTGTGGTTTCTCCAGGTTCCGGAGAGGTCGCCGTTCCGACTTGACCCGGTGGTCGCGAGCGCGATCCGGCACCTGTTAGAGGAGAAGTAGCAAGATGGCAGTACAGGGCACCGTCAAGTGGTTCAACGCGGAGAAGGGCTTCGGCTTCATCTCCCCCGACAACGGTGGCGCCGACGTGTTCGTCCACTACTCTGAGATCCAGATGAACGGCTACAAGGCTCTCGAGGAGAACCAGCGGGTCGAGTTCGAGATCGGTCAGGGCCAGAAGGGCCCGCAGGCCCAGGGCGTTCGCGCCATCTGAGTCTGAGCTGATCAGCATCTGATCATCTGTCGAGAGCCGCCTGTCCCGAACGGGACAGGCGGCTTCTTCGCGTCTTGTGCCCGGTTGACCGCGATCAGTAGCTTCGCGGGTATGGGGAGACTGCGTGGATAGGCCGGCCGTGCCCGCACTGCTCGCTGAGGTCACCAGGAGCGGTTTCGTCGAAAGCCTGCACCACGGGAGCGTTGTCGGCCTGCTGCCGTCCGGTGAGCTGGGTGTGTCCGTGGGGGCGGTCGGTGACCCGGTGCTGCCGCGATCGTGCCTGAAACCGTTCCAGGCGTTGGCTTGCCTGTCCGCCGGCGCACCGCTGGAGGGGCCGTCGCTGGCGATCGCGGCGGGGTCGCACACCGGCGAGCACCGGCACGTCGAGCTGGTGATGGAGCTGATGGGCGGGCTGCCGGTGGGGTTGTTGCGCTGCCCCGTTTCCTGGCCGGAGGACGAGAACACCCGTCAACGGTTGACGGAACCGTCGCGCCTGCGGATGAACTGCTCCGGCAAGCACGCGGCGATGCTGGCGGCGTGCATGGCGGCGCGGTGGCCGACCCAGACCTATTTGGAGTCAACACATCCGTTGCAGCAGTTGGTGTTGCGCACGGTGGAGGAACTTTCCGGCGAGCGCGTGGCGCACACGGCGGTCGACGGATGCGGTGCGCCGGTGTACGGGTTGTCGTTGCACGGCTTGGCGCGTGCGATGCAGGGTCTGGTGCGCACGCCGGTCGCGGACGCCATGCGCGACTTTCCCGAGTACGTAGGAGGAACCGGGCACCTGAACACCGTGGTCATGCAGCTGCTGCCGGGCGTGGTGGCCAAGGGCGGCGCGGAGGGCGTGCTGGTGCTGGCGACGGCGGCCGGGCACGCGGTCGCGGTGAAGGTGCTCGACGGCAACCCCCGTGCCACCACGGCGATCGGGCTGACCGCACTGGCCGCGCTGGGTTACGACGTGTCACCGGCCAAGGAGCACCTGTCCGTGCCGGTGCTCGGTGGCGGTCAGGTGGTCGGCGAGGTCAGAGTGGTGTTCGGGCGGGAAACGCCTCAGTAGGGCCCTGCGTACTCTTCCGGCGCGTTGAGCAGGCCGAGCTGGACCATCACGGTCGTGGTGTCGCCGTAGACCCGTTCGCAGAGCAGGACGTCCTTCTCGAACAGGAAGAAACCCACCATGCGGACCTTGAAGGTCTTGTTCGTCGGTTCCTCACCGAGGAGGCTGCCCAGGTGTGTTCCCGACAGCTCGAACTCGACGACCACCGCGTCATCGGCGTGGTGGATGTCGATGACCTTGCTGCGCTGGTCGGGAAACGTCGCGCGGGTGCGCTGCCAGTACGCGCGGACCTCGTCCACGCCGTCCAGCACCTGGCCGGACGCCATGATCTCGTACCTGGGGTGCGGGAACGCGTTCAGGGAGGTGTCGAAGTCGAAGTCGTTCTGGCATTCCATGTGTTCCAGGACGATCGCCTCGCGCAGCGCTCTGAGCGCCTTGGATTCGGTCATGCCGGCCGACCCTCCTACGTACGCCGTACGTCGCACGGAAGCTACTCCACGTCGTATGGTCTGCGCCAGTGGCCTCATCACGTGAACCGTTGACCCGCACCCGCATCGTGGATGCGGCAGTGCGGTTGATCGAACGTGAGGGCGTGGAGGCCGTCTCGATGAGACGACTCGCCGCCGAGCTGGGCGCGGGCACGATGTCGTTGTACAACCACGTGCCGAACAAGGCCGTGCTGGTGGACCTCGCGGCCGAGCGGATCATGGCGGAGGCCCGGCCGTACCACGTCGACAGCGACGACTGGCGCGACCACATCCGGGCACACGCGCGGGCGGTGCGGGAGCTGGCGCGGCAGCACCCCCGTGCGTTCGTGATGCTGGCGACGCGGCGGCTGAGCTCCCAGGCGGGGTTCCGCACGATCGAGGCCGCGCTGACGAACTTCGACAGGGCCGGGTTCCGGGGCAAGATCGCCGTCGGGATGATGCGGGCGATGGTGTCCTACTTGCTGGGCACGCTGATGAGGGAGGTCGCGACGTCGCCGGAGCTCGGCGGGATCGCCCTGTCGCCGTACGAAGGTGTTGACGCGTCGGCGTTCCCGTTGTCCGCCGAGGTGCTCGACGAGCTGGGGACCTACGACCACGATCACGAGTTCGAGTTCGGGCTCGAACTCATGATCGCGGCCTTGGAGCGCTACCAGGAGCCTGACTAGTGTCCTGAGTCGTTAATTCGCTGGCAGTAGGCGGCGAGTGACTCGAGGATCTGGTCCGCGGTGCGGGTCCAGACGTAGGGCTTGGGGTCGG